>NZ_JBIMMV010000005.1:0-267874 GCF_044628475.1 Arthrobacter sp. BPSS-3
CCTCGAACCAAGCCCGAACCAACGCCCTGCAGCCATGGCTAAACTTCTACAACAACCACCGGCCACACGGCAGCCTCGGAGGCAAACCACCCATCAGCAGGTGCAACCAACCTACTGACTGAGTACAGCTAGGACGCGCGCCACAGCACGACATGAAGCGCCCGTGAACACTTGGGTGGCTGGATGGCGGGGCCGACGGCGGGAGGCTGGCGGGGGGCTGGAGCGAATGGTCAGAGGACGGGCAGGACGGTCATCCCGCCCAGGTACTTCTGCAGCGCGGCCGGCACGTTGACCGAGCCGTCCGGGTTCTGGTGGTGTTCCAGGATGGCCACGATCCAGCGGGTGGTGGCGAGGGTGCCGTTGAGCGTGGCGACCGCGCGGGTGCCCTTGGGGGTGCCGTCCTCGGTGATCACGCGTTCGCGGATGTTGAGCCGGCGCGCCTGGAAGGTGGTGCAGTTGGAGGTGGAGGTCAGCTCGCGGTAGGCGCCCTGGGTGGGGACCCACGCCTCGCAGTCGAACTTCCGCGCCGCGGAGGTTCCGAGGTCGCCCGCGGCGGTGTCTATCACGCGGTAGGGAAGCTCGCATTTGGCCAGCATTTCCTCTTCCCAGGCCAGCAGCCGGGCGTGCTCTGCGGCGGCTTCCTCGACCGTGGTGTAGATGAACATCTCCACCTTGTTGAACTGGTGCACGCGGATGATGCCGCGGGTGTCTTTGCCGTGCGAGCCGGCCTCGCGGCGGTAGCAGGAGCTCTGGCCGGCGTAGCGTATGGGGCCGGCGGAGAGGTCCAGGATCTCGTCCGCGTGGTAGCCGGCGAGGGCCACCTCGGAGGTGCCCACCAGGTAGAGGTCGTCCTCGGCGAGGCGGTAGATCTCGGCGTCGTGCTTGACGTCGAAGCCAGTGCCCTGCATGGTCTCGGGACGGACCAGGGTGGGGGTGATCATCGGGACGAAGCCGGCGTCGATGGCCTGTTCCATGGCCATCTGCAGCAGCGCCATCTCGAGCCGGGCGCCGACGCCGCGGAGGAAGTAGAAGCGGGAGCCGGAGACCTTGGCGCCGCGTTCCATGTCGATGGCGCCGATCAGCTCACCGATTTCCAGGTGGTCCTTCGGCTCGAAATCGGGGAACTCGCGCGGGGTGCCGACGGTCTTGACTACGACGTAGTCGTCCTCGCCGCCCTCCGGGACGCCGTCCTCGACCAGGTTGGGAATGCCGCGCAGCAGCTCCTCCTGGGCGGTCTGGGCGGCGTCGGCCTCGGCGGACGCTTCCTTGACCGACGCGGCAAGGACCTTGACCTCGGCCAGCAGGGCCTGCTTCTCCTCGCCCTTGGCCTGCGCCACCTTCTTGCCGAAGGCGTTCTGCTCGGCGCGGAGGTTCTCGTAGCGGATCAGGGCCGCCCGCCGGGACGCGTCCGCGGCGATGATCGCGTCCACCACGGATTCGTCGGCGCCGCGGGCGCGCTGGCTGGCGCGGAACTTGTCCGGATTTTCGCTGAGGTCTTTTACGTCGATCACCAGACAAGAGTATCGAATCCGCACGGTGACGCCGGGCAGTCCGGCCGCGGGGCGGGCCCGGGTTAGTGTTGGAGCACCATGCGCGACTGGCTGCTCTACCTCGTCATCGCTGGAGCCCTGGCCTTTGCCCTCTCCAGCTGGTGGGGCGTGCGCCGGCTCAAGGCCAAACACACGCGCAGCGCCGTCTGGGAGGAGACCCACCATCCGGGCCTGGAGCGGCAGAAGGTCGCGGTGGTGCTGAACCCCATCAAGGCCCGTGCGGCCGAGGCGCGTGCCCTGGTGGAAGGGGCGTGCCTGGCGGCCGGCTGGGAGGCCCCGCTCTTCTACGAGACCACGGCGGAGGATCCCGGCTTCTCGCAGGCGCGTGCCGCCGTCGCGTCCGGCGCCGACGTCGTCCTGGTAGGCGGCGGGGACGGCACCGTGCGGGTGGTCGCCGACGTCCTGGCCCACTCGGACATCGCGATGGGGCTGCTGCCGCTGGGCACCGGGAACCTGCTGGCCCGCAACATCCACCTGGACATCGGGAACCTGCATTCCTGCGTGGAGACCGCCCTCTTCGGGCACCAGCGCTTCATCGACACCGCCCGGATGAAGGTGGCCAACGGCATCACCGGCCAGTCGTCGGAGCACGCCTTCCTGGTGATCGCCGGGATCGGGATGGACGCAGAGGTAGTTAGCGACACCAGCGACGGCCTGAAGAAGGCGGTGGGCTGGCTGGCCTACACCGAGGCCGGGGTGCGGCACCTGCCGGGCCGGCGGAAGCGGGTGTCCATCTCCCTGGACGACGAACCGGAGCAGTCACGCAAGATCCGCAGCGTCCTGTTCGCCAACTGCGGGCTGATTCCCGGTGGCATCGACTTCATTCCGCAGGCAATGATCGACGACGGGATGCTGGACGTGGTGGTGATGAGCCCGCGCAGCGCGATCGGCTGGCTGGCGATGTATTGGAAAATCGTGCTCAAGCACAAGCGGAACCTGCCCGTGATGACCTACTACCGCTCGGGCAAGGTCGTCATCACCTGCGCCGAGCCGATGCCGACGCAGGTGGACGGTGACCCCTCGGGCGAGGCCACGAAGGTCACCGTCCAGATCGCCCCCCGGTCCCTGCTGGTGCGGGTCCGGGAAGACGAAGCCGTCTAGCCTAGCTGGCTTCCTTGCCGGCCTCTTCGGCCTTCTTTGCGTCCTCGGCAGCCTTGGCGGCGCGCGCCTCGCTCTGTTCGCGGATCATGGCCTGCTCCTCTTCGAAGCGCAGCCGGTCCGCGCGGTCTGCGTCGTCACCGTCCCAGTCCTGGTTCTCCGCCGTCGGCTTGGGGTTCACGATCATCCCCTGGCCATCGTTGTCATTGCTCGTCGTTGACATGCCCTGCTCCCTCCAGTCGAGGTCTATCCCGGTTTGGTTCCCGCCAGCATACGCCCGTTTACGAGGGGCGAAAGTGCAGGATGGGGCATTTGTCTACGCTTTGGGCGAATGCCAGGGAGCGCTATCCGGCGGTCAGGGTTTCCCCGTCGGAATCCGGGGCGGCGCCGGAGCGGAGGCCCTCCACCCAGGCGTGGGCGGCGCGGAATGCCTGGTCCGAGGTGTGCGGCTGGACCTCGGTGCGCTGACCGTCCGCGCGGCCGTAGGAGCCAAGGAAGCGGGTGGCCGGGCTGATCCGGTGCAGTCCGGCGAGGGCGTCGGCCACCCTGGCGTCGAGCACGTGGCCGTCGGCGTCGATGCTGAAGAAGTAGTGGCCCAGGTACTGCCCGGTGGGGCGGGACTCGATCCGGCTGAGGTTGACCCCGCGGGTGGCGAACTGGTCCAGGATCTCCATCAGCGCGCCGGGCCGGTCCTCCGGGAGCGGCACCACCACGGTGGTCTTGTCCGACCCGGTGGCCGCCGGCAGCTCACCGGGACGTCCCACCAGCACGAACCGGGTGACGGCGCCGGGGTTGTCGCCGATGTTCTCCGCCAGGACCTGCAGGCCGGGCTGTTCCGCCGCGACGATTGGCGCGCAGATGGCGGCGTCGTAGGGGGCGCCGTCGAGCAGTCCCATGGCCGCGGCCGCCGTCGAGGACCCCGGGATGTATTCCGCATGGGGAATATGAGCGTCCACCCAGAGCCGGCACTGCGCCCAGGCGTGGCCGTGAGTGGAGACCCGGCGGACGTCTTCGAGCCGCACCCCCGGCCGGGCGACCAGCACGAAGGTGATCGGTACCAGCGCCTCGCGGAGGATCCGCAGTTCGGGGCCGGTAGCGATGGCATCCAGGGTGGCGGTCACGCCGCCCTCCACCGAGTTCTCGATCGGCACCATGGCCGCGTCCGCCTCGCCGGCACGGACCTTGTCCAGGGCGGTGTTGACGTTCGACGCCGGGATGCGGATGGCCTCCGCGGCGCCGGGAACCTGCAGCAGGGCCGCCTCGGTGAAGGTTCCCTCCGGTCCCAGGAACGTGTACGTGAGCGGTGCGGCAGGCATGGGGTCCCTTGGGGTTAGAGGATGACGGGCTTGAGGCCGTTGTCGGACACCAGCGGCAGGCCGGTCTCCAGCCACTGGTCCATGCCGCCGGCGACGTTGAGGGCCGAGTAGCCCTGGCCCACCAGCCACTGGGCGGCGCGGAAGGAGCGGCCGCCGGTGCGGCAGATGACGTAGAGGTCCTCGTCCGGGTCCAGCTCGTCGATGCGGCCGGGCAGCTGGTCGAGCGGGATGTGCAGCGCGCGCTCGGCGTGTCCGGCGGCCCATTCGTAGTCTTCGCGGACGTCCAGTATCTTCGCCGACTCGGGGATGTCGGAAACGGTCACGGTATCGATGTCACTCATGGCAGTCCTCTCCGCAGTACCAGGTGTGCCTCCAGCGTATCGCCAGCCCTGCGCCCTCCCGCGTCCGGCGCGTCAGGTTACGCTTCTGGGACGACGTAGGGAGACCGATGGCAGCGAACCTTGGCTGAGATCCACGAACTGTCCGCCGTGGCGCTGCGGGACGCCCTCCGCGCCGGCGCACTGTCAGCCCGCGAGGCAGCGGCGCATTTCCTGGCCCGGATTGGGGAGCAGAATCCGCGGCTGGGCGCCTTCATCACGGTCACCGCGGAGCAGGCCGCCAGGGATGCCGACGCCGCCGACGCGGCATTCCACCGGGCCTCCAAGGCCGGCGTCGTGGACTCGCTGCCGCCGCTGCACGGCATGCCGGTCGCGTTCAAGGACCTGACCGACGTCGCCGGGGTCCCCACCAGCCACGGCAGCGCAGCGCTGGAGGCCCGGCCGGCGGCGGAGGACGGCGCCCTGGCCGCGGCGTTGAAGGGCGCGGGCGTCGTGTCCCTCGGCAAGACCCAGGTTCCGGAGTTTGGGCTTACCGCGTACAGCGAGAACCGGATCGCCCCGCCCTCGCGTAATCCGTATGCGCTCAGCCGAAGCTCGGGCGGTTCCTCCGGCGGCAGCGCGGCGGCCGTGGCGTCGCGGCTGTTGCCGTTTGCGCCGGGCTCCGACGGCGGCGGGTCCATCCGTATCCCGGCGTCGGCCTGCGGCCTGGTGGGGCTCAAGCCCGGCCGCGGGCTGGTGCCCGCCGGGGAAAGTCCCGGCGACCGGGCCGGACTGGTGGTGGCCGGGCCGCTGGCACGCTCCGCCGGGGACGCCGCGCTGCTGCTGGACGCCCTCGCACCGCCTGAGCCGGGCCGGCAGGGCTATCTGGAGCGCACCGGGCAGGCTCCTCCCCCGCTCCGGATCGGCGTCAGCCTGGACAGCCCGTGGCAGGCCGCCTACCCGATCGCCCCCGAGCGCGAGGCTCTGGCCGCGCTGGCCGCGGGAATCGACCTGCTGGAGCGGGCCGGGCACCTGACCGGCGAGGCGTCCATCCGGTACGACAACCGGTACCCGGCGGCCTTCACCACCGCCTGGACGGCCGGCGTCGGAAGCGCCCGGGTCCCGCCGCAGCGCGAACCGCTGTTGACCCCGTTGACCCGGACGTTCCGGCGCCGCGCGCAGCAGCGGAGCGCGGCCAAGCTGGAGGAGGCCCTGTCTTTCCTGCGGACCTTCCAGCGGGACACCCTGGCCCAGTACGCGGCGTGGGACCTGATGCTGATGCCCGCGCTGGCGCAGATCCCGCGCCCGGTGGGCTGGTTCACCGGGGCCGTGCACGGCGACGGGTACTGGCCCGCCGCGGAGTGGGCCGGCGACGCCGACGAGGACTACCGCCGGCAGTGCCAGTTCGCGCCCTGGTCCTCGATGATCAACGTCTGCGGGCTCCCGGCCATCAGCATCCCTGTGCACTGGACCGGCGGGCGGCCGGGCGAAGGGTTGCCGATGGGCATCCAGCTGGTCGGGCCGATGGGCTCGGAGGCCCTGCTCCTGCAGGTCGCGGCGCAGCTGGGCTACTGACGCCGGCTTTCTGAACCACCGGGCCGGAGCCGCGGATTTCCCGGCCGCCCCCGGCTGCGGTTTACTGGAGCGGACACGGCCACTGGCGGCCCCGACGACGGAAGAGGGATCGATGAAGATCACCGGAGCAGTGCTTGAGGAGATCGGCAGGTCCCGCCCGTTCGCGGAGTCCAAACCCATCAGCATCGCGGACCTGGAACTTACCGGCCCCGGCCCCACCGAAATCCTGGTCAAGCTCGAGGCCGCGGGCATTTGCCACTCGGACCTCAGCGTCGTGGACGGGAACCGGGTCCGGCCCGTGCCGATGCTGCTCGGCCACGAGGCGGCCGGACGGGTGGTGGAGGTCGGCGCCGAGGTCACGGACCTGGCGCCCGGCCAGCGCGTGGTGATGTCCTTCTTGCCGCGCTGCGAACAGTGCGAAAACTGCGCCGCCGACGGCCGGCTCCCCTGCACTGCCGGTTCCAAGAGCAACAACGAGGGCACCCTGCTGCACGGCAGCCGGCACCTGAGCCGGGACGGCGAACCGGTCCACCACCACCTCGGCGTCTCCGGCTTCGCCAGCCACGCCGTCGTCGACCGCGCCTCCGCCGTCCCCGTGGACGACGACATTCCCGCCGACATCGCCGCCGTGCTTGGCTGCGCCGTCCTCACCGGCGGCGGGGCGGTCCTGAACGCCGCCAAGCCGCGCCCCGAAGACAGCGTGATGATCGTGGGCCTGGGCGGCGTCGGCATGGCCGCGTTGATCACCGCCGTGTCGCAGGGGATCTCCCGCATCATCGCCGTCGACACACTCCCGGAGAAGCTGGAACACGCCCGGCGCCTCGGCGCCCACGAGGCGTACACCCCGCAGGAACTGCCCGAGCTGGGCGTGAAGGCGCGCTACGTCATCGAGTGCGCCGGCAGCGCCCGCGCCTTCGAGACCGCATTCGCCGCTACCGCCGTCGGCGGCACCACCGTCACCGCCGGCCTGCCCGCCCCTGACGCTCTCGCGCACCTCTCCCCGCTGACAATCACCGCGGAGGCCCGGACCATCGTGGGCAGCTACCTCGGCTCCGCGGTCCCGGCCCGCGACATCCCCACCTACGCCCGGCTCTGGCGGGAGGGCAAGCTGCCGGTCGAGGAGCTCATCACCTCGCGGATCAGCCTGTCCGGGATCAACGAGGCCATGGACCAGCTGGCCGACGGGAAGGCCGTGCGGCAGGTCATCCTGTTCGACGCCGACTAGCGGATCCACGTGCGGAAACATCGCGAAACACCCCGGTATTGACTTGCGCCGGGGCCGTTCCGAATGTGACAATCCCGGGCTGCGGTGTCAGCATTAAGTAAATGAGCACAACTCATTTAGCTGATCCCCCCGCGACCACGCCGGGCGACACCTCCTTCTTTGGCCACCCGAAAATGCTGGCCAGCCTCTTCTCCGTAGAAATGTGGGAGCGTTTCTCCTTCTACGGAATGCAGGGCATCCTCCTGTACTACATGTACTTCTCGGCCACCCAGGGCGGCCTCGAGATCGACAAGGCCCTCGCCGCCAGCCTGGTTGGCGCGTACGGCGGCGGCGTCTACCTCTCCACCATCCTCGGCGCCTGGCTCGCCGACCGGCTCTTCGGCTCCGAGCGGGTCCTCTTCGGTTCCGCGATCATGATCATGGCCGGCCACATCGGCCTGGCGCTGATCCCGGGCATCCCCGGCCTGATCACCGGCCTGGCGCTGGTAGGCATCGGCTCCGGTGGCCTGAAGGCCAACGCCACCGCGCTGGTGGGAAGCCTGTACCGGGAAAAGGACGAACGCCGCGACGCCGGCTTCTCCATCTTCTACATGGGCATCAACACCGGCGGCCTGATCGGCCCGCTGGTGACCGGCTGGCTGCAGGAAAGCCAGGGCTTCCACTGGGGCTTCGGCGCGGCCGCCATCGGCATGGCGATCGGCCTGAGTATTTACGCCATGGGCCGCGGTAAGCTCCCCGCCGAGGCGCACCGCGTCCCTAACCCGCTGCCGGCCACCCAGCGCACCCGCTACGGCCTGATCTTCGCGGCGATCGTCGTCGTCATCGCCCTGCTGCTGGGCACGGGCGCGGTGAACGCCAACAACCTGGCCATGTCCATGGCCTATGCCGCGATCGGCGCCTCGGTGCTGTACTTCGTGCTGATCTACAGCAGCAAGAAGGTCACCACGCTGGAGCGCGGCCGCGTGACCGCGTTCATCCCGCTGTACATCGCCTCGGCCGCCTTCTGGGCCCTGTTCCAGCAGCAGTTCACCTTCATCGCCGTGTACTCGGAGGAGAAGCTGGACCGGAACCTCTTCGGCTGGGAAATGCCGGCCGCCTGGGTCCAGTCGATCAACCCGGTGTTCATCATCATCTTCGCCGGCGTGATGGCCGCGCTGTGGACCCGGCTTGGCCGCAGGCAGCCCGGCTCGGCACTGAAGTTCTCCATCGGCCTGTTCGTGATGGGCCTGGCGTTCCTGGCGTTCATCCCGCTGGCCGGCGGCGGCAAGACCCCGCTGCTGGCGCTGATTGGGATCCTGTTCCTGTTCACCCTCGCGGAGCTGTTCCTCTCCCCGATCGGCCTGTCCGTGACCACCAAGCTGGCCCCGCAGGCGTTCCACACCCAGATGGTGGCGCTGTTCTTCCTGTCGGTGTCGCTCGGAACCACGCTGGCCGGCATTCTCTCGGGCCTCTACAACCCGGACGATGAGCTGCCGTACTTCATCGGTGTCGGCGGAACCGCAATGATCCTGGCGGTCGGCCTTGCGGCGGCGTCCCCGGCCATCAAAAAGCTCATGGGCGGCGTACGCTAGGCCGAATGAGCACCCCGCATCGCCCGCCGGTTGAGGCGCGCGTCTACGTCCCCGCCCCCGGCGAGACGTGCGACGTCGAGCTCATGCCGGCGGGCGATGTTACTGAGGGGGTGGTGCGGGTCGGCGGGACCATCCGTCGGCCGCACCAGCCCCAGAGCCTCGCCGTCGCGGCGTACCTGGACTGGCTGGAGGACGCTGGATTCGACGGTTCGCCCCGGTTCCTGGGCCGCGACACCCAGGGCAAGGACGTGCTGACCTTCCTGCCGGGGGCCTGCGCCGGGGCCGAGCCGGAATCCTGGGTCCAGTCCGAGGAGCTCCTGGCCTCCGTGGCCCGGCTGGTCCGCCGGCTGCACGCGGCCTCCGCTGGGTACGTCCCGGACGGCCACCCGTTCCCGGACCGGCCGTTCCCCGTTCCTGGTTCTGCCTCCGACGGCCCGGTCCTCGTATGCCACCTGGACGCGACGCCGCAGAACGTGGTGGTCCGGGACGGCCTGGCCGTGGGGCTGGTGGACTTCGACCTTGCCGGTCCCGCCACCGCCCTGCGCGATTCGTACAACGCCGCGATGCACTGGGTGCCGTTACGGGCCCCGGAGGACGTCTGGCCCGGCTGGGCCGGCACGGACCCCGTCCACCGGCTCCGCATCTTCGCCGACGCCTACGGCTGGACCCCGGAAGAACGACGCCGGGTGCCCGCCCTGGGCATCGAGGCGGCGGAGCTGAGCTACGGCCGGATGCAGGAGCGGGCCCGGACGCTCGGCGGCGGCTGGGCCAGGATGTGGGACGAGGGCGTGGGCGGACTGATCCTGCGCCGCCGCGACTGGCTGGAGGCCAACGCCGGGCGGCTGCTGGAGGCCCTTAGCGGGTAACGAAGTCCGCGTTGGAGAAGGCGACGCCAAGGACGATGACCACCAGCAGCGTGATGGCGATCGCGATGTAGCCCAAGACCAGTCCGGCGATGGCCAGGCCCCGGCCGCCCGGTTCGCGGAGCAGGGCCAAGTGCCCCAGCAGCACCGCGGCGAGCTGCGGGAGCAGGAAGAAGCCCAGGCCCAGGAAGGCCGCGATGCCGCAGCAGAGGCTGGCGATGCTGAGGCCCTTTGGGGCGGCGGGCACCGGGTAGTAGAGCGGCTGGCCGTAGGCGTCGACGGCGGGAGGCTGCTGCCGGGCGCCTCCCCGGTAGTCCGGGGGTCCGTAGGCGCCGGGGCCGCCCATACCCGAGCCGGCCGGGCCGTAATCGCCGGCGGGGATCCCCTGGTGGGGCGCGGACGGTGGCATCGGCGGGACCTGACCGCGGTAGCCGCCGTCGTACCCGTGCCCGGTCTGCTCGGTCATGGCACTCCCCTTGTTGACGTGTGTTCGTCCAGCGTACCGCCGCGATGCCGGCCCGGGCGGGAGCCTTCCCGCCGCCGTCCCGCCGTCACCCGCGGCCGCATTGCGACCAAACCGTGCCACCGGGCCCGCGGTTCTGGCATGCTGGAGCCATGGCTAGCCGCGCGGGCACAGTTGCCCAACCCCAGGACCTTGTTGACCTCACAGCGCTCCTCGACGCGTACTACGACGTCGCGCCGAACCTCGAAGACCCCGGGCAGCGGGTGGTGTTCGGCACCTCCGGCCACCGCGGCTCCAGCCTCAAGGCCTCGTTCAACGAGCCGCACATCCTCGCCATCACCCAGGCAATCGTGGAATACCGCGCCGGGCAAGGCATCACCGGCCCGCTCTACCTGGCCAAGGACACCCACGCCCTGAGCGAGCCGGCCCAGAATTCCGCGCTTGAGGTCCTCGCCGCCAACGGCGTGCACGTGCTGATCGATGCCCGCCACGGCTACACGCCCACGCCGGCCCTCAGCCACGCGATCCTGACGCACAACAACAAGGCCGCGGCCGGCGCCCCACAGGCAGACGGCATCGTGGTAACCCCCAGCCACAACCCGCCCGGCGACGGCGGCTTCAAGTACAACCCCCCGCACGGCGGCCCGGCGGACACCGACGCGACCGGCTGGATCGCCAACCGCGCGAACGAGCTGCTCGAGAACGGCCTCCGCGGCGTCAAGCGGGTTCCGATCGCCGAGGCGATCGCCGCCGGCACGACCGGCAAGTTCGACTTCCTCTCCAGCTACGTCGACGACCTGCCCTCCGTCCTGGACCTGAACGCCATCCGCGACGCCGGCGTCCGGATCGGCGCGGACCCGATGGGCGGCGCCTCCGTGGATTACTGGGGCGAGATCGGTGAACGCCACCACCTGAACCTGACCGTCGTGAACCCCACGGTGGACCCGCAGTGGGCCTTCATGACCCTCGACTGGGACGAGAAGATCCGAATGGACTGCTCCTCACCCGCCGCCATGGCGTCCCTGATCCAGCGGATGGGAGCGGGCGCGGACGGCGCCGCCCCGTTCGACATCGCTACGGGCAACGACGCCGACGCCGACCGCCACGGCATCGTGACGCCCGTCGTCAACGGCCGGGGCGGGCTGATGAACCCCAACCACTACCTCGCCGTCGCCATCGACTACCTGTACCGGCACCGCACCGGCTGGAACCCGCAGTCCGTGATCGGCAAGACCCTCGTGTCCTCCTCAATCATCGACCGGGTCGCCGAAAGCCTGGGACGGAAGCTCGTGGAGGTACCGGTGGGCTTCAAGTGGTTCGTTCCCGGCCTGCTCTCCGGTGAGGGTGCCTTCGGCGGCGAGGAATCCGCCGGTGCCTCCTTCAACAAAATGGACGGCAGCGTCTGGACCACGGACAAGGACGGCATCCTGCTGGCCCTGCTGGCCTCCGAGATCACCGCCGTCACGGGCAGCTCGCCGTCCGAGCTGTACAAGGGCCTGACCGACCAGTTCGGCGACCCCGTCTACGCGCGCATCGACGCCGCCGCGACCCGCGAGCAGAAGGCCGCCCTGGGCAAGCTCTCCTCCTCGGACGTCAGCGCGACGGAACTGGCCGGCGAGACGATCACCGCAAAGCTGACCGAGGCTCCCGGCAACGGTGCGGCCATCGGCGGCCTGAAGGTGGTCACGGAGAACGCCTGGTTCGCGGCCCGCCCGTCGGGTACCGAAGACGTCTACAAGATCTACGCCGAGTCCTTCAAGGGCGAGGATCACCTCAAGCAGGTCCAGGCCGAGGCGAAGGCGCTGGTGGACTCGGTCATCTCTTGACCCTTTCCCCGGGGCGCTGCGGCGCCCCGGGCCTGACGTGCGCGTCCGCTTCGGCGGACGCTTGGGCGCTGCGGCGCCCCGGTTTCCTGACCCGGCCCGCTCAGACGGTGCCGGCGGTTTCTTCCTCGCGGAGGGTGGCCGCCAGCACCGACTGGTCGCGGCCCTGGGTCTTGGCGCGGTAGAGCGCAGCGTCGGCGCACTCCACCAGGGCCTTCAGGTCCGCCCGGCCGGCCCCTGTGGCGGTAATCCCATAGCTGACGGTGGGAAGCTTGGCCTCAACCTGGGGCTGCTTGTCCTGCAGCTGCCTGCTGATGGCGGCGGTCATGTCCTCGGCGCGCTCGGGGCTCACACCGGGCAGGAGCAGGATGAATTCCTCGCCGCCGTAGCGGCCCACCAGGTCGGTGGAGCGGACCGATTCGGTGCACGCGTCGGCGAAGGCCTGCAGCGCCACGTCGCCCGCGGCGTGGCCGTACCGGTCATTGACGGTCTTAAAGTGATCCAGGTCGGCCAGCACCAGGGCGGCCGGTGTCCGGGCGTTGCCAAGCCGGCGAAGTTCCTCGGCGGCGAGGTCCATGAACGCGGTCCGGTTGAGCAGCCCCGTCAGCCCGTCCACCGTGGCCCGGGACCTCAGGTCACGGGTCAGCTGCTCGTTGCTCAGTTCCACCATGGTGAAGGAGGCCACCACCAGGACCATCGTGGTCAGGATGGTGGTCACCACCGAACCGAAATACGTTTCGAAGACCGGGCTGTTCGGCCCCTGCAGCAGGAACACCACCAGGCGGCCGACGTAGAAGACGGTCAGCAGGGCGGAGCCGTAGGCGAGCGGCCGGTGAACGCGGGAGTAGTCGACCTCGAGGAGGAAGAGCTCCCGCGAGGACAGCCCCAGCATGAGTGCCATAAAGCCCAGCATCACTGGTCCGCCGGACCAGTTGTTGGTGGCCGGGCTGTCGAAGATGGATACCAAACCGGTGAGAACCGGACCTGCGATCAGATACCAGATTTTGGGACTGGTGGAGCGCAGCGAGCGGGCGCCCGCCCACATGGCACCGGCGCCGCCGACCAGCAGGGTGTTTCCGAGCGGGTTGGCCCACTCCTGATGCACGGTGCCGTCCAGCAGGTAGGAGGCGGAGCCGGTGAGGAACAGCAGCAGCGCGGAACACCACCAGGCGCTGTAGGCCGAGCGGGTTTTGCGGTACGTAATGAAGAAGAAGAGGAAGAGCAGCGTCAGCGTGACGACGGCCAAGGAAACTCGCAGGGTCGACGTATCAAGCACCATCCGCTTTTTCTCCCGCCAGCACCCGGTGACCCCATTTCAGCGGTGTCAGACTCCCCATGTGCCCCCAGTATGGCACCCCGGGATAAAAATGAAGAGCTTCATTCACAATGTGGCATCCCACAGCGTCAGGACCTTGCGGGAACTGTGGGTTCCACCCGGCGCCATATCCACCAGCGCCACCCGGTCGAGGACCAGCCGGTCACCGGTCTTCAGCAGTTTGGCGCCCTGGTGGGAGACGTGGGGGCGGTAGCCGGAGCGGGTGTAGGCACCGGTGGCGACCCGCCCGTGCAGCGATTCGACTATGTCGAGCAGCCCTTCGTGCAGCTGCTGCAGGCGCTCGTTGGGTTCGATCAGGGTGACCGGGATGGAGCCGTTCCGGCCGAAGTTGGCCGGTTCCCCGGCCGTGAGGACCTCGCCGAGGGCGGCGCGTACTATCGGGTCCATGCGCCGGGCGATCTCGGTTTCCAGAGGGTCCGACACCAGCGAGTCGGCTTCGAGCGGGCCGGGGTCCGTTGGACCGGTCTCCGGGTTTACGGGGCACGACGCCGAGGGCGCCGCGCCCGACGCCGGGGCCAGGTACCCGCCGTCGTCGTCCTTTGCCTCCGCGGGCGGGTCCGCGACGTCGAAGCGCACCAAGGTGATGTGCAGGGGCCACGCGTCGCGGGCGAAGACCTGCCCCGCACTGACGGGTTCTACGAAGGCGACGGCCACCAGGTTCCGCATGGGCCCAGTCTGCCACCGAGCTAGACGGTGCGGACGACGTCCTCGTAGGCGAACTTCGGCTTCGGGGCGCCCCAGGCGTTCTCGGCGGGACGGCCGATGTTGACCACCATGAAGCTCTTCTGGCTGCCGTCGGGGAAGAACGAGGCGTCAATCGCGGCGAAGTCGGCGCCGGTCATGGGGCCCGCGGAGAAGCCGAGGGAGCGGACGGCGAGGATGAAGTAACCGGCCTGCAGGTGGGCGTTGTTGTTGCCCGTGGCGGCGGCGAGGTCCGGGGAGGCGTCGTACATGGCCTTCGGGGCGTTGTAACCGGGGAGGAAGGCGTCCCACTGTTCGTGCCAAGCGGTGTCGGTGCTGAGGATGGCGACCAGCGGAGCGGAGGCGGTCTTGGCGCGGTTACCGGCGGACAGGGCGTCAACTAGCGTGGCGCGGGCCTCGTCCGAGCGGACGTAGGTGATGCGCAGCGGCTGGGAGTTGAAGGCGGTGGGGCCGAACTTGGTCAGTTCGTAAATGGCGCGGGCCTGCTCGTCGGTGACCTCGCCGGTGAAGGCGTTAGCGGTGCGTGCCTGGGCGAAGATGGCGTCTACCGCCTCGGCGTCGATTACTGCTTCTTCGTGGGCGATGGTCATGTGCGTCTCTTTTCCCTGGTCTGCGTTGCTGCTGTCTTAGGAATTAACCGGCGCCTTCAGCGGCCGCTTCCCGTCTCAGGGCGTGAGATCAGCCACATCCGACGCCTGTGCGCGGGCGAACATCCGGGCGCTGTCCCGGCGGTAGCCGGCGGCGTGCTCGTGCAATTCCGTGCGTCCGCTCTCGACGGCGCGCTGGTCGGAGTACTCCGCGAGTTCCAGCAGCCGCCGGCCGAGGGTTTCAAAGATGTCGGCGTGGGCGAAGGGCTGACCGTAGGCCTCGATGAGATCGTCCAGCCGGCCGGGCTTTTCCTCCTCCGCGGGTTCCCCGGAACCGGTCCCCTCGATCAAGGGCACCAGCTGATAGGCCAGGTAGGCGACGTCCCAGATGCGGGGACCGGGAGAGGCGGCGTCGAAGTCGAAAGCCCCGGTGAGTTTCCGGTTCCGGAAGACCATGTTGTAGGGGGCGAAGTCGTTGGCGCAGACCACCTCTGCCGGTTCGTGGGTGGCCAAAAGCCAGGGCCGGCTTGTGTCCGCGAGGTGGGCTCCGGCGTCGTGGATTTTCCGCAGCATGGTGGCGGCGTCGCGGAGGATGTCCGGGTGCCAGATCCAGGCGGGGAGTGGGTAGCGGACGACGTCGCCCGGCACGAACGTGAGGATCTCACGGCCCTGCTCGTCGAGGCCGAGCGCTTCCGGGACGTTGGTGACGCCGCCGGCGTGGAGGGCGTGGAGGAAGTCATGTACCGCGGGTGTCCATGGACCGGTGTTGCGGCGGACGGTGTCCCCCACGCGCACCACGACGCTCGAGTTGCCGCCGTCCAGGACCTCTTCGTTCTCCACCGCACCAATCTATGCGGTTCCGGGCTGGTTTCTTGTTGGCGGGCGTTGTTGTGGGCAGCCTTGGCTGCCCCGGTTGGCGGGCGGCCCTAATTGTCAGAGGTCGGCGGGACAGTTGAATTATGGACGCACTGGCTGCGGTTTCTTCTCTACTGGCTCACCGGCCGATCGGTGACGGGCGCATGCGGCCCGCCTGGGCGAGGTTAATTGTCAGAGGTCGGCGGCAGGATTAACCCATGAACGCAACAGCTGCGGTTTCGTTTCTACCGGTCCCCGGACCGGTAGCTGGCGGGCGCGGCGGTATTGCATTGGGGGATATCGCCGCTTCGCTGCGGGAGGTTTGCGCGGCGGCGGTCGACGACGCCGGGGTGCTGGGTTTCACTGAGGCGGCGGCTTTCGCCGGGGACGTGGAGGAAATCGCCCGAGCCGTGGAGTTCCTCCAGGTGGTTGCTGCGGGCGCCGTCGACCGAACGCGAACCCAGGCCGCCGCAGCCGATGCTTCTGATCGCTCAAAGCCTGGGCCGGAGGGTGAAGGGTGCCGGCGGACCACGGACTTCCTCCGCGATCGGTTGCGGATCAGTACCGCCGAGGCGCACCGGCGACTGTGCCTTGCCGGGGAACTTCTGCCCCGGGTTGGGCTGACCGGCCAGCCGATCCCGGCCGTTCATGAGGAACTGGCCGCGGCGTTCGCGGAAGGGGAGGTCCCGTCCCGGTCCGCGACCATCATCACCCAGGCACTGGACCGGGTCCGGCTCCTGGCCGATACCGCCACCCTGGCCCGGATGGAAGAAGTCCTGACCACGCTCGCGGCGGTTCATGACCCGGACTTCCTGACCCGGGTCGCCCGCCGCTGGATCGACGGCCTCGACCAGGACGGCACCGAACCCACCGAAGAACTCCTCCGCCAACTCCAGGGTGCGTTCATCCGCCGACCCCGGCACGGACTCCAGCACCTGGAAATCTTCGCCACCACCGACCAGTTCGAACACCTCCTCACCGTCATGAACACCGCCACCAACCCACGAACAGCCGCGACCGTTCCCGGCGCAGTGGATGCCAGCGGGACCACCCCGACCGCTGCCGACAAAGCCGACGCTGAAGGCTGCGCAGTTTCGCCGGAGAAGGCCTTCGCTGCGGAATCGGGAGTCTCCGAGGAACGGCTGGACCTCCGGACCCGTCCGCAACGGCTGCTCGACGGCCTGATCGGCGCCTGCAAGGCCGCCCTCGCCACCGGCGGGCTCCCCGCCACGGGCGGACTCCGCCCTCAGGTCATGGTCACTATCGACTACAGCGACCTCCTCACCCGCCTCACCACCGCCGACGGTCGTGGCCCGCAGGACGGGTCAGCATCCGGGACCCTGGGTCTGGCCGCGACCGGGACGCTGGCCTTCACCGGACCCGTCACCGCCGCCACCATCCGCAAAATCGCCTGCGACGCGGACATCATTCCCGTCCTCCTCGGCAGCGAGGGCCGGGTCCTGGACATCGGCCGGACCAGCAGGATCTTCCCGCCACACATCCGCAAAGCCATCACCGCCCGCGACAAAGGCTGCACCTTCCCCGGCTGCACCATCCCCGCCCCCTGGTGCGAAGCCCACCACATCGACTACTGGTCCCGCGGCGGCCCAACGAGTACAGACAACGGTGTCCTGTTGTGTTCTCACCACCATCACCTGATCCACAAAGAACAATGGACCATCCAATCCCGCGCCGGGACTCCCTGGTACATCCCGCCACCCCACCTCGACCCCCACCAAAAACCCCGACAAAACCACTACTTCACATAGTGAAGGCAGAGCGGAAGGGCGCGGACGGTATGGAGCGTCACTCCGATCTACAAGGCTGACTCGAGAAGGGCGCGCCGCAGAAGCAACTGCCTGTGTGGGCAGAGGCTGCGGTAACGGCGACGGCCACTTGCGGCGCACGGACTCCGCTGGAGCCCGGCGGTCAGTCCGAGGGCAAGGAGCCACCAACTTGGATGTCCTCAGGCCGAGGCAGCCACGTCGGTCATCAGTTCCCATCGGCTCCGGACGAACGCCGCCAGAGATACGGCGTCGTGGTCGACACCCGGACCAGTCCGGAGCGTTCCAGGATGGGACGCGAAAACTCGGTCGAGTCGCTGTGGATGAGCGTCTTGCCCAGGTCCAGCGCCGCACGCGCCCGGGCGGCGGTGACAGCGCGGTAGATGCCCCGGCCGCGCCATTCCGGCCGGGTTGCACCGCCCCAGATGCCGGCGAAATCGGTTCCGGGGACAGGTTCCAGGCGCCCGGCGCTGATGAACATGCCGTCGTGTTCGGCCACCCAAAGCTGCATCCCGTCGTCAAGGGCCGCGCGGCGCAACACCGCCTCGGCGTGGCCGTCCGAATCGGGGCTGCCGAAGACCTCGTCCTGCATGGCGCACATCGCCCGGATGCCCGCCTCGTCGGACACCTGCCCGACGGTCACACCCGGCGGGAGGTCGACGTCGGCCGCCAAGCCGCTGGCCGCGCCGATCATGATCGACTCAGTCTCGTCGGCCTCCAGACCGTTCTGGAGAAGCGCCTCATGCAGGCCGGGGGCGTGATCGTGGCCGCGGGTCTTCCACTCGAACCGGTCAATCCCGGGTTGGGCGCGGTAATACTCGACGGTCTCCGCCACCCACCCGGCGATCGTCGGCGCATCTGCCCCGTCCAGATCCCGGTAGGTCACGAACCCCCGGCCGCCGGAAAAGGTGACGAGACGCAGCGGACCCAACCGTTCGACGGCCACGGCACTTGGGGTTTCGGCGTCGGTGCGAAGCTGCTGGTCATAGGCCGCGAGGAGCTCAGTCGTCGTCATCGGGCCCACGATACAGCGGCATCGCCGGGCGGCACTGTCATGCCGCGGTAGGCTCGGGCCATGCCGGAGCCCGCCGATCACACCGCTGTCCGGTCCGCATATGACACGGTGGCCGAAACCTACGCCCAAGTCCTGCCGGACCTCGGCTTCGAAGCCGCCGAAGATCTGGCCATGATCGAGCGCTTCGTCACGGAAGTCAGCCACTCAGCGGGCCGGAAGGTAATCGACGCAGGCTGCGGTGCCGGGCGGCTCGCAGCCCACCTCCGGGACGCCGGGCTGAACGTTACCGGCGTGGACCTCTCCCCAGGCATGGTGCAGGTGGCCGGACGTCTGAACCCGCAGATCGAGTTCACCGCCGGCGATCTCACCGCACTCCCGGCCGCAGATGGGTCCGTGAACGGCGTCGTGGCCTGGTATTCGATCATCCACCTCGAGCCCGGCGACATACCGGCCGTCGCCCGCGAGTTCGCTCGGGTCCTCCGGCCGGGCGGCGCCGCGCTGCTCGCCTTCCAGGTCGGAAGCGGCTCCCGCACCGTGACGCGCGCGTACGGGCACGACGTCGTGCTCCGCGCCGAACTGCACAACCCCGGCGACGTCACGCGCAGCTTCGCCGCCCACGGCTTCGCGCCGCTGGAGCAACTGCTCCGGCCGCCGAGGGAGTCGGAGAAGCAGCCCCAGGCCGTGCTCCTTTTCCACAAAGACACCGGACCGCAGCCACGGACCGCCGCCCGCTGACGCCGTCGCGGTAAAGTGTCACCCGGAAGATTCCTTCCCAGCCCCGCGACACCCTTTTTGAAAGGCTCACTGCCATGAGCATGCTCGGAACCAACTGGAAGATCCACGGAAACGGCAAGTCCATCCGCCCCGGCGAGGTCGTCCGGCCCGACGAGCGCCTGGCGTGGCCACTGACCATCGGCGTCGGCATGCAGCACGTCGTGGCCATGTTCGGCGCCACCTTCCTGGTTCCGATCATCACCGGCATGCCCCCGGCCACCACCCTGTTCTTCTCCGGCGTCGGCACCCTGCTGTTCCTGGTCATCACCAAGGGTCGCGTTCCCAGCTACCTCGGCTCTTCCTTCGCCTTCATCGCCCCGATCATGGCCTCGCAGCAGCAGTTCGGAATCCCCGGTGCGCTCGGCGGCGTGGTGATGGCCGGCATCGGCCTCGCCATCATCGGCGCGATCGTGCAGAAGTTCGGGGCGGGCTGGATCAACCGCCTCATGCCCCCGATCGTCACCGGTGCCATCGTCGGCCTGATCGGCCTGAACCTCGCCCCCGCGGCCAAGAACAACTTCGACGCCGCCCCCATCACCGCCCTGATCACGCTCGCCGTCATCATCGTGGTCAGCGTCTTCTTCCGCGGCATTCTCGGCCGGCTGAGCATCCTGGTGGGCGTCGTCGTCGGCTACCTCGTCGCGATCATCCGCGGCGAGGTCAACTTCGCCAAGGTCGACGCCGCCGCCTGGATCGGCCTGCCGCACTTCCAGACGCCCGAGTTCCACCTCGGCGTCGTCGGCCTCTTCGTGCCGGTGGTCCTGGTGCTGGTGGCCGAGAACATCGGCCACGTGAAGTCCGTCTCCGCCATGACCGGGCAGAACCTCGACGGCGTCTCCGGGCGCGCGCTGATGGCTGACGGCGCCGCGACGGTCCTCGCCGGCCTCGGCGGCGGCTCCGGCACCACCACCTACGCCGAAAATATCGGCGTCATGGCCGCCACCAAGGTCTATTCGACGGCGGCGTACTGGGTTGCCGGCCTCTTCGCCGTGATCCTCAGCTTCTCGCCGAAGTTCGGCGAACTGATCGCCACCGTCCCGGCAGGTGTCCTGGGCGGCGCCGCCACCATGCTGTACGGCATGATCGGCGTACTCGGCGTGAAGATCTGGGTGCAGAACAAGGTCAACTTCTCCAACCCGGTCAACCTCACCACGGCCGCCGTCGCCCTGATCGTCGGCATCGCGGACTACACCTGGACCATCGGCGACCTGAAGTTCACCGGCATCGCCCTCGGCTCCGCCGCCGCGCTGGTGATCTACCACGGCATGAAGGCCATCGCGAAGGCCCGAGGAACGGTCGCCGAGCCGGAAACCGAGGACGCCGCCGTCGCCGCCGCTGCCCGGGGCGCCGTGAACGCAGCAGCCAAGCGCGCCCCCAAGAAGCGCCGCTAAGCGCGGACCCGCGGCCTGGAACACGGCAAGGGCGGCGCCTCTCCCGGGAAGGAGGGGCGCCGCCCTTGCTGTCTATTGCTGACAAAGCCGGCGGTTAGCCGGCGTTGAAGGACTCTTTGTCCTCGTCGTCGCGATCCTTCGGTGAGTGCTCCTCCGGCAGGTCCGTCCCGGAGCCGTCCGGAATGCCGGCGGCGTCCTGCCCGGACTCCGAGGAGAACGGGCGCCCCGGTTCGGCTTCCTCGGTGTTGGCCGAGTCCATGTCAGCTTCCGACGACGGCACGGCGCCGCCGTTCTCGGCTGCGGTCTCGTCGCCGGACTCGAAGCCCTGCTCGGTGCTCTCGTTTTCCGCGTTCATCTGCTCCTCCGTTCCTCCGAAGCGTCCCGCTCCGGGTTCTCCTGCACTGTCCTGGTCTTCCGCGCCGAACTGGCTCAGATCCGGGGCGCCGGCCGGGAAGGTCTCACCGTCCGGGCTGTCCTGGTTCAGGCCCGCGGCGTCGAACGCTTCTTCGTCGCGCGGCTGGGCGAAGCTCTTGGTGTCGCCGCCGGGCATCTCCTGCTCGGCGGTGGGTGTGCCGTAGCCGCCTGCTTCTTCCTCGACGACGCGGTGCTGGTCTTCAGACATGTGCTTCCTCCTGGTTAGCGGCGGCCGGCGGTCAGCCTGGCAGAATTTCCCTGCTCTTCCACCGTACCCGAAAATCGTCAGTAAGCTTAGTACCAGAGCGAAATCTCAGGTGAGGAGCAGCGATGGCGCGCGCCGATGAGTCCCGGGAGGCCGGGCGGAGTGAGACCTTTGACGAGAAGATGGACCGCAACTGGGGCGAGCTGCTGCAGGAACTCCGGGTGCTGCAGACGGGCGTGCAGATCCTGGCCGGCTTCCTGCTGACGCTGCCGTTCCAGAGCCGCTTCGAGAAACTGGACGGCTTCGAAATCGGACTCTACCTCTGCAACGTGGTCCTCGCGGCGCTCACCACGGCCCTGATTCTCTTGCCGGTCAGCGCTCACCGCCGGCTGTTCCGGCAGGGCCTGAAGGAGGTTCTGGTCTCCAGCGCGGACCGGATCGCGAAGACCGCCCTGGCCGCCGTCGCCCTTCTCAGCGTCGGGACGTCGGCTTTGGTTTTCGACGTCACGATCGGGCGGACCGCCGGGGTCGTGGCCGGCGCGGCGCTCCTGGCGGTCCTGCTGGTGCTACTGGTCCTGGTGCCGGACCGGCTTCGGCGGAAGGCCCCGGGGCGCAGCACCGTGAATGGCACTGACCACTAGCCGGCGGGGTGCTCCCTCCGCCCGGCGTCGCCCTCCCGGTCCGACGCGTCCGACGCGCGCTGCTCCGAGGCCGGCTGGTCCGACTCGGCCGGATGGTAGGTCTCGTCGAACGGCATCTCGTTGAGATCCAGCAGCTCGTTATCCTCCTGCCCCGCCACGAGTTCGTGGGCCTCTTCGACCGTGTCAACGCTCGGCATCGAGCCCATCAGCGGCCGGCCGGCCGTTTCCTTGATGAAGTAGACGGCGACCGCACCCACCGCAGACGTGGCCATGAGGTAGTAGGCGGGCATCATCTCGTTGTTCGTGCCGGCGATGAGGGAGGCGATGATGAACGGCGCTGTGCCGCCGAAGATGGCGACGGCGAAGTTGTACGCAATGCCCATGGCGCCGTAGCGGCTTTCAGTCGGGAAGAGCGCCGGGAGCGTGGAGGCGAGGTTGGCCACGTAGAAGGTCAGCGGGAAGGCGATCAACGCCAGCCCCAGCAGCGTGGACCAGATGGCTCCGATACCGATCAGCAGGAAGGCCGGAAGGGCCAGGACCACGGTGCCCAGCGAGCCGATCCAGAGCACCGGACGGCGGCCGATCCGGTCCGAAAGCTTGCCCGTCAGCGGGATCGCGGCGGACATCAGGACCAGAATCGGGATGGTGAGCAGGGTGCCGTGCAGTTCGTCGTAGCCCTTGTTCGAGGTCAGGTACGTGGGCATGTAGGAGGTGAGCGCGTAACCCACGGTGTTGGCGGCGGCCACGAGGATCATCGCCAGCAGGATTCCGCGCCAGTGCGAGGCGAAGATCGCTACCGGCCCCTTGGCGTCCGCGGATTCGCCTTCCGCCCCGCCGGTCTGCGCGTCGAGGCTGGCCTGGAACGCCGGGGATTCCTCGATCTTCATCCGGAAGTAGATGGCGATCAGCCCCAGCGGGCCGGCGATCAGGAACGGGAGCCGCCAGCCCCAGGCCTGCATGGTGTCCTCCCCGAGGGTGACCTGCAGCAGCGTGACCAGTGCGGCGCCGATGGCGAAGCCCATGTAGCTACCCAGGTCCAGGAAGCTGGCGAAGAAACCGCGCCGGGCGTCCGGGGCGTGCTCGCTGACGAACGTGGTGGCACCGGCATATTCGCCGCCGGTGGAAAACCCCTGGATCAGCTTGGTGGCGACCAGCAGCACGGCCGCCCAGATGCCGAGGGTGGCGTACCCGGGCAGCAGGCCCACCACGAAGGTGGACGCGGCCATGATGATCAGTGTCATGGCGAGCACCCGCTGACGGCCAATCTTGTCGCCGAGCCAGCCAAAGAAGACCCCGCCGAGCGGCCGGGCCACGAAGGTGGCGCCGAAGGTTCCCAGCAGGAACAGATTTTGGACGGTCTTGTCCGCCTCAGGCAGGAAGACCGGGCCCATGGTGGTGATCAGGTAGCCGAACACGCCGACGTCGTACCATTCCATGGTGTTGCCGACGATGGTTCCGCCGAGGGCCTTGCGCATCACGCGCCGGTCCACGACATTGATATGTTCGACCTCGAGCCGCCGTTCGCGGAGCTTGGGGCGGCGGGCGGTGCTGCGCTTCATGGACATGCGGATCTCCTGTCACGGCCACCGGTATGCGCGTGGCCCTGGCAGGGGGTCACGGCCCCCAATGAAGCAATCTTATTCAGCGGGGAGCCGCTAAACCAGAGTCTTCACCGCCACTTAGGCGCCCTCGAGCACCTGGCTGGTGGTCCAGGCGAGGTACTTGGCCGCCTTCGCCTGCGCCTCCTCGGGCGAAGGGGCCGTGTCCACAAGCTGCGCCGCCGCAACCACGCCGCGCCGTTCCAGGTCTTCCGGGGTGACCAGGATCCGGCCGGCGACCATGATCACCGGGATGCCGAGGGCGTGCGCGGCGTCGGCCAGCGCCACGGGGGCCTTGCCGGTCAGCGACTGCTCGTCGAGGGACCCCTCCCCCGTGATCACCAGATCTGCGCCGCGCAGCTTGTCGGCAAGGCCGGTGAGGCCCGCCACGAGCTGGAAACCGCTCTCCAGGGCCGCGTTGCTGAAGGCCAGGAACGACGCCGGGAAGCCGCCGGCCGCGCCGGCGCCGGGGACGTTGACGTCCCGGCCGGTGGCCTGCCGGAGCACGGAGGCCCAGTTCCGCAGGCCAGCGTCGAGCCGTTCGACGGCGTCCTCGTCAGCGCCCTTCTGCGGACCGAAGACGTGCGCGGCGCCGTCGGAGCCGTACAGCGGGTTCTGCACGTCGACGGCGATGCGCAGCGTCACGGCCGACAGTCGGGGGTCCAGTCCGCTGACGTCGACGGCCACGACGTCAGCCAGCGAGCCGCCGCCGAGGGGCACTACGTTGCCGTTGGCATCCAGCGGCTTGAGGCCCAGGGCGCGCAGGGCGCCGCTCCCGGCGTCGGTCATCGCGGACCCGCCCACGCCGAGGATGATCTCGGTGGCGCCGGCGTCGAGGGCGGCGGCGATCAACTGCCCGGAGCCGTAGCTGTGGGCACGCAGGGCGTTTTCCGGCGTGGGTTCCATGTGGGCGAGCCCGGAGGCCTGGGCGGTCTCGATCACGGCGGTGGCCCCGCCGAAGGCGTCCTTCCTGAGCGCCCAGGCCGCGCCGATCGGCGCCAGGATGGGCCCGACGACGGCGTTCAGCCGCTCCTCGTAGCCCGCGGCAACTGCGGCCTCCAGCGTCCCCTCGCCGCCGTCGGCGACGGGCAGCTGCAGCACGGAGGCCTCGGGGTAGACCCGGAGGGCCCCCTCGGCCATGGCGGCGGCTGCTTCGGCCGCGGTGAGGCTGCCTTTGAACTTGTCCGGGGCAATCAGGATGCGCATGGGTCCATCCTGCCAGCCGGGGCAGACAGCCAGGGACGTGCAGTCAGTCCCGCCACTGGCCGCGGTCTCGAAGCACAGCCTTGAGCAGGTCCGCCCTGTCCGTCACAATGCCGTCGACTCCGAGGTCCAGGAGCCGGTGCATCTCCGCCTCCTCATTAATGGTCCAGACGTGGACATGCAGGCCATGGAGGTGGGCGCGCCGGACGAAGCCCGCCGTCACCACCGGGACCGCCCCGAACCGGACCGGGACCTGCAGGGCGTGGACCCCGCGCAGTGCCCGCGCCGTCACGCGGCGCATCACCGGCGCCGGGAGCAGCGGACCCAGCAGCACGAACAGCGCGTTGGAGGCCATGCCGGCGGAGCTGGCGGCCGGCCGGCTCAGGAGGCGGAGGACCGCGCGGCGCCTGCGGTCGGAGAAACTGGCCACCAGCACCCGGTCGTGCAGCCCGTGCCGTTCGATCGCGGCTGCGAGGGTTTCCACCGAGTTCCAGTCCTTGACGTCCAGGTTCAACCGGGCGTCGGGGAATTCGGCGACCAGTTCGGCGAGTTCCGGGATGGGTTCGGTGCCGGCGATGCGCGCTCGGGCCACCGTCTCGGCGGAGAGTTCGGAAACGCGCCCGGCCCCGTCGGTGACCCGGTCCAGGGTCTCGTCGTGGAAGAGCAGCAGCACGCCGTCGGCGGTGGTGTGCACGTCGGTTTCCAGGTACCGGTAGCCGAGGCCGACGGCGGCGCGGAACGCGGCCATCGAGTTTTCCGCACCCTCCGGCGAGAACCCCCGGTGGGCGATGGCCACAGGGGCGTCGGGGGCGCCGTCGCGGGCGAGGAAGGGGTGCTCTGCGCTCATCCGGTCAGCGTACCGGAGCCGCGGTCCTAGCCGTGGGGCAGGATTTCGACGCCGTCGCTGCAGTGCAGCAGGGTGCGTCCGCCGCCGTCGAGGTCCACCCAGACGGTGGTGTGGTCCACGGTGAGCGCGTCCACGAATCCGGCCGCCTCGTAGCCCGGGGACAGCCGAACCCGGACCCGGTCGCCCTGGCGCAGGCTCTGCCAGTGGGCGTCCGGGGTGACCCGCCGCAGCGGCTGGTCGTCAATGTGTCGCTTCACGTTCCTGGCCATGATTGCCCGCCCTCAGTCATCCGATCCGTTCAGTGGTTTGAGCGTAGGAGGCCAAGGTGAACGGCAGTTGGCCGCGAGCTGGGAATCACATGTCCGCGGCGCGGGCGGCGCGACGGCGGCGCGGGCGGCGCGGCGCGACGGGTCAGGACAAAAGGCGGAGCGTCAGGGCTGGCGGACACCAAGGTCGGCGAGCCGTGCCTCCAGGATCTGGGCCACGCCGTCGTCGTCGAAGTGCGGGGCCGTGTGCGCGGCGGCGCGGATGGCGTCGGGGTGGCCGCTGGCCATGGCGTAGCCGTGGCCGGCCCAGCGCAGCATCTCGATGTCGTTCGGCATGTCCCCGAAGGCCACCACGTCCTCGGCGCCGAGGCCCAGGGCGCGGGCATATTCGGCGAGGGTCACGGCCTTGTTCACGCCCGGGAGGGAGAGCTCCAGGAGGGCCATATTGGGGGCGGAGTGGGTGGCGGCGGCCAAGTGGGCAACGGCGGGCGCGACGTCCGCGAGGAACTCGTCCGCGGTGCCTTCCCGGATGATCGCCATCAGCTTCACCACGGAATCGCCAGGACGGAGCGTCTCTTGCAGCGGGGCCGGGGTGACCTCGTCGAGCAGGCCGGCCGAGTTGCCGCCCAGGAAGTGCGGCTCCAGGTGGAAGCCGTCGAGGGTTTCGGCGGCGAACAGCGCGTCCGGCCGGATGCCCTGGATGATCCGCCGGGCCTCGAAGACTGATTCGAGGGCCAAGGCGCGGGAGGAGATGACCCGGTCGGATTCCAGGTCCCAGACCACGGCCCCGTTGGAGCAGATCACGGTTCCGGTGTGGCCCAGCTGGTCCCGGAGGGGGTGCAGCCAGCGCGGCGGCCGGCCGGTGACGAACACCAGCTCAACGCCAGCGTCGCGGCAGGCGTGGAAGGCGCGGACGGTCCGTTCGCTGATCCTGCCGTCGTGCCCCAGGATCGTTCCGTCGATATCGCTCGCTACCAGCCGCATGCTGCCAGTCTACGTCGGCGCCCCGGGCGGTGGCCCGGGGCGCCGACGCTTCAGTGCTGTTCGGAAAGTCTCAGTGCTGTTCGTAGATGCCGGTCAGCCGGGCCCGTCCGATGCTGTGGCTGAAGAGGTTGAAGCCAAGGAAGGCGGGGCTGCCGTCCGCGTCGACGTCGAGGTGCTCGACGTCGACGGCGTGCACCACAACGAGATAGCGGTGGGGACCGTGGCCCTTGGGCGGCGCTGCCCCCACGAAGCCGGCGAATCCGGCGTCGTTCTTCAGCTGCAGGGCACCCTGGGGCAGGTGCGCGCCGTCCTTGGAGCCCGCGCCGGCCGGCAGCGAGGTGACGTCCGCGGGGATGTTCAGGACGGCCCAGTGCCAGAAGCCGCTGGCCGTCGGCGCGTCCGGGTCGTAAACGGTGACGGCGTAGCTCTTGGTGCCTTCCGGGGCGCCGCTCCAGCTCAGCTGCGGGGATTCGTCCTCGCCGCCGGCGCCCATGAGTCCGCTGCGCTGCGGCGGCGGGAGGGTTTCCCCGTCGGCGAAGGATTCACTGCGGAGGTCGAAGGCGGGAACGTCCGGGAGCGGGGCATACGGGTCGTGGGAGGTCATGGCTGCCTTTCAGGTCTAACGCGGAGGCCGGGAGCTTACGGGGCCGTGCTGGTGTTCACGCTACCAAGTTCCATTGCGGAGAGTTCCGCGCGGCCGGGCGGGTTGGCGCCGGCCCGGGAGACGGTGACGGCGGCGGCCGCGGCGGCGTGCACCAGGAGTTCGCGCAGGCTGCCGGCGGAGAGGGAGCGCAGCTCGCCGCGGTTCTGCGCGCCGTCCAGGCCGCGGTCCACGATGCCGGACAGCAGCGCCGCCATGAACGAGTCCCCCGCGCCCACGGTGTCCGCCACCTTGACCCGGGGCGCCGGCGCCTGCGCCTCGCCGTCGGCGTTGACGCCCCAGGGGCCGTCCGCTCCGCGGGTGACCACCACCAGCGCGGGGCCCTCGGAGCCGCCCAGCGTGAGCCAGCGCCGCGCCGAATCCAGCGGATCCACGCCGGGGTAGAGCCATTCGAGGTCCTCGTCCGAGGCCTTGACGACGTCTGCGAGGGCGACGAACTTTTCGGCCTGGTGCCGGGCATAGACGGCGTCGGTGATGATGCTGGGGCGGCAGTTCGGGTCGAAGCCGATCGTGGCGGAGGGATGGGCGCGTTCGACGGCGGCGAATACGGCGGCGGCGCCGGGCGCCAGCATGGTGGCAATGGAACCGGTGTGCAGCAGGGTGGTGGCCTGCAGCATGAGCGGCAGCCGCTCGGTCAGGTCGGGCAGCTGCCAGGCGAGGTCGAAGGTGTAGCTGGCCGCCCCGGCGTCGTCGATCAGTGCCGTCGCCACCGAGGTGGGCAGGTCATCGGGGCCGAGGGGCAGCAGCACGGAGCCGGATTTCAGGTGCGCCGCCACCGCGTCGCCGTACTCGTCCCGGCCGTAGCGGCCAATGAACTGGACCGGGTGGCCCAGCCGGGCCAAACCGATGGCGACGTTCAAGGGGCTGCCGCCGACGTGGGCCCGGGTGCCGGAGGACCGCTGGACGACATCTACCAAGGCCTCGCCAATGACTGTGAGCATGGTCATACTCTGCCAGAGAATCCTGCACGGCGCCGCTCCCGGGGCGCTTTCCGGAAATACCCCCATGGGTATAATATTGAGGCATGTCGACTCCAGCCCCCAGCCATGCCGCGCGCCGCGATGCCGTCGGTTCCGCCGCCATCCTTGGCCTGCGCAGCAACCTCCCGCAGTTCCTGCTGCTGGTGGCGGTCAACGCGCTGGTGGGCGGAACCTTGGGCCAGGAACGCACCGTGCTGCCGCTGCTGGCCGGCGACGTGTTCCACCTGGACTCCTACAGCGCCGCCCTGACGTACATTCTGGCCTTCGGGCTGGCCAAGGCGGCCACCAACTACGCTGCCGGAACGCTGTCGGACCGGTTCGGGCGCAAGCCGGTGCTGGTGGCCGGCTGGCTGATCGCCCTCCCGGTGCCGCTGCTGCTGATCTTCGGGTCCAGCTGGTCCTGGATCGTTGCCGCCAACGTGGTGTTGGGCGTGAGCCAGGGCCTGACCTGGTCCACCACCGTGGTGATGAAAATGGATCTGGTGGGACCGCACCGCCGGGGCCTGGCCATGGGCTTCAACGAGGCGTCAGGCTACCTGGGTGTCGCCGGCACCGCACTCTTCACCGGCTATCTCGCGGCGACCTACGGCCTGCGGCCGGCCCCGTTCCTGCTGGGCGCCGCATTCATTGCCGTGGGTCTGGGCCTGTCCATCCTCACCGTCCGCGAAACGCACCACCACGCCAAGGCCGAGGCGGCATCACGCTCCGGTTCCGTGGCGGAGAGCCAGCCGGCTGCGACGGCGGACTCCAGGGCGGGTTCGGGCGGACTCAGCAGCCGCGAGGTCTTCACGCTCACCAGCTTCCGGGACCGCTCCCTGTCCGCGGTGAGCCAGGCCGGGATGGTGAACAACCTCAACGATGGCCTCGCCTGGGGACTGTTTCCGGTGCTGTTCACCAGCGCAGGCCTGCCGCTGGAGCAGGTGGGGATCCTGGCCGCCGTGTACCCGGCGGTCTGGGGCGCGGTGCAGCTGGTCACCGGGGCGGCGTCCGACCGCTTCGGCCGGAAGTGGTTGATCGCCGGCGGGATGGGCGTGCAGGCGGCGGGCCTGGTGATGGTCGCGGCGGGCCACGGGTTCGGCGTCTGGCTGGCCGCCGCCGTGCTGATGGGCGTCGGGACGGCCATGGTCTACCCCACGCTGCTGGCAGCGATCGGCGACGTCGCCCATCCGGGCTGGCGGGCACGGTCCGTGGGCGTCTACCGGCTCTGGCGCGACGGCGGCTTCGCCGTGGGCGCACTGTTGTCCGGCATCCTGGCCGACGCCTACGGGATTCCGTCGACGATCATGGTGGTGGCCGCCCTCACCGCGGCGTCCGGCGTGGTGGTAGCCCTGCGGATGCGCGGCACGGACCACCGGCGCTAAACGACCGCAAGGCGGGGCCGACGTCGCGCCCCGCCCCGGCCGCCGTCGTCGTTAGGAACCCGCCGCCGTCGTCAGGAACCCGCAGCGTCCTGCTGGTAGACGTCCGGAATACCGTCCTGGTCCGAATCCCGGCGCTCCTCTTCCTCCGCGATCCGGTACTGCCGGTTCCGGGTGGTGAGCACCGCGCTGGCGAGCAGGGCCGCGATGAAGGAGGCCGCCAGGATGCCAACCTTCGCGTGGTCGTCGTGGGGGCTGCCCTGGCCGAAGCTCAGCTCTGCCACCAGCAGCGAGACGGTGAACCCGATGCCGGCGAGGATGGACACCCCGGTGATATCGATCCAGCGCAGCGAGCCGTCCAGCCGCGCGCGGGTCAGTTTGGTCAGCAGCCACGTGGTCGCCAGAATGCCGATCGGCTTCCCGAGGACCAGCGCCACGATGATGCCCAGAGCCACCGGATCCGACAGCGCCGAGCCCAGGCCCTCCCAGCCGCCGACCGCCACCCCGGCGGAGAAGAACGCGAAGACCGGCACGGCCACGCCGGCCGAGATGGGCCGGAAGCGATGCTCGAAAATCTCCGAGAGGCCGGGCCCGGCCTCGGGTCCACCGCTGGCCTGCGAACGGATCACCGGGATGGCAAAGCCCAACAGCACGCCGGCCACCGTGGCATGGATTCCGGAGGCGTGGACCAGGGCCCAGGTGATGACACCCAGGGGCAGCAGGATCAGCCAGGCGGCGGGAGCCTTCAGGCCGAAGAATCGCCGGTACCGGTGGGCCAGGAACGTGTAGAGGCTCAGCGGCACGAGCGCCAGCAGCAGGGGCAGCACATGCAATTCCCCGGAATAGAACACCGCGATGATGGTGATGGCGATCAGGTCGTCCACCACCGCAAGGGTGAGCAGGAAGATCCGCAGGGCACTGGGCAGGTGCGAGCCGATGATCGCCAGGACGGCAACGGCGAACGCGATGTCCGTTGCGGTGGGAATGGCCCAGCCCCGGAGCGTCTCGGCGTTGCCCAGGTTCACCAGCACGTACAGCACCGCCGGTACCAGGACGCCGCCCGCCGCGGCCGCCACCGGGACGATCGATTTGCTCAATTGCCGGAGGTCGCCGGCAATGAACTCGCGCTTGAGTTCGAGCCCCACCAGGAAAAAGAAGATCGCCAGCAGGCCGTCCGCTGCCCAGGCGCCGAGGCTCAGGTTCAGATGCCAGGGTTCGTAGCCGATGGTCAGGTCGCGGAGCGCGAAGTAGCTCCCCGACGCCGGGGAGTTCGCCCAGATCAGGGCGACAACGGCGGCGGCCACCAGCAGCGCGCCGCCGACGGTTTCCTTGCGAAGGATTTCGCCGATGCGCAGTGATTCGGCGTAGCTGCCGCGGCTGAACAGGGCGGGACGGGAGGCGGGCTGCTTCGGTCCCGGCGTCCCCGGGCCCGGCGGCTGCGGGGAAGGGGTCGTGGGTGTCTGGCTCATCTGGGAAGTCCTCACGGTGGGGTCGACGAAATCATGCCGACCAGACTTCCCGGCGCACCTGACTCCAGTCTAGGCGATGGGCCCGGATCACCGATGGCCGGTCCGGCCGCCGGCTCAGGCGAGCAGCTGCTGGACCAGTTCCCGCGACTTCCGGTAGGCCGGCGCCTTCGTATCGATGAGGGCGAAGTGGTCGCCGGGGACATTGACCAGCTGAACCGCGGCTCCGGCGGCCCGGCCGGCGGCGGCATAGGTCTCGGACTGGCTGATCGGGACGGTGTCATCCTCCGTGGTGTGGAGCGCGACGACGGGCACGTCCAGGGGCACAGCGGTCATGGGGTCCGCATACTTATGCCGTTTGGGGTATCTTTCCGAAGAGCCGCCCAGGAAGTTGCTGACGGCCCCGTTGCTGAGGTCCAGCCGGTCCGCCTCGGCCAGGTTCAGCAGCCCGGACTGGCTCACCACGCCCGTCAGGTGCACCGCGGCGCCGTCGTCGTTGCGTTGCAGTTGCCGGTCCGCGTCCGGGAGTCCCAGCGCGCCCAGCCGGCTCCGCCCCGCGGCCCAGACGGCCAGGTGGCCGCCCGCCGAGTGGCCCAGCGCCACCACGCGGTCCAGGCCCAGGCCGTGCTCGCCGGCGGCATCCCGGAGCTTGTCGATGCCATTTAGGACGTCCGCGAAGGTCTGCGGCCAGCCGCCGCCGTTGCCGGCCCGTCGGTACTCGAGGTTCCAGGCGGCCATGCCGTGGCTCGCGAGGTCCTTGGCCAGCGGCTCGCCCAGTTCGGCCCCGTACTGGGAACGCCAGTAGCCGCCGTGAATGACCACCGCCACGCCCCTGGTTTCGGTGCCGCCGGGCAGGAACAACTCGGCCCACTGGCTGGGGTCGTCCCCGTAGTGATACTTCTGCCGCTTCACGGTGTCCTCCCGGGGGCCGGGTGAGCATGCCACGGCGGCGGCCCCCAGAGCCGCCGTAGCCGCGGCACCGAGCAACACTCGACGCCGCAGATCAGCCATGCCCAGAGCCTACCGTGGGCCCGAGGCCGGACGGCGGAGGCCCGGGCGGACGTCTCCGCGGGGAACCGGAGGGCGGCGGGGTCCGGGCACGCTGTCGGTGCCGCACCGTATGCTGGGGCGCATGGCAAGCAACTGGGACCGTTTGGACCCCGCACTGCGCGAATCGGTGCAGGAAAACGTGGAGCTCTACGAGCGGGTCCGCCCTGCCCTGAAACTCGTGACCCGGGACGTGCTGCTGACGCTGCGGACCATGTTGAAGGGCACCGAGGTGACCCCGCTGTTCGTCACCGGACGGACCAAGACGGTGGAATCCTTCCGCGAGAAGATCTCCCGGGTGGAGGAATCCGTGGAACCCGGGGCGCCGCCGGTGCTGAAGTTTCCGGACCCGTTCCGGACGCTCAATGACATGGTGGGAATCCGGGTGATCACCAAGCTTCCGGCGGAGAATGCCGTCGTTGCCAACCTGATCAAGCGGCAGCGGCAGCTCTTCGATTGCCGCGGTGACCGGGAAAAGGACATCGGCTCGATCGAGTCGGGGACCTACGGGTACTCCAGCCGGCACCTGATCCTGCGCAGCATCCAGAATGAGGCGGTCAAGGAGTACCAGCAGGTCTTCAACCCGGAGGCCCAGCCCAACGGCAGCTACTTCTTCGAATGCCAGATCCGGACGGTCTTCGCCCACGCCTGGAGCGAGATCGAGCACGACATCCGTTTCAAGGCCGAGGACCCGCGCGCCTGGACCCCGCAGTTCGACCGGCAGTTCACCGCCACCGCCGCGATGCTCGAGACGGTGGAAAGCGCGTTCGCGGACCTGCACGAACGCTACGAGGAGGTCCGCAGCTACTGGGACATGGAGGGCGAGGGCGCCGCACAGCTGACGCCGAACCGGATCCGCGATGTCTGGCGGACCCTGCTGCCGCACGTTGACCGGAAGGTCGACGACGACTGGGGCTGGGCCGCGGAGCTGATGGCGGCCCACGGGCTGAACCAGACCGTGGAGCTCGCGGGGCTGCTGAGCGCTGCCCGCATCACCGAGGTCCGCAAGGCCCTGGACCACCGCTACTCGCCCGGGCCGGACCGGCTGCTCGATGACCTGCTGCTCTGGGAGTACGGCCACGCTCACATCGACCTCACGGCCGAGCCCGCCGATACGGTGCCGCACCCCCGGCGGGACAGCCTGCTGCGCCGCCTGAAGCAGATCGAGCGTTACCGACTCACCAAGGGGTAGGACACAGCGGAGCTAGAGGGCCGTCGGCTCCAGTTTCTCCTCGACCACGGTGGCGTCGGGTGTTCCCGGCCGCTCGAGCCGCACCCGGTAGGCCGCCTTGCCTGGGGCTTCGGTGACCACGTCGGCGAGGTCGGGGCCGCGGTAGACCAGGCCGACGCCGTCGTCGGTGCAGTGCGTCTCCCCCAGCGTGCCGTCGGCCACCAGCCGGTGCACCGCTGGACGGCGCGCGGCCTCGGAGTCGTAGTGGACGCCATTGTCGTACGGCAACAGTGCCAGCCCGTTGTCCACGGCCCGGAGTTCCGGGCCGAATGAGTCGGTGGTGCCTCCCTTGAACCAGCAGATGGACCCGGCGGATACCCCGGCGAGGACGACGCCGGCCTCCCAGACGCGCCGGAAGATGTCGTCCAGGCCGTGTGCGCGCCAGACCGCCAGAAGATTGACCACCGAGCCGCCGTTGACCCAGACGACGTCCTGGCCCAGCAGGTACTCCTCGATGTTCCCGACGTTCGGCATGGTGAACAGGGTCAGGTGGCTGAGGTCGAACTTGGCCACCCTGCCGGCCTCGCTGAGTTCGTGGTTGAACCAGCGCTGGTCGCCGCTGGCCGTGCCGACATGGCTGATCCGCGGCGCCCGCCCGGAGACCCCCGACAGTTCGACGGCGTGATGCACCAGTTTGTTGAACTCGAAACGGGTCCGGGTGCCGGGGCGCAGGCCGCCGGACGTGGCGAGGATGGTACGACTGTCGGCGGTCATGGGTGCGGGTTCCTCCGGCGGATCAGGGGCGGTGTGCTTCGAGACTAGCCGTCATCTGCGCGCCAGCGGCTACCTTTGGAGGCAGGCGGCAGGCTACCTCCCGCCCCGACAGCCGAAAGAAGGTCTGGATGGACGGCGACGCCGGTGAATGGTTCCTCAGCGGCCCGGAGCGGGGAAACCCCGCCAGCGAGGTACAGGACGGCCGGGACGAAGGTCCCGCTTGGTCGGAGGGGAACCTGGTCCGGCCCCTGGTCCACGGGGTCACCTACTTCGGCCGCCTGTACGAGGAACTGTCCTCGCTGACCGCCGGCGACCGCGTCTGGTTCACGGACTGGCGCGGCGACGCCGACGAGCGCCTGGTGGCCGGCGGCCCCACCATCGGCGACCTGCTGGCATCCCTGGCGCGCTCCGGCGTCGAGGTCCGCGGCCTGGTGTGGCGCTCCCACGGTGAGCGCATCTCCGCACCGATCAGCGGCCGCTCCAACGAGCTGCTGGGCCGCGAAATCAACGACGCCGGCGGCGAAGTCCTGCTCGACCAGCGGGTGCGGATGTTTGGCTCCCACCACCAGAAACTGGTGGTGATCCGTCGCCGGGATGATCCGGCCCGGGATGTGGCGTTCGTCGGCGGCCTGGACCTGTCGCACAGCCGCAGGGACGATGCCGGCCACGCCGGGGATCCGCAGGCCGTGGAGATGGACCCGCGCTATGGTGACCGCCCGCCGTGGCATGACGCCGCCCTGGAGCTGCGCGGTCCCGTCGTGGCGGACGTGTTGGCCGCCTTCGCCGAACGCTGGAACGACCCCCACCCCCTGGACCGCAAGACCCCCTACCGAATGCTGCTGCAGCGCCTGGCCCGGATGCCGCGGCATCCCGAACCGCTGCCGGAGACCGCCCCGCCGCCCCCGCCGGCGGGTGGCCACGCGGTCCAGTTGCTGCGCACCTACGGGGTGAAGCGGCCGCCTTTCCCGTTCGCGCCCGACGGCGAACGCAGCATCGCCCGCGCCTACGCGAAGGCGTTCGGCCGCGCGAGGTCGCTGATCTACATCGAGGACCAGTATCTGTGGTCCCTCGAGGTGGCGGACGGGATCGCCGCGGCCCTGGAACGCAGTCCCGACCTCCGGGTGATCGCCGTCGTGCCGCGCTATCCGGACTCGGACGGCACCCTGGGCGGTCCGCCGCGCCGGCTGGGCCAGTTGAAGGCCCTGCACCGGCTGCACCGGGCCGCCCCGGACCGGGTGTCCGTGTTCGACCTGGAAAATGCCGCCGGAACCCCGGTGTACGTCCACGCCAAGGTCTGCATCATCGACGACACCTGGTTCACCTGCGGTTCGGATAACTTCAACCTCCGGTCCTGGACCACGGACAGCGAACTGACCTGCGCCGTTGTGGCCCCGGCCCTGGCCCGGGAGCTCCGGCACGAACTCTGGGCCGAGCACCTGGGCCTGGATCCGGCCGACCCCCGGATGGACGACGCCGATTCCTGGGCCGGCCTCTGGGAGGGGACGGCGGCCGCGCTGCAGAACTGGCACGACGGCGGTCGCCCGGGGCACCGCCCCGCGGGCCAGGTACGCCGCCACTCCGTCGAGACCGTGACCCGGCTGCAGCGGCTCTGGGCCGAACCGCTGTACCGTCTCGTCGTCGACCCGGACGGCAGGCCGCGGCGGCTGCGGGGAACCACTCAGTTCTAGAAAGCGGATCCTGACCACCGGCGGCCGCACGGGCTGACCCACCCTGACCTGCGGTTCCGTGCCGGAAGTGTCATCGGCGCGCCACTTGGCAAAAGATTGCAAGCACCCTTACTATTTCCTCTGAAGCGGCCCCCGGGCCGGGACTCACCAAGAACCATCCATATCTTCACCCAAAGAGTCATCAAGGAGTCATCATGTTGCTTTGGATCGCGATTATCCTGGCCGTTCTCTGGCTGCTCGGCCTGCTCGGCAGCATCGGCGGCGGGTTCATCCACCTGCTGCTCGTCGTCGCCGTCATCGTCCTGATCTTCCACTTCGTCCGTGGACGATCCTCGCGCGTCTAAGTACCGCGCAACCCGGCAATGGCGGGGGTGCTGACCTGGTCGGCTCCCCCGCCATTGCCATGTCCGGGCTAGCCTAGATCCGGTGGCCACCCGGGCCGCCGCCGGCCCTCAGGCCGGGGAAGGGAGTCCCGTGAAGAAGATCCTGTCCCGCGAACCCGGCTGGCGTCGGGAGGGGCAGATGCCCGACTACCGGTTCTCCCTGGCCAACGAACGTACCTTCCTGGCCTGGATCCGCACCGCGATGGCCATCCTCGCGGGGGCCATCGCCATCGACCAGCTCACGCCGCAGATCGCACCCCAGCCTGTGCGGGTGGTGCTGTGCCTGGTGCTCTCGGTCATTGGCGCCCTGCTGGCCGTCGAGGCCTACCGCCGCTGGGCCCTGCAGGAACAAGCCATGCGGAACAACCGCGAACTCCCACATGCCTGGCTGCTGGTGGCGATGACCGGAGTCATCGCCGCGGCCGCCGTCGTCTTCGCAGTCCTGATTCTGCTGGGCCGATGAGCGCCGCGGCCGACGGCGGAACGGTCCCGGGCCGGGACCCCGGCCTCCAGCCGGAGCGGACCTCACTGGCCTGGCGGCGGACCCTGCTGGCGCTCCTAGTGGCGGACTTCTTCATCTGGCGCTCCTGGCTCACTCACCTTGGGTTGGAACACGGCCAGGAACACATCCCCGAACAGGGCGGACCCGGCGGCTACGCGCTGGGCCTCGGAATTGCCGCCGCGGCCGCCGCGGCGGCAACGGTGCTGATCGCGGGCTGCGTCATTGTCCGGGCCCGGGTCCTGCGGCGCGGCACCGACGCCCCGTCCGCCGCCCTGCTCCGCACGGCCGCCGGTGCGGTCCTCCTGCTCGCCGCGGCGGTGTCCGCCAGCATCGTCCTCTCCCGCTGACCCACCCGAGGGAACGCCTCAGGGCGACGCCGCCGCTGTCATTGACCTCCGGCAGGGGCTTTACGCGATGCCGGTGGTGCCGAGCAGCAGGCCCACGGCGTAGGTGAACGCCATGGCCAGCGCACCGCCGATCACCAGGCGCAGGGTGGCCTTCCGCTTGGAGCTGCCGCCGATCCTGGCGCTGATGGTGCCCGTGATGGCCAGTGCAATGACGACGGCGACGAAGGTCAGCGGGATGCGCACCTCCGCGGGGGTCAGGATGATGGTCAGGAACGGCAGGATCGCGCCAACGGTGAAGGCGATGGCCGAGGCCATGGCGGCGTGCCAGGCGCTGACCACCTCGTGCTCGTCGATCTTCAGCTCGGCCTCAAGGTGCGCACCCAGCACGTCATGGTCGGTCAATTCCCGTGCCACCGTCTGGGCCGTAGCCGCCGAGAGTCCCTTCGCCTGGTAGATCGCGGCGAGCTCCGCCAGTTCGCCCTCGGGATCCTCCGCCAATTCGCGGCGCTCCTTCTCGATCAAGGCTCGCTGGCTGTCGCTCTGGCTGCTGACGGAGACATATTCCCCAAGAGCCATAGATACCGCGCCACCAACGACGGCGGCCGCGCCGGCCACCAGGATGGGGGTGACATCGTTCGTTACACCTGCCACGCCCACCACGGTCGCGGCGACGGAAACAATGCCGTCATTCGCGCCGAGGACGCCGGCCCGCAACCAGTTCAGCCTGGCGGCAATGCTCTCGTCGTGCGGTTCGTTGGCGTGCAGCGTGGCGTCAGTCATGGCCTTAGTAAAACACCCGGCGGCATGCCGCGCCACGATGATCCGCGGGCGGGCGGGATGGGACGCACGTCGTCGGACCCGCCGGAGGCCCGCCCGAAACCCGCCGGAAGCCCCCGAACGCCCGCACAGAGGGCCCCTCCGGCTCTGGCGCGGCCCCCGCCCCGTGCCTAGAGTGGCCCCCAAACGCTCAAATGAAGGTCCAAAGACGGTCCAACGAAGGGACATCGATGTCATTTCAGGCCTACCTTGACTCCATCGAGGCCAAAACCGGACTCACCCCCAGGGAGTTCCTCAACGCCGCCCACCAGCGGGGCCTGACGGGCACCTCCGTGAAGGCCGGGGAGATCCTCGACTGGCTCAAGGCCGACTACGGACTGGGCCGCGGCCACGGGATGGCCCTGGTGCACGTGTTCAAGCACGGCCCCGGAATCAGCGCCAAGCACGTCGGCACCACGGGCGCGCACAGCGACGCCACCGACACCCTCTGGCTCGACGGCAAGGACTCGAAGCCCGGGACGTAGGCCCTGAACCTAGGCCCGGGGCACGCCGTCGGGGATCAGTGCCCGGCGCCGAGCTTCCCGCCGAGCCGTTCCCGCATCCGGACGCTGGCGTCGTTGAGACCCACGATCTTCACGTCCTTGCCGTGGTGGCGATACTTCTCCGTGATCGCATCCAGCGCCGCCACCGTGGAGGCGTCCCAGAGGTGGGACGCGTGCAGGTCGATCACCACGAACTCCGGGTCCAGCGCATAGTCGAACTGCGTATAGAGCTCGTTCGAGGAGGCGAAGAACAGCTCGCCGGTCACCGTGTAGGTGGCGGTGTCATGGCCACCCGCGGTGGAAACCGTGCGTTCCACGGTCACGAAGTGCGCCACGCGGCGGGCGAACAGCACCATGGCGACGAGCACCCCGACGCCGACGCCGACTGCCAGGTTGTGGGTGGCGACGGTGCCGATGACCGTGGCCACCATGACCGCGGTCTCGCTCTTGGGCATCATCTTCAGGGTGCGGGGCCGGATGCTGTGCCAGTCGAAGGTGGCCACCGACACGAAAATCATCACTGCCACCAGTGCCGCCATCGGGATCAGGGACACGATGCCGCCCAGCACCGCCACCAGGATCAGCAGGAAGACGCCGGCCAGGAAGGTGGAGATCCGGGTGCGGGCGCCGGAGGCCTTGACGTTGATCATGGTCTGGCCGATCATCGCGCAACCACCCATGCCGCCGAAGAAGCCGGTCACGATGTTGGCCACGCCCTGGCCCCAGGCCTCGCGGGACTTGGGCGAACGGGTGTCGGTAATGTCGTCGACCAGCTTGGCCGTCATCAGCGACTCCAGCAGCCCCACGAAGGCCATGGCCAGGGCGAACGGGAAGATAATCTGCAGCGTCTCGACAGTGAAGGGGATGGACGGGATCAGCAGGGACGGCAGCGAATCCGGCAGTGCACCCTTGTCCCCCACGGTCGGGACGGCGACGGCGGCCAGCACGGTGATGAGCGTCAGCACCACGATCGCCACCAGCGGGGCGGGGACGGCGGTGGTCAGCTTCGGCAGCCCGAAGACGACCACGAGGCCGAGGGCCGCCAGCGGGTACACCAGCCAGGGGACGCCGAGGAGTTCCGGGACCTGGGACATGAAGATCAGGATGGCCAGGGCGTTGACGAAGCCCACCATGACCGAGCGCGGGATGAACCGCATCAGCTTCGCCACACCGGACAGCCCCAGGATGATCTGGAAAATGCCGGCGAGGATGACCGCCGCGATGAGGTAGTCCACGCCGTGGGACGCGACCAGCGGTGCCATCACCAGGGCCACGGCCCCGGTGGCGGCGGAGATCATGGCGGGACGGCCGCCCACAATCGAAATGGTGACGGCCATGGTGAAGGAGGCGAAGAGGCCGATCCGCGGATCGACGCCGACGATGATCGAGAACGCAATCGCCTCCGGGATCAGCGCGAGGGCAACGACGAGGCCGCCGAGGACCTCGGTCTTCAGCCGCCGCGGGGAGGCCAAGGTGGCCCGGACGGACTGACGTTCTTCGGGCGTTGGGGCGGGTGCGGGCACGGCGGTTGTCACGGCCACTGCTGGCTCCGTTTCTGATGGGGCGCCGGGGCGCCACGGATCCCGGGACCTGCCCGGGTCTGGCGAATGCTTGGATGCGTCGATTACGGGCGCCTCACTGCGCCTGAGAAGAGCGGGACGGCTTGGCCATCACACCGCGTTACCACCAACTCTACCCTAACGTGATGGTAGAGTTGAACGTCGAACGGACGGAGACCTTCATGACGGCCAACAGCACCACCATGCACATCGGCGAACTGGCGGAACGCACGGGCCTGTCCCTGCGCACCATCCGGCACTACGACGACGTCGGCCTGCTGCCCGCGTCCGCCCGCACCGATGGCGGCTTCCGCGTCTATTCGGAGGCCGACGCCGAACGGCTGATGGTGATCAAGCAGATGAAACCGCTCGGATTTTCCCTGGAGGAAATGGCCGAGATCCTGGCCCTGCTCGGCGCGGACACCCCCGCCGCCACCACCCCCCTCGCCGCATTTCTGGAGCGCGCCGAAATCCAGCGCGCCAAGATGGCCCGCAACCTCGCCCAGGCGGACGAGTTCATCGCCATGCTGGGCCGCAGGACCGCCTAGCCCCGCCTGACACACTCCCCGCACCCCCGGTCACAAAGTGGCCCCGCGGGCGCGCCGAATGGCACCATTCTTGGATGCTTGAGGCAACTAAATCTTCAGACTCCCGCGCCGACGCGGACACCCCGGCCAATCCCGCCCTCGCCGCCGAGGCCCGGATCGCCCGCATCGCCGTTACGGTCTTCCCGCTCCTGGTGGTGGTGGCCGGCGTCGTGGGCTTCCTGGCACCGGGCGCCTTCAAGCCGCTCGCACCGAGCGTCCCGTATCTGCTCGGCATCATCATGTTCTGCATGGGGCTGACCCTCACTCCGCCGGATTTTGCCTCCGTGGCGAAGCGGCCGTGGGCCGTGGTGCTGGGCATCGTGGCGCACTACGTCATCATGCCGGGGGCCGGCTGGCTGATCGCTCAGGCGCTGCACCTCGAGCCGGAACTCGCCGTCGGCGTCATCCTGGTGGGCTGCGCGCCGTCGGGCACCGCCTCGAACGTGATGGCCTTCCTGGCCAAGGGCGACGTCGCCCTCTCGGTTGCCGTCGCCTCCGTCTCGACGCTGATCGCCCCGGTTGTCACTCCCCTGCTGGTGCTGTTCCTGGCCGGTTCCTACCTGCAGATCGACGCCGCCGGAATGGTGCTGGACATCGTCAAGACCGTGCTGCTGCCCGTGGTCGCGGGCCTGCTGGCGCGACTGTTCCTCAAGCGCGCGGTGGCCAAGGTCCTCCCGGCCCTGCCGTGGGCCTCGGCCGTGGTGATCTCCCTCATCGTGGCAATCGTGGTGGCCGGCAGCGCGAGCAAGATCGTCGCCGCCGGCGGCATCGTCTTCCTCGCCGTGGTGCTGCACAACGGCTTCGGCCTGGGCCTGGGCTACCTCGCCGGCAAGCTGGGCCGCCTGGACGACAAGGCCCGCCGCGCCCTGGCGTTCGAGGTGGGGATGCAGAACTCGGGCCTGGCCGCGACGCTGGCCACCGCGCACTTCAGCGCCCTGGCAGCCCTGCCCTCGGCCGTGTTCTCGCTGTGGCACAACGTCTCGGGGGCCATCGTGGCCGCCTGGCTGGCGCGCCGTCCGCTGCGCGACGCATAGACGAGGCGGAGGGTGGTACCCGGCGCACACGCCGGCACTCTGCCCCGCGGTGCAAACGCTGCCGCCTGCGTGCCGACGGCTTTTGCCGCCGGCCCGCAGGGGTTTTCGTTTTAGTACCCGGTGCTGCGTCCGCCGCCGAGGACCTCGGCGGTACCGGAGAGCCCCAGCCGGGTGGCGCCGGCAGCGATCATCGCCTGCGCCGCGGCCCAGTCCCGGATGCCGCCGGAGGCCTTGACGCCCAGCCGCGGCGCGACCGTCCGTGCCATCAGTTCGACGGCGTGGGTGGTGGCTCCGCCGTCCGGGTGGAAGCCCGTGGACGTCTTGACGAAGTTGGCCCCGCCGGCCTCGGCCGCTTCGCAGCAACGGACGATCTGTTCGTCGGTCAGCGCCGCGGTCTCGAGGATGACCTTGAGTACTGTCGGCGCGGGCACTGCCTGACGCACGGCGCTGATGTCCCGTTCGACGGCGTCGTAGTCACCGGCCCAGGCCGCGCCGACGTCGATCACCATGTCGATCTCGTCGGCGCCGTTGCTCACTGCCTCACGGGCCTCGGCCGCCTTGACGCTGCTGTGGTGCTTGCCGGACGGGAACCCGCAGACGGCGGTGATCCGCGTCCCGGTCCCGGCCAGGGGCAGCATAGACGGCGAGACGCAGACCGAATAGGCCCCCAGCCGCGCTGCTTCGGCGGCGGCCTGTTCGGCTTCCGTCCGTGTTCCCGTCGATTGCAGGAACGTGTGGTCCACCATCGCGGCCAGGCCGGCCGCGGTCAGTTCAGTCATGATTCTCCTTGGGGTGGTGGGCTACTTGCAGGTGGCGGTGTCGCCGATGCCGCGCAGGTACGAGCAGAAGTCGTCGACGCCGCTGCCGGTGACGAGCTTGCCCTGCAGCACCCGGGACTCTTCGACCTTTTCGCCGGTGGCTACGGCGTGGCCGATCTTGGCGACTTCCTGGCCAAGCGCGAACGGGGATTCGGCGTTCGTGGCGTACATCTCGCCGCTCTTCACCGCGGCGAGGGCGTCGCCGATGCCGTCGTTTCCGACGATCCTGATGGAGGACAGCAGGCCGCGGGACTTCACGGCCGCCACGGCGCCGAGCGCCATTTCGTCGTTGGCGCCGTAGATGCCGGTGATGCCCGGGTTAGCCTGGAGGATGTTGGTGGTGACGTCCAAGGCCTTGCCGCGGTCGAAGTCCGCGGACTGCACGGCCACAACCTGCACGCCCGGGCATTCCTTCATGCCGGCCTTGAAACCCTGGGACCGGTCGCGAGCGACGCTGGTGCCGAGGAGGCCCTGCAGTTCGGCCACCTTGCCGCTGCCGCCGACTGCTTCGCAGAGGGCTTTCGCGCCGTTTTTGCCGGCCTGGACGGCGTCGTAGCCGATGAACGCGGCCAGTTTGCCCTGGTCCGGTGCGCGGTCGAACGCGACCACGGGGACGTTGGCCTGGTTGGCCTTGACCGTGATCGATCCGCCGGCCTCACTGGAGGTCGGGTCGAGCAGCAGGACGCCGGGCTTCTTCACCAGCGCGGTGGTGGCCTGGTTCAGGGAGGCGGTGTCGTTGTTGTTGGCGTTCTGCACATCCAGGGTCACGCCCAGTTTCGCGGCCTGGTCCTTGGCGCCGTCGCCGACGGAGACGAAGAACGGGTTGTTGAGCGTCGAAATGACCAGGGTGGCGGTTTTCTGCTGGGCTCCGGCGGCGCCGTTGTCCGCGGAACGGACGGCGGTGGTGACGCCGGCGCCGACCACCAGCAGGCCAACCACGGAGAGCATGGCGACCTTCGGAAGCAGGGGCGCTCCGCCGCCGGGGGCGGTCGCGGCGGCCGGAGCGGACGCCTTGGCCGGGCCGGTGCGGAAGATGCGCATCAGCACCCCGGAGTTCCGGTCCACGAAGACGGCCAGCAGGATCACGGCGCCCTTGACGACGCTCTGCAGGAACGGGGAGACGTTGAGCAGGTTCAGGCCGTTGTCGATCATGGCCAGCAGCACGGCGCCGACGAGGGTGCCGAGCAGGGCGCCGCGGCCGCCGGAGAGGCTGGTGCCGCCGATGATGACTGCGGCGATGGCGGCGAGCTCGAGGCCGGTTCCCGCGGTGGGCTGTGCCGTGCCGAGGCGTGCGGTGAGGATAAAGCCGGCAGTGGCGGCAAGGACGCCGGAGATCATAAAGGCGATGATCTTGACCCGGTCCGTGCTGATGCCGGCAAGGCGCGCGGCGTCCGCGTTGTCGCCCGTGGCGTAGAGCTCACGGCCGTAGCGGGTGCGGGCCAGGATGTAGCCGAACAGCACACCGAGGACCAGCATGATCCAGATGGGGGTGGGGATGCCGAGCAGGTTGCCCTGGCCGAGGGCCAGGAACGCGTCGCTGGTGACCTTCACGGGGTTGCCCTGGGAGAACTGCAGGGTCAGCCCGGCGAAGATGGACATCGTCGCGAGCGTGGCGATGAACGAGGGCATCTTCGCCTTGGTGACCAGCACGCCGTTGATCAGGCCGGCCAGTGCGCCGACCGCGAGCCCCGCGGCGAGTCCGGCGACCACACCGTACTGGCTGATGACGCTGGCGGTGGTGATCGCGCTGAAGCCGAGGACCGCGCCGACGGACAGGTCGATTTCGGCGAGGATGATCACGTACGTCTGCCCCGCGGCGATCAAGGCCACCACGGCGGCGGTGAGCAGGACGTTGAGCATGTTGGACGGCTGCAGGAACAGCGGCGTGGCGAAAACGAGCGCTATGGCCACGAAGGCCAGCATCCACACCGCACGCAACTGGTCACTGAAGAGGGATATTTTTTTCATCGGGATACGGTCTCCATTGCGTGTTCCAGGACGGACTGTTGGGTCAGGGCGTGGGAGGTCAGTTCAGCGTTGATGCTGCCTCCGCGCATGACCAGCACCCGGTCCGACATTTCGACTAGTTCGGGAAGGTCTGATGAGACGAGGACGACGGCGACACCCTGGGCGGCGACGTCGTTGATGATGGAGTAGATCTCCGCCTTGGCGCCCACGTCGACGCCGCGTGTGGGTTCTTCCATCAGCAGGATCGCGGGGTTGCCCAGCAGGCAGCGGGCCAGGAGGACCTTCTGCTGGTTGCCGCCGGAGAGGGTTCCGACCGCGTCGTCGATGCTGTTGCACTTGACGCTGAGCCGGGTGGAAATTTCCTGGCACCGGTCCCGCTCCCGCTTGAGGGCCACGATCCCGTTGCGCGTGATGGCGCCCAGGGTGGCCAGCGATTGGTTGTGCGAGATGGGCTGCGCCAGGGTGAGGCCCTCGGCCTGGCGGTCCGGGGTCAGGTAGGCCACTCCGGCGTCCATGGCGTGGCGGGGGGACTTGAGGTTCAGCGGTTTGCCGTCGATGCTGACGGAACCGGCGGCGCTGTCCAGGCCAAAGAGTGCGCGGAGGACATCACCCTTGCCGCTGCCCATCACGCCGCCGATGCCGAGGACTTCCCCGGCCCGGACCTGGAAGGACACCCCGTTGACGCCGGCCGACCGGAGGTCCTGCACGTCCAGCCGGACGCGGTCCGTGGCGTGGTGTTCCTTGGGGTAGAAGTTTTCCACTTCGCCGCCCACCATGGCTGCCACGACGGCGGCCTCGGTCAGGTCCGCGGCGGTTCCGGTCTTGGACACGCGGCCGTCGCGCATCACGACGATGCGGTCGGACAGGGCGAAGACTTCGGGGAGCCGGTGGCTGATGTAGATGATGGCGACGCCGGCGGCCTGGATCTTGCGCACCTGGGCGAACAGGAGTTCGGATTCGCGGTCATCGAGCGCGGCCGTCGGCTCATCGAGGATGAGCAGCTTGACCGAGTGGTTGAGGCAGCGGGCCAGCTGCACCAGCTGTTGCTGGCCGAACGTCAGGCTTCCGACCGGACGCCGGGTGTCGACGTCGATCCCCACCTGGCTCAGCAGCTCGGCGGCACGGGCATGCATCTTGTCCTTGTTGACAAAGAGCTTGCCGAACTCGCCGGTGCCGTCGTGGGCGAAGATGTTGGAGGCGACATCCAGCTGCGGGAACAGGTTGTTCTTCAGCTCCTGGTAGATGACCTGGATGCCGGCGCCCATGGCGTCCTGCGGGCCGCTGAACTTCCGGGCCTCGCCATCGATCGAAATCGAGCCGGAATCGGGCTGGTAGGCGCCGGCGATGATCCGGGTCAGGGTTGATTTTCCCGCCCCGTTTTCGCCGACGAGGGACACGATTTCGCCGGGTTCGATGCTGAGGTCAACACCGCGGAGCACCCGGTTGGGACCGAAGGACTTGGTGATGCCGCTGAGGGTGATTGTCATGTCAGTAGACCACCCCTGCGACGAGGATGACGTTGGCGTAGGGGGTGAATTCGCCGGAGCGGACGGCGGCCCGGGAGTTCCCCGTCCGCTGCTTGAAGTCCGTGTGCGGGACGAGTTCGAGCGGAATGCCGAGGCTGCCGAGCCGTTCCTTGAGGGCCTCGAGGAGTTCCGGGCTGTGCTCGGCGATCTCCGACGCCGCGATGGCGCCTTCCGCCTCGACCTCGGCCAGGACCACGTCCAGGCACTCTAGGAACCGCGGGACGTTGGCAGTCAGGGCGAGGTCGATCCGTTCCACGCCGGCCGGGATGGGCAGGCCGGCGTCGGTGACCACGAGTTCGTCGGTATGGCCCAGTTCCGAGATGACCCGGGCGAGGGCTGCATTGAGGGTACCGCTGTTCTTGCGCATAGTTGCTCCACTGCGTTGTAGAGGGATGGGACGTTGTAGAGAGGTGGGCGTTGTAGAGGGTGGGACGGTCAGCGCGCGGTGGCGGCCTGCCCGGCGAGGAAGTCGTCGATGGCGGCGCGCTGCGGCAGGCTGGGGCTGGCGCCGGCAACGGTGACCGCCAGCGCGCCGCCGGCCATGGCCCGGCGCAGGGATTCGTCCCATTCCAGGCCTTCGGCGAGGGCGCTGCCCAGGACTCCGGCAAAGGCGTCGCCGGCAGCTGTGGTGTCCACCGCGGTGACACGGAACGGCACCTGCAGGGTGGCTTCGGTGCTGTCCGCGGAGGTCCGTTCGACGACGACGGCGCCGGCGCCGGCGAGGGTGACGACGGCGCGGTGCACACCGCGGTCGGTGAACCAGCGTCCCGCCGCGGTGGCGGATTCCTGGTCCGTGACCTCGATCCCGGTGATCAGGCACGCTTCGGTCTCGTTGGGGGTCACGACGTCGACGTGGCGCCAGAAGTCCTCGTCAAGGGCGGCTGCCGGGGCCGGGGCGGGGTCCAAGATGACGGTGATCCCGCGGGCCTTGCAGGCACGGGCCGCTTCGAGGGCCGATTCGTGCGGGATTTCCAGCTGGATCAACGCGACGGCGGCGGGCCGTTCGGAGCGGTCCAGGGATTCCCGGATGTGTTCCGGGCTCAGCCGGGAGTTGGCCAGCGGGATCATCACGATGTCATTTTCGGCCGAGGCGTCCACCCGGATGTGGGCGATTCCGGTGGGGCCTTCCGTGCGCATCACGTGGGTGGTGTCGATGTGTTCCTCGTCCAGGGTTCCCAGGACCAGTTCGCTGAAGGCGTCGTTGCCCACGCTCCCGATCAGGGCGACGTGGCTTCCGGCGCGGGCCGCGGCCAGCGCCTGGTTGGCTCCCTTGCCGCCGAGCACCATGGTGAAGGAGTTTCCGAGCACGGTTTCACCGGGCTGCGGCAGGCGGTCGCTGAAGCTGGTGAGGTCGCAGGTGATGCTGCCGATCACCAGTACGTTCCCGTTTCCGGGCGCAGTTGTTGTCATGGGATTCCTTTAGGGGTCTGGTCAGTGGGAAGCGTCAGTTGGAGGCGGGGGCGGAGCAGGACTGTCTGATGGTCAGGCTGACCGGGAGGACTTTGTGCTCCAGCGCGGGCTGGGCGGGATTGCCGAAGTGCTCAATCCGCGCAAGGAGGAGGTCCGCGGCGGCATGCCCCTCCGCAATGGCGGGCCGCGAAATCACGGTGACCGGTGCCGGCAGCAGTTCCGCGAGGTCGAAGTCGTCGAAGCACAGGAAGGAGAGTTCCCCGGGGATGGACACCCCGGCGGCGTGCAGGGAGAGCAGGGCGCCCTGGGCCATGGTGTTGTTGCCGACGAACAGCGCCGTGATTCCGGTGGGATTCTCGATCAGTTCCTGGGCGGCCCGGCGGCCGAAGTCGCGGCTGAATTCGCCGATTTTGATGGCGTCGGCCGGGATCCGGATGCCGGCGGCGGCCAGGGTTTGCAGGAAGACCTGGTGGCGGACCCGTCCGGGCACGGTGTCCTGGCGTCCGCTGATGATCCCGAAACGGGTGTGCCCGAGGGACAGCAGATAGTCGGCGGCGGCTTTGGCCCCGCTGGCGTTGTCGACGTGGACGAGGTCGAAGCCGGGCTCGGCTCCGGTGGTGCGGTCGATCAGGACTACGGGTTTGTTCAGCCCCGCCAGCATCCTGCGGGTGCGGTCGCCTTCTTCGGCGGGGACAATCGCGACGGCGTCGACGGCGTCGACGAGGTTGGCCAGGAGTTCCGCTTCCGCGCTGAACTGCTCGTCGCTGCTGGCCACGACGATCCGGAATCCCTGCGTCATGGCCCGTTCCTCGATGCCGCGGACAAGGGCGGCGAAGTAGGGGTTGGAGATGTCGGGAACAATCACGGCGATGCTGTGGTGTTTGCCCAGGCGCAGTCCGCGGGCACTGGCGTTGGGCCGGTAGCCAAGATCGGTGATGGCCTGCCGGATCGCCTCCGCGCTGCGAACGTTTTCGCCGGCGAGCATGCGGGAGACGCTGGCAATCGAGACGCCGGCAAGTTTTGCCACGTCATGGATATTCGCCATTGCTGCACTCTCCTTTGAGTCCGCCGGGTTCCGGCCGGTCCGTCGCTTCCTTGACCGGCCGTTGGCGCCGACTGTGAATCTGATCACCCCGGCTTGAAGTACTGTAAACGTTTTCAGTAGCGGACGCAAGGGTGCAATCCTCAATTGGTCAGCGATGGTCTCCGGGATGGGTTACGGAAGATTGACCCCCGTGACGCGATGAGTCGGGCGGGGCGGCGGCCGCCGTCGCCGCCTAGCCTCGGTGGAAGACCGCGGAAAGCGGAGGCGCGCGGTAGCCTGACGGGCAACGGAACTCCGCGGCCGCCAAGCGGCAGCGGAGGCCGCGTGCCTTCGTAGCGGACAATCAGCAATTCGAGAGGAGGCCGCCGCCATGGACGAGCAGTACACCACCGAGCGTGACGGATTCGGCAGGCTCCTGGCGGACAGGCAGGTCTGGCGGCAGGCGACGACCATACCGGCCGCAGGCGAACTCACCGCACGCTGGCTGGAAGGGGCCAGCCAGTACCAGCCCGGAACTTTCAGCCCGGGCATCGACGCCGAGACGGAGGCGATCGCCCCGAAGCTCGCGGCCCTGAACCGGAGCGGCCTTTTCACGAAGGAATCGCAGCCCGGACTCCGGGAGCGCGGCCTGGTCCAGCGGGCCTACGTCACGGGGTTCTGCCTGCCCGAGTCGGCCGGTGCGCTCCTGGACCTCTCCGCCCGCACCGAGCTGGTCACCGTGGGGCACGCGCCGGGCGAAACCAGCCGGGCTTCGATTCCCGTCACCCTGTTGGACGCGGAGATTGTGACCGTGCTGGGCTCGAGCGAGGGCCCTGTCCAGGCGGAACAGCTCACCGACTGGTCGTTAGAGACAAACGAATCTCTGGCCCTGGTGCTGGCAGAGTCCTGGTACGTGGAGATCTTCGACCCCGTGTGGGGCCGGAACGATCTGCTCTTCGACGCCGTCCTGGAGTCCCTGGCGGCCGGCTAGAGGTGACGGTGCGGCAGTGGCTCAGCCGATCCGCGCCGCCTCATCCAGGGTCCGTGCCTCGAAGTGCTCCAGCATGGGGCGGATCGTGGCCAGCCCGTGGGTGAAGGTTTCCGAGCCGCGCCACTGCTCGATTTGCTCCAGCGACTCCCAGGCGCCGGTGCTGATGAAGCGCTGGCGGACGTCCTCGTCGTGCATCAGCACGGCCTGAGCGCCGGGATAGTCCTCCTGCGTCTTCCTGGCCAGGTCCCGCCAGGCCTGAACGAAGTCGTTCTCGCGGCCGGGATGCACCAGCCAGATCCCCAGGCTGTAGACAGACATGGTCCGCCTCCGTTCTCGATGTGGGGCTGATTCCCCCAGCATCGGACTGGACCGGAGGCGCCGGTAGGGCCGGACTGCCCGCCGGCCGCTACCCGATCAGGGCCAGGACTGCTCCGGCGCTGACGGTGCCGCCGGCGTCCGCCCGGACATCGGTGAGGGTCCCGTCCCGGTGGGCGGAGACCTGGGTTTCCATCTTCATCGCCTCGAGGACCACCACGGCGTCGCCGGCGGCGACCTCGGTCCCGGGCTCCACCAGCCACTTCACCACGGTGCCGGCCATGTCGGCGCGGAGTTCGGCCGGATCGGCATCCCCACGGCCGTCGGAGTCGGCAACGTCGTCGCGGGCACTCACGCCGGGCGCAGCGGCGGCGCCGTTCCCGCCGCGCATCCACCCGTCCAGCAGTTCCCCGGGGAGCCCGACGGCGAGGCGCTTGCCGTCCACCTCAACGGTGATGGTGCGGCGCGCGCCCTCGGGTGCGGCCGGGCTGTAGTTGGGGTCGGCCGGGATCCGGTCCGCGAAGTCCGTCTCGATCCAGCGGGTGTGGACGTTCAGGGCGTCGGGGGCGGTGAAGTCCCCGGCGTCGAGGACGGCTCGGTGGAAGGGCAGCACGGTGGCGACGCCGGTGATCTCCAGTTCGGCGAGGGCGCGGCGGGCACGGCGGATGGCTTGCTGCCGGTCCGCGCCGGTGACGATCAGCTTGGCCAGCAGCGAGTCGAACTGCGGTGCCACGATCGAGCCGGCGCGCACCCCGGAATCGAGCCGGATGCCCGGGCCGGTAGGGCCGTTGACACCGGTGACGGTACCGGGCGAGGGCAGAAAGCCGCGGCCCACATCCTCGGCGTTGAGCCGGAATTCGAAGGCGTGGCCATGGGGTGCCGGGTCGCCGTCGAGGCCCAGCGGCTCTCCGGCGGCGATCCGGAACTGCTCCTGCACCAGGTCCACGCCGGTGGTTTCCTCGGTGATCGGGTGCTCCACCTGCAGGCGGGTGTTGACCTCGAGGAAGGCCACGGTCCCGTCGGCCGCGACGAGGAACTCCACGGTGCCGGCTCCGGTGTAGCCGGCCTCCCGGCACACGGCCTTGGCGGCGTCGTAGATCTGCCGGGTCTGCTGTTCGGTCAGGAACGGTGCCGGGGCCTCCTCGACCAGCTTCTGGTGGCGGCGCTGCAGCGAGCAGTCGCGGGTGCCGACGACGGCCACGTTTCCGTGCGTGTCGGCGAGGATCTGGGCCTCGACGTGGCGGGGCCGGTCCAGGTACCGCTCTACGAAGCACTCGCCGCGGCCGAAGGCGGCGACGGCCTCACGGACGGCGGAATCGAAGGCCTCCTCGACCTCGTCGAGGGAGCGGACCACCTTCAGGCCGCGGCCGCCGCCGCCAAAGGCCGCCTTGATGGCCATGGGCAGGCCGTGCTCCTCGGCGAATGCGCGGGCCTCGGCGGCGGATTCCACCGGTCCGTCGCTGCCTGCCACCAGCGGGGCTCCGGCCCGGACCGCCGTCTCGCGGGCGGTGATCTTGTTGCCCAGCAGCAGGATGGCCTCCGGCGACGGCCCGATCCAGGTCAGCCCGGCGTCCAGGACGGCCCGGGCGAAGTCTGCATTTTCGGAGAGGAAGCCGTAGCCGGGGTGGACGGCGTCGGCGCCGGACGAGGCGGCCGCGGCGAGCAGCTTGGGGATGCTCAGGTAGGTCTCGGCCGGCGAGTTGCCGCCGAGCGCGTAGGCCTCGTCGGCGGCGGAGACGTGGAGGGCGTCGGCGTCGACGTCGGCGTACACGGCCACGGAGGCGAGCCCCGCGTCGTCGCAGGCCCGGGCGATGCGGACGGCAATCTCTCCTCGGTTGGCGATCAGGACCTTGCGCATCAGGAACTCACTTCTGTGTCGGAGACTGTGGGGGCGGCGGGCGGTGCCACGGGGGTGCCGGCGTCGTTGTCGCTGGCGCTGTCCCTGTCGGCCCAGCGGAAGCGGATGGTTCCGCCGATCGGGACCTGCCCCGCCCGGTCCAGGTGCGCGTCGACGACGACGGCGATCACCGGGTACCCGCCGGTGACGGGGTGGTCGGCCAGGAAGAGCACGGGCAGTCCCTCGGGCGGGACCTGGAGCGCTCCGGAGACGGTCCCCTCGCTGGCCAGTTCCCCGTCCCGGGTGCGGCGCAGCGGCGTACCATCCAGCCGCATGCCCACGCGGTTGGACTGCGGCTTCACGGTCCACTCCTGGGCGGTGAGGGCGGCCAGGGCGGCCTGGTCGAACCAATCCGAGCGGGGTCCGGGGACGACGTCGAGCACGGTCACGCCCCCATCGGGGAAGTCGGGCTGGATCTCGGGGTGGCCGACCACGCCGGACTCGGCGCTGCAGCCGGCGGCCAGGGCCTGCCCGGCGGCCAGGGGGGCGGGCCCGAGGCCGGCGAGGGTGTCGGTGGAGCGGCTGCCCAGCACCGGCGGGACGTCGACGCCGCCGCGCAGGGCCAGGTAGCTGCGGAACCCGCTGGCGGGGGTGCCGAGGGTCAGGGTCTCGCCGTCGAGCAGCGCGAACGGGGTGGCCATGGGCACGGTCCGGTCGGGCGCCGCGCCGTCGTCACCGGCCGTGATGGTCAGCCCGACGGGGGCACCGGTGACGGCGAGGACCTGGTCGCCCACGGCGCGGACCTGCAATCCCCCGGCCACCGTCTCGATCACGGCGGCGGACGCCGCGTTCCCCACCAGGCGGTTGGCCCGGCGGAGCGAGGCTCGGTCCAGGGCCCCGGCCGCGGAGACGCCCAGGCCGGCGTGGCCGGCGCGGCCCAGATCCTGGATCAGGCTCTGCAGCCCGGGCGAAATGATGCGAAGTCCGGAGGAGGCTTCCTGCGCCGGTGCGTCTGCGGCAACGTCTGCGGCCGGTGCGGATTCGGGGGTGATGTCCAGGCTTTCCCGGACCGCGCGGAACTGGATCCGCTGGCCGGGGACGGCGAGGGCGGGCTGGTCCCGGCCCAGGTCCCACATCCGGGCCGTGGTGTGTCCGATCAGCTGCCAGCCCCCGGGTGAACGGCGCGGGTAGACGGCGGAGAAGGTGCCGGCCAGGGCGACGGCCCCGGCGGGGACGGCGGTGCGGGGTGAGCTGCGGCGCGGCACTTCCAGGGCGGTGTCTTCACCCAGCAGGTAGCCGAAGCCGGGGGCGAACCCGGCGAAGGCCACGGTCCAGAGTTGGCCGGTGTGGGCGGCCACGACACCGTCGGGGCCCAGCCCGGTCAGCCGGGCCACCTCGGCGAGGTCTTCGCCGTCGTACACGGTGTCGATGAACACCAGGCCGCCGTCGCGCTGGACCGGGGCGGTGAGGTCGAGTTCCGGGAGGGTGGCGGCGATGCGGCGGGCGGAGGCCGGGGAGTCGGCGGTGACCAGGACCGTCCGCGCGGCGGCCAGCACGTCCACCTGGCCGGGCAGCGGGTGTTCCTGGAGCAGGGCCTGGAGGGCCAGGACGTCTCCGGTGCCGGCGAGTTCGGCGAGGACCGCGCGGGTCCCGGCCGGGCGGACGCCGGCCACCCGGCCCGTTCCGGCCTGCAGTGCCTCCCCCGTTGTCTGGGTCATCACGGGCCTAGACAAACGGGGCGGTGCCGATGCCGGCGTCGTTGAGGGCGGCGCGGACGGCAGCCGACATGGCCACGGCTCCGGGTGAATCGCCGTGGACGCAGATGCTTTCGGCGCGGATCTTCAGGATTGAGCCGTCGATCGCGCGGACGGCGGAGTCCGTGGCCATCCGGAGGACGTGTTCGGTGACCTCGGCGGGGTCGTGCAGGACGGCGTCCCGGCGGGTGCGCGACACCAGGGTTCCGTCGGGGTTGTAGGCGCGGTCGGCGAAGGCCTCGGTGACGGCCCGGAGACCGGCGGCCTCGGCCAGGCGCAGGACCTCGGAGCCGGGCAGTCCCAGGATCGGCAGGCCTGGGTCTACCGACTTCACGGCGTCGACGACGGCCTTCGCCTGGGCGGTGTGCGAGACGATCGCGTTGTAGAGGCCGCCGTGGGGCTTGACGTAGGTGACCTTGCCGCCTTCCGCGGCGGCGAGGGCCTGCAGCGCGCCGATTTGGTAGACGACGTCGTCCGCGAGTTCGCCCGGGTCGATGTCCACGAAGCGGCGGCCGAAGCCGGCCAGGTCGCGGTAGCCGACGTGCGCGCCGATGGTGACCCCGGCGGCGACGGCGTGCCGGCAGGTCTGGCGGATCACGCTGGGGTCGCCGGCGTGGAAGCCGCAGGCGACGTTGGCGCTGGAGACGGAGCGGAACATGGCGGCGTCGTCGCCGAGGCTCCAGCGCCCGTAGGATTCGCCGACGTCGCTGTTCAGGTCAATGGTGTTCAGCCCGGTGGTGGCCATGTGTGATCCTCGTCTCAAGGTTGCTTCCTACCTAGGATGCACCATGAACGAGGATTGTTCAACAATTTTCTGTGCGGGTTAGCGCTTTCCCTTTTTGCGGGAGCCCTTGCCACGGCCCTTGTCCGGGTTCGGGGCGTAGCGTTGGGCGACCTTGGGCTGCTTCACCGCCGGTCCGCGGCGGTCCGGCTTGGGCGCCCGCTTGGGCTTCTCCTGCTGGGCGGAGGGCTGCCGGGAGCTGGCGGCGGTCCGTCCTCGGACGATTCCGATGAACTCCTCGATCACCTCGTCCGTGGACTCGCTGGGCCAGGCCAGGGCGATCTGCGTGACGGGAGCTCCGGTGAGACGGCGGGCGACGGTGTCCTTGACGTTGAAGTGCCGCGCCACGGACATCGGCAGGAACACCAGCCCGGCGCCGGAGGCCACCACCTGCAGGGCGGGTTCGGCACCGCCGAGGTCGGCGACGTCCAGGAACGTCTCGGCGGACAGGTCCTCCAGCGCCACCTCCTCGAAGAGGGAGATTTCGTGGCCCTTGGGCGCCACCACGACGGGCTGTTCCTCGTAGAGCGGGATGACACTGAGGCCCTCGCGGTCCACCGGCAGGCGGACGAAGCTCAGGTCCGCGGAGCCGTCGCGCAGGACGGCGAGCTGGGCGGCGTCGTCGGTCATGAAGGAGCCCAGCGGCACGTCCGGCATCCGTTCCTCCCAGCGACGGATCCATTTGCCGGGCGTCACCCCGGCCACGTAGGCGAAGCGCAGCTCCCGGGGCTGGGGCGCGGACTCGTCATGGGGCTGGGTGGTTTCTTCTGCTGCGGGCACAGCTTCACAGTACCGCCCGGGCCTCCGGCGCGCGGGGGCGGCACCGGGGTCTATCCCGGCGTCGCTCCCGGGAGTGGGTGCATTGGTGCCCCGCGGGCGCGCCGACCGATACCCTTTAACCATGACCTCTGCAAACTCCCAGTCCATGAAGCCGGCCACCGTTGCCAAGAAACTTGGCATCTACCTGCCCGCCACGCCCCAGGAGTTCCAGGATTCGGTCGTTACCCGTGAGGAGTTCGCCGAGCTCCAGGCCAATCCGCCGGAGTGGCTGGCCGAACTGCGCCGCAACGGCCCGCACCCGCGTCCCGTCGTCGCGCAGAAGCTCAACGTCTCGATCAGCGGCCTGGCCCGCGGCGGCGTCGAGGAGGCGCTGACGACGGCGGAGATCACCGCGCTGCTGCAGGCCCCCCCGGCCTGGCTGGTATCCGAGCGCGCCACCCACGCCGCCGTCCGCGCCGAGGCGCAACGGGTCAAGGACGAAGCGGCGAAGAAGGCCGCCAAGAAGGCCCGCACCGAGTAGGACCTCCGCCGGAGGAGACAGCCCGTCTCAGTCCTGGTGCAGCTGGACGTAGTTCCCGCAGCCGTCATCGAGGATGGCCGTGGTGCCGCCGGGACCGTCGGAGGGCTCGGTCAGGAACATGACGCCCTTGGCCGTGAGCCGCTCGTACTCCGCCCGCACATCCGGCACCCCGAACACGATCGCGGGCAGCCCGGCGTCGTGCACGGCGTTCATGTAGGAGGCGCCGATCGGGTTGTCGCTGGGTTCCAGCAGGAGGCCCACCGTGGCCGCACCCTCCGGGTCCTTGATGATGTAGAGATTGTGCTCCGGCATGGCCATCATGGTCTCGAAGCCGAGGATGCCGGTGTAGAACTCGTGGGCCGCGGCCGGGTCCTTGACATGGATACTGCACATTTTCAGTCGCATGGGCCCTAGGCTACGCGGCGGCCGCCGCCCTGGGAACGGGTGCGAGCGGCCCCACTGGGGACTTTGCGCCATTGACGGCCCGGCCCGGATGACCTGCAATGGAAGGAGCGGAACGCACCCGCCCGGGGGTTCCGCGGGAGGTGCGCGATGCCGTTTCCTGCAATCTTTGCCGTGACGGGGCTGTGGCAGTTGCTGGCCCTGACCCTGGTGGTGGCCGTGGGCGCCGCCGGGTCCGCCGCTCTGGCCCGCAAGCACCACGCCGACCCCGCGACCCTCCCCGACTCCGTCTTCTGGGACGTCTTCGCCGGTGTGGCCGTGGTGGCGCCCGCGGTCCTGCTGGGCGCCCTCGCCTCGCCCGCGGCGGGTCTGATGCTCGCCGCCGTCGCCATAGCTTCGGCGGTGGCCAGCTTCCGCTGGACCCCGGCGTTCCTGTGCCGGCAGCGGATGAGGCAGGACGGCAGGCGGGCGACGGCTGAGGACGCGGCAGCCGCGGCCCGGCACGGAGAGGTGCTGGCCCGCTGGCAGCGCTACGAGCTGGATCCAGCCCTCTGCATCGACTACCCGCAGCTCAGCGACGCCCGGCACCCGGAGACCTCTGCCCTGTTCAAGGCCATGCGGCGGGCGGAACTGCTGCGGCCCGTTGCTGGCCGCGGCGGGAGCGCAGGTCCCGGCGGGCCTGGCCGGGCGGACGGACCCAGTTACAGCGACGCCGTGGCGCGGCTGGAAACCGCCTTGGCCGAGGCCGAGCGTTCCGCCGGTGCACTCGGCCAGCCACGGCTTTCACCAGGGAGTGCGCAATGACAGACATCACCATCATCGGCAGCGGCAACATGGCCCGGGCCATCGGGCTGAGGGCGGCCGCGGCCGGGGAATCCATCCAGATCCTGGACCGCAGTCCGGACAACGCGGCCCGGCTGGCGGCGGAACTCGGCGGGGACACCACGTCCGGCAGCCTGGGCGACGTCCCCGAGGGCGACATTGTGGTCCTGGCCCTGTACTTCGAGCCGGCCAAGGAGGTCGCGGCGCACTACGGGGACACCCTCAGCGGCAAGACCGTGGTGGAGATCAGCAACCCGGTGAACATGGAGACCGGGGACTCGCTGCTGGTGGAGCCCGGCACCTCGGCGGCGGAGGAGGTGGCCCGGCTGCTGCCCGGCGCCCGGGTGGTGAAGGCCTTCAACACGACCTTTGCCGGGCCGCTGGCGGAGGGGTCGGTGGGCGGCCGGCAGCTGGACGTGTTCATCGCCTCCGATTCGGAGCAGGCCCGTAACGAGGTGGCGTCCTTTGCCGCCAAGGCAGGCCTCCGGCCGCTGCAGGTCGGCGGTCTCCGGCACGCCCGCGAACTAGAGGGGATCCAGCTGTTGATGATCGGGCTGCAGATGAATCCGGCCTACGAGTCCTTCAACTGGCAGACCGCCCTGAACGTCATCGACTAGGAAGCAACGACGGCGGGCGGCCCGGTCATCAGACCGGACCCCCCGCCGTCGTGGTTCGGGGCCGTAAGAGCTACAGCTCGACGGTGCCGCTCTCGCCCACGCTCATCCGGCTGTTGGTGACCTTGGACTTGACCCACTGCAGCACGGTGGCCGCGGTGCCGCCTGGGCTGGTCCAGTACTCGGCGGAGTCCGAGTCGACCCGGAGCAGGACCACGCCGGGGGTTTCCGGGCCGTCCGGGAACCAGGCCTCGACGGCCTGGTTCCAGCGGTCGCGGATTTCCTGGCGGTCGGTGACCAGTTCCGCGGTCCCGGCCACGGAAACCCACTCAGTGCCCTTGCCGAAGGAGACGTTCACGGCGGGGTTGGCCTTCACGTGGGCCACCTGGGAGGTGTCCTGCGACGTGAAGAACCACATGTCGCCGTCGTTCTCCACATCCTGGACCGCCAGCGGACGGCTGACCAGGGCGTTCTTTTCGTTGATGGTGGTGAACATTCCGATCCGGGAATGGTTGATGATGTCCGTCACCTTGCTGATGTCCTGCGCGTCCGACATGTGCTCACCTCGTCTTGAGAAGTCCGGAGGGAAGTCCTCCTGCCGCCAGCCTATTGATAAGGGTGCTTAGTTTTCAAGCTGCCGTCCGCGGGAGAGCACCTGGCCACGGAAGAACTCCGGCCGGAGCCTGGCCATCACCAGCATCAGGACCACCCCCAGCAGGATGACGCCCATGCCCAGGATGAACACCAGCCCCAGGCCGCCGATCGAGGAGCCTGAGCCGTACTCCGGGTCCATCGAGTCGTAGGCGGTCTTGAAGAACATGACCAGCAGGATCACGCCGCCCAGCAGGGGTGCCAGGAACTTAAAGACGAAGGAGTGCGCGCCGCGGAACGCCTGTGCGCGGAAGAACCAGACGCAGGCCAGGGCGGTGATGCCGTAGTAGAAGCAGATCATCATGCCCAGCGCGGTGATGGTGTCCCAGAGGGCGTTCTCGGACAGGGTGCGGGTGATGACGTAGAACCCGGCGGCCGCGGCCGCGGAGGCGATCGTGGCGAAGCTCGGGGACTTGTAGCTGGGGCTGATGGTGCCGAACTTTGCCGGCAGCGCCCGGTAGTGGCCCATCGAGAGCAGCGTGCGGGCCGGCGAGACGAAGGTGGACTGCAGGGAGGCCGCGGAGCTGCTGAGGATGGCCAGGGACATCAGGATCGCGAAGGGGCCCATGACCGGTCCGGCGAGGACCGCGAAGATGCTGCCCTGGTTCTCGGGGTTGCCGGCACCCAGGCCTTCCTCGCCGACGCCGGCGAACGCCAGGGTGGCCAGTGCGACCGTCATGTAGATGATCACGATCACCAGGACGGTGACGGTGGCGGCGCGGCCCGGCGTCTTCTCCGGGTTGCGGGTCTCCTCGTTCATGGTCAGGGTGACGTCCCAGCCCCAGTAGATGAAGATCGAGAGTGAGACGCCGGCGGCGAAGGCGGAGAAGGATTCGACGGCGAACGGGTTGAACCAGTCCGGGGCGATCGCGGTGGCGTCGAAGGCGGTGCCGTTGGCCACGTGGCTGAACGCCGCAATGGCGAACCAGCCCAGCACCAGCAGCTGGAAGCCCACCAGGACGTACTGCACGGTCTTGGTGGTTTCCATGCCGCGGTAGGAGATCCAGCAGGCAAGGGCGATGAAGACCAGGGTGGTGGCGATGTTCAGCGGCAGCACCTTGGTCAGGTCGCCCAGTTCGGGGTTGTTGAAGATCTGGGCGAGCATCAGATAGAAGAAGTCGACGGCGACGGCGGCCAGGTTGGAGAGCACGATGATGGTGGCCGCGATCAGGCCCCAGCCGCCCATCCAGCCGATCCACGGTCCGAAAGCCCGGGAGGCCCAGGTGAAGGAGGTGCCGGCGTCGGGCATGGCGTTGTTCAGCTCGCGGTAGCCCAGGGCCACCAGCAGCATGGGAATGAAGCCCACCAGGAAGATTGCCGGGAGGTGGACACCCACCTCGGAGACGGTCGGGCCGAGCGCGGCGGTGAGGGTGTAGGCGGGGGCGATGCAGGAAACGCCGATGACCACGGCCCCGATCAGGCCCACCGAGCCGGCCTTCAATCCCTTCTCGCTCAGACCGTGCTGCTGCACGGTGCCGGCGGCGCCGGACGTCGCGTGTTTGATGCTCATGCTTGTGCCTCTCGGGATGGGTCATTCAACGGTGAATGGGACGGGCTCTTGAGCTCGTAGTCGCTGGGGACCACGATCATGGGAACCGGCAGGGCGCGCAGGATCCGGTTGGCGGTGCTGCCCAGGAAGATGGAGCGGTGCCGGGCCAGCCGGCTGGAGCCGATCAGCAGGATTTCGCCGTCCTCCCAGTCGAGCCGGTCCACGGCCTCCTCGACGCTGCGGCCCTGGGCCACGACGACGTCGGAGGGGTGGGCGGCCGCTGCGGGCCCGCCGTCGGCGCCGGGGCTGCCGGACTCCCCCGCAGTGCCGATGGACGGCAGGGCGGCGGCGAGGTGGCGGGCGGCGTAGGCGCGGGCGGTTTCCGCGGCCTCGGCCGAGTCGCCCTCGTCGAGGGTGAGCAGCGAGACGACGCGCAGCGGGACGTGCCGGTTGGTGGCCATCGACACGGCGTAGTCCAGCAGTTCCTCGGCGCCGGGCCGGTCGCCCAGCCCGCAGCTGACCCGGGTCAGCGCTTCGCGCCGGTGGTAGCCGTGCGGGGCGAGGGCCACCGGCACGGTGGCGGCGTGCAGCAGGGCGCCGGCCACGGAGCCCACGGTGAACCGTTTGAAAAGCCCGTTGCTGGTGGCGCCGATGACCAGCATGTCCGCGCCGAACTCCTCGCAGGCATCGATCAGGGTCTGGGCGTCGGATTCGCCGCTGCGGATGTGCGCCGAGGCGGGCACGTCCGCGGGGATCAGCCGCAGCCCCTCGTCGAGCCATTCCTGCGCCTGCTGGTGCAGGTAGTTGTCGTAGCCGGCGGCGGGAGCGTGCGCGGCGTTGAACGGCGCGGCCTCCGGAATGGCGACGACGAGGTCCAGGGCGGCCCCGCGGCCACGGGCCAGGGAGACGGCCAGGTTGACGGCGTCGCGGCCTCTGGCGTTCGCGGAATATCCCACTACATATCGCATACTGACCGACCTCTCTGGTTGGGTGCTGGACTGGGTCACAAGCCGGGTCACAAGCTGGGTCACGGGGTGGCGCGCCGGGTCAGCGGCCGGCCGGGAGCCGGTCGGCGGCGGCGACGATGCGGGCGGCCACCTGGCGGCCCATCCGGATGGCGCCGTCGACGTGCTGGTATCCCTCGGCCGCGAGGTCGGAGGAGGCCCAGTAGATGGGACCGACGGGGGCGTGCTGGTCCTTGCCGTAGCGGTGCAGGCCGCCCAGGTCGTAGCTGGCGGCATAGGCTCCGCGGGTCCACTCCTCCGAGCCCCAGTCGGATTCGTAGTAAACCTCCGGTTCCAGCGCCTTCGGGCCCAGGAACCCGGCGATCGATTCGAGGATGGCGCGGCGGCGGTCCTCGGCGCTGAGTTCGAACATGGCGTCCGCCTTTTCATCCGAGACGAAGCCCACCAGGGTCCCGCGCGGGTCCTCGTGGTTGGTGTTGTCGTAGACCTCCTGGACCAGGGCGTCGGCGCCGAAGCAGGTGCCGGAGAGGCCCTCCTCGCGCCAGAACGGCGAGCTGTAGACGGCGTGGACCTTGATGACCAGGCCCAGGGACTGGTGCTGGTGCATCTGGTGCTGGCGGCGCGGCAGCGGCGGGTCGTAGGAGACGCGGGAGTACAGGTTCGGCGGGACGGCCATGATGACGTAGCGCGCGGTGACGGTGGCACGGTCGGAGACCACGGTGGCGGTGTCGTCCGCCCAGGTGATGCTGCGTACCGGGCTGGAGAGGACGACGTCGTCGCCCAGTTCCGCCGCCTGGAGCACGGAGACCTGCTGCATGCCGCCCACCACGCGCTTGTCCAGGATAAAGTCCTCGTCGGTGAGGTGGGTGAAGGAGCCGGCCGACGCTGCCATCAGCACGGCCTGCAGGGCGGAGAACGCGTGTGCCGGCTTGGTGAGCATGCCGCCGGCGATGAAGAGGCCAATGTTGTTGCAGGCTTCCTCGTCGGTGGAGTTCTGGCGGAGCCAGTGGTGGAAGGAGATGGTGTCCAGCTCGCGGGCCTTGGGGTGGGCCCACGGCTCGGTGGGGCCGATCTCGGCGGCGAGGGTGTCCAGCAGTTCGGTCAGCTTGGCCATCTCGGCCGCCGTCGTCTCGCTGACCGGGAAGGTGTCGCCGGTGTAGAGGGTGCGCTTGCCGTCCGCTCCGAGGTAGACGGCCCGGCCGTCGCGGTAGCGGTCGTAGGTTTCGAGCCCGAGTTCGTCCAGCAGTTCCAGGAGGGCGGTCTGGTCCGGGGAGACCCACTGGCCGCCGATCTCCAGCATGGCGCCGTCGATGGTGTTGGTCCAGGTCCGGCCGCCCACGCGGTCCCGGGCCTCCAGCACGGCCACGCTCAGCCCGGCCTTCCGCAGTTCACGGGCCGCGGTCAGGCCCGCGGGGCCGGCTCCGACAATGGCGACGTCGCGGTCAAATTCCAGCATGATGTCCTCTCCGGGGTCCGCTGAGTGATGCGAACCACTAAATGAATGCCATTCATTTAGTGACGACTATAACGCCGGAGGGGCGCGGAGGGAAGACCCCGGCGCAAGGTTGCCGTCGGTGGAATAATCCAGAGGACACCCGCCGGGAGCTTCCCGGATCCGCAGGAAGAGAAGGGCAGGGCATGCCGGCAGCCAGCAACGCCACCACGGAACCGCACCGCCCGGCGGTCTCGCGCCGCCGCGTCGGCCGCCCCGCCGCCGCGGTCCTGGACCAGGACGGCATCACCGCGGCGGCCCTGCAACTGGTGCGCAAGAGTGGCTACGACGGGTTCACCATGGCCGCCCTGGCGAAAACGCTCAACGTGGCGCCGTCGGCCCTGTACAACCACGTGGCCTCCAAGCGCGAGGTGCTGGTGCTAGTGCAGGACCACCTGACCTCGTTCGTCGATGTCTCGGCGTTCGAGACCCTGCCCTGGGAGCAGGCCGTGCGGGAATGGGCCTGGAGCTACCGGGACGTGTTCTCCCGGCACACCCCGCTGATTCCGGTCATTGCCGTGCTGCCGGTGGCGGACGCGCCGAAGACCCTGGCCATGTACGAGGCGGTCAGCGCCGGTTTCCGCCGCGCGGGCTTCCCGCAGGACCGGATCGTCGCGGCCATCGTGGCACTGGAGTCCTTTATCTTCGGTTCGGCCTACGACGTCACGGCGCCGGCGGACATTTTCGACGCCGGCAGCCTCGCCGCGTCGACGCCGAACTTCACCGCCGCCGTCGCCAGCCTGGGCACGGAAGGCTACGCCAACCAGGCGGACACCGCCTTCAGCCTGGGTCTGGAGGCGCTGATCGCGGGCTTCGGCGCCCTGAGATCCTAGGCGCAGCCTTCCGGGCGGGCTACTTGGCGTCCAAGAACACCGGGTTGGTCAGCGCCGCCATGGGACCGAGCTGGAGCGTGGTGCCCATCGCCGTTCCGTTGCTGGCCGTCCCGTCGGGCAGCGGGTGCCGGACCTCCACCCGGATGTAGGCCGCGAGCTGCGGCGTCGTCAGCCAGGTGCAGGTGCCGGTCCCGGAGGCGGGGAGGGTGAACTGCTGGGTCTGGCCCTCGTCGGTAATGAACCGGACCACGCCGTTGGCGACGCCGGAGACCTTGGCCGTGACGGTGACCCGCGCGTCCGGGGCCGCCGCGATCCGCTCGCCCACGCCGGCGGTGCGGCCGCCGACGGCGACGCCGAAGTCGACGGTGATGTCCGCGGATTCGGCGATCCAGCTGCGCCCGGTGCGGATGCCTTCCAGCACGCCGTCCCGGGACAGGGCATTGGCGTAGACCACGTTGTGCGGGAGGCCGATCACCTGCGGTGCGCTGTGGGCGTCGCTGTTGCCCATGGCGGGCAGCCAGCGGCCGCCGGTGCGGGCAGACTGGGCCAGCATCGAGTCCCAGGTGTTGATGGCGTACTCGTCATCGGCGGTCCACGGGCCGGTCCAGACCTCGACGGCGTCGGCGTCGGCGTAGCCGAACTTCCAGCGGCAGGCCACGTAGGGGCAGTAGGGGTGGGCGGGGACCACCAGGCCGCCGGAGGCGTGGATGTGCTGCGCCTCCTGTTCGAAGCCCTTGTCCCGGGCGCGGTAGCGCCAGTCGATCCAGTCGCCCGGTTCCAGCCCCAGCGCCAGGTAATGGCCGTTGCGGGTGGTGACCTCCTCGCCGGTGAGGATGAGCAGGTCGTTTCCGGCCAGCGGGCCCCAGGCGCCGTGTGAGGCCGGGGTGTTGTGGTCGGTGCTGATCACGAAGTCCAGGCGGCCGGCACGGGCACCCGCGGCCACTTCCTCGGGGGTGCGCTTGCCGTCGGAGTAGACGGTGTGCAGGTGCGCGTCGCCGCGGTACCAGCCCGGTCCCTTGCCGGCCACCTGCTGCGGCGGATATTGCGGACGGTAGGGTGCGGCGTCCGGGCCGAAGTCCAAGGTGACAGTGACGGTGTAGTCCATGCCCTGTTCGGCCACCTGGTAGGGGCCGAGCGCGATGTTCCAGGTGCCCTTTCCCACGGGGCCGGGCAGGTAGCCGGGGGTGGCTTCGGCGGCGCTGATGAAGAATTCGGTCCGGAATCCGCCGGACCAGCCACGGAATCCCTTACCGGACAGTGCGGTGCCCTTCTCGTCGAAGACGCCGATGTCGCAGGCGTTGTTCAGCAGGCCGGCGGCGACGGAGGGCTTGCTGTAGCTGTAGCTGACGCTGATCTTGTTGACCCCGGCGGGGACCTCGACCGGCAGGTAGACGAAGTCGGCGGCACCGGGATTGAGGTGGCCGGTGAGGGTTTTGGTGGTGGCGCTGCCGTCGGCGGCGGCCGCGAAGTTCATGGGGGCCAGCGTCAGGGCCGCGCCGGTCATGGCGGCGGCGAGGAAGCCTCGGCGGCTGGGAGAAAGAGCGGGGGTGATGGCCTCGTGGGCCTTGCATGGTGAAGTCACGCGGACCATGCTCACGGCGGCAGCTGAACTTCCGGGGGTCACGGGTTGGCCGGGATGTGAACGTCCGCTGGGAATACGGCCGTCTGGCGTCTCCGGGCAAAGTCTCGCTGCGGGAGCGGCCCGCCGAAGGGGACCGCGCCGGAAAAACAAAAGAACCCCGGTCCTAAGACCGGGGTTCTTTGAATGCGTGCGCGAGGGGGGATTTGAACCCCCACGCCCTTTCGGACACTGGCACCTGAAGCCAGCGCGTCTGCCGTTCCGCCACTCGCGCGCAACTTCTTCCGCTCGGCGGTAGTCCGTTTCCGGAACCTCCGCCTCGTGAAAGCAGCGAGATCAAGCATAACGGACACCTGCGGGAAAACACTAATCGGTCGTTTCAGCCCCTCCTGGAGGCGTCTCAAGGGGCCATTTTCGACCGCCGTGCACCCGCTTTCCAGGCCCGCCGCCGGGCGGCTGTCCGCCCCGTCCGGCCGCCGTCACACTGCCGCCCTGACGGGCATCCGCCCACGTCAGCGACGGTGGCGACCCGAGGAATAACAGCCCCGACGGCGGGCCGCATTAAGGCCATTCCCAGCCATGGACAGTAGTATCTGATGTAGGAGTGCCCGATCCCGGCGGACTCCCGCGTTAGTTGGAAACCGAGTTCCGGAACAAAACGCTGCCCCGCAGCTGTCAGGAAAGGAGAGGGACCATGGGCTTGCTGGACAAGGTCGAGCGCGGCATTGAAAAGGCCGTCCGCGGCGTCTTCTCCACCGGTTCCCGAGCGCGGGTAGAGCCGGTCGAGATCGCCAGCCACCTCCGCCGCGAGGTGGACGATAAGGCCATCACCATCGCCGCCGGCCGCACACTGGCCCCCAACGTCTTCGATGTACTGCTCAGCGGCGACGATTTCGAACGGGCCCAGGAATGGGGAACCCCGCTGGCCGAAGAACTGTGCGACGTCGTCATCAACCACGTCCGCAGCCAGGGCTACACCCTGCAGGGTCCCGTGCGGATCAGCTTCCGCCACGACGGCGACCGCAAGGCAGGCGACTTCGACATCACCTCCCGGACCGAAAAGTCCGGCGGGGCCCAGGCCGCCGCGCCCGCGCCGATGCCGGTCACGCCGCCACGGCAGCCCGCGGCGAACCTGCAGCCGGTGCTCGACATCAACGGCCAGCGGTATTCGCTGAATGCGCCCTCGGTCGTCCTCGGCCGCTCCTCGGAGGCGGACATCCTGATCGATGACACTGGCGTCTCGCGCCGGCACCTGGAAATCCGGTCCGGCCACGGCACGGCCCAGGCCATCGACCTGGGTTCCACCAACGGCAGCTACGTCGACGGACACAAAGTAGTCGGCTCCGCGGAACTCTCCGACGGCGCCACCATCACCATGGGACGGACCAAGATCATCTTCCGCCTTCTGCCCCCCAGCCAGGGCGGCCGCCCGTGAGCGAACTGACCATAACGGCCCTGCGGTTTGGCTTCCTCATCCTGCTCTGGGTCCTCATCTTCAGCATTGTCTCGGCCATGCGGCGCGACCTGATGATCGGCCGGAAGGCCGCCGCCGGTGCCCCCACCGCCCGGCAGGTACGCCGCAACCCGTCCCTGGCCGAGCCCGCACCGGCGCCGGTGAAGCAGCAGGCCCGCCAGCTCGTAGTGACGGAGGGTCCCCTCAAGGGCACCACCCTGCCGCTGGCGGCCAGCCCCATCCTGCTGGGCCGCGCGCAGGAAGCCACCCTGGTCCTCGAGGACGACTATGCCTCCGGCCGGCACGCCCGCCTGTTCCCGCAGGGCAGCCGCTGGTTCATCGAGGACCTCGGTTCCACCAACGGCACTTATCTCGCAGAGCAGCAGCTGACCCGGGCCCTCCCGGTGGAGCTGGGAGTCCCCGTGCGAATCGGCAAGACGGTCATTGAATTGAGGCCGTAGCCGTGGCTGCTACCCAAACCCCCGCGAACCAGGCATCTGCCCAGGAGCGGCCGCTCATCATGCGCTACGCCGCGCGCTCCGACGTCGGCCGCGTCCGCTCCAAGAACGACGACTCCGCCTACGTCGGCCGGCACCTCGCCGTCGTCGCGGACGGCATGGGCGGCCACGCCGGCGGTGACGTCGCCTCCGCCGCGACCGTGCTGGACATGATCCACCTGGACCGCGACGATTACGACACCGCGGCCGGCGAGGCGGACACCGTCCTGGCCGACGAGATCCAGACGGCCAACTCCCTGCTCTCCGAGCTGGTCCACATGAACCCGAAGCTCGCCGGCATGGGCACCACCGTGACCGCCCTCCTGCTAGCCGGCGGCAAGCTGCACTTCGCCCACATCGGCGACTCCCGTGCCTACCGGCTGCGTAACGGGGTCTTCGAGCAGGTCAGCGTGGACCACACCTTCGTGCAGCGGCTCATCGACGAGGGCCGCCTCCGCCCGGAGGAAGCCGAAACCCACCCGCACAAGAACGTCCTGATGCGCGTCCTGGGCGACGTGGACGCCAGCCCCGAACTCGACCTGGACATCCTCGACGTCCAGCCCGGGGAACGCTGGCTGCTCTGCTCGGACGGCCTGAACTACGTGGCCGGCCACGTCGTGGAGCGGACCATCCGCGAGACGAAGAGCCTGCGCGAATGCGCCGAAACGCTGGTGGACCTCACCCTCGAGGCGGGTTCCCCGGACAACGTGACCGTGGTGGTGCTCGACATCGCCGAGCAGACCGGTGACGACGTCAACACCGCCGCAGTTGAGGTGGTGCTGCCCCGAGCCGTGTCTGCCACCGTGCAGCCGCCCGCCGAGACGACCGACGCCGGCAAGCCCTCCGGCGAGCCTGCTGCCGGCGCAGCCGCCGGTGCGGCGACCGCCGCCGCGGAAGCCGATGCGGCCGGCAGCACCTACGCGGCCAGCATGCCCGGTTCCAAGGACACCACCGGCGACGGGGCCAAGGACGGCGACGCCGGAAAGGCCGCGGACGAACCGTCACCGGCCACCGATCCCAACCTCGGCGAGCACCTCTCCGCCGAGGTGTTGCGTGAAGAACTGTCCAGCCGCCCGCACGAACTCGTCGGCGCCGCCGCCTCCGCCGCCGAGAGCGGATCCATTCCGTCGATCGCCGGCCGCACCGTGGCCCGCCGCGCCGCAACCGTCCTCACCCACAAGGCCGATCCGGCCCGCGAGGAAACCGACGAAATCAAGCCACCGGTCAAGCGCCGCCGCTGGCTGACCATCTCGATCGCCGCCGCCATCGCGGTTGTGCTGGGGCTCGGACTGTGGCTGGGCTACGCCTGGACCCAAACCCGGTACTACATCGGCGAGCACAACCAGCACGTGGCGATCTTCAACGGCGTCTCCCAGCAGCTGGGACCGATTCCGCTCTCCACCCTGGAGACGGTCACCGACATCAAGATGTCCGACCTGCCCGAGTTCTCCCAGCAGCGGGTCCGCCAGACCGTCCCGGCCCGGGACCTGTACGACGCGCAGCGGATCGTGAAGAACCTGGAACGCACCGGCCTGACCTCCCCCGCCGATGAGTGCCTGACACCCTCCCCCGGCCCCAGCCCCACCGGCACGGCCGGCCCCAGTGCGCAGACGACCGCTTCACCGTCCGGCTCCGCGGCCGCCCCGGCGCCATCCGGCTCCGCCCGGCCCACCCCCACACCGAACTGCGAGGGATCAAAATGACACCCATCGATCCCACGCCCAAGCCCCGCCGCAACGTTGAACTGGTCCTGCTGATCCTCGCGCTCCTGGTCGGCATCGGCGCCAACGCCCTCGTGGGTGTGGACCGGCAGAAGGCCTTCGACACAGACTTCTGGTTCCAGTCCGGGCTGCTGACCGCCGCCGCTCTGGCCTTCCACCTGGTGCTGCGGTTCCGGGCTAAGTATGCCGATCCGGTAATACTTCCGCTGGTCATCGCCCTCAACGGCTTGGGCCTGGCCATGATCCACCGCCTCGACCGCGTCGGCGAGGACACCGGCAACAACCAGCTCCGGTGGACGCTGGTGGCCATGGCCGTCGCCATCGCCGTCGTGTTCTTCCTCAAGGACCACCGCCTGCTGCGCCGATTCACCTACATCTCGCTCGCCGCGAGTGCGGTGCTGCTGGTCCTCCCGCTCGTCCCCGGCATCTCCGCCGGCGAGGTACTAGGCGCCAGCGTCTGGATCAAGCTGGGCTCGATGACCTTCCAGCCCGGCGAGGTCGCCAAGATCACCCTCGCCATATTCTTCGCCGGGTATCTTTCCTCGAACCGGGACCTCATCCTGCTCGCCGGCCGCAAGGTCGGCCCCGTGCAGTTCCCCCGCATCAAGGACATGGGCCCGATGATCACGGCCTGGCTGGTCAGCATCGGCGTGCTGATCTTCCAGCGCGACCTGGGCACCTCCATCCTGTTCTTCGGTCTGTTCCTCGTGATGATCTACGTCGCCACCAGCCGGATCAGCTGGGTCATCATCGGCGTCGTCCTGATGGTGGCCGGCGGGTTCGCTGCCGCCAAGGTCTTCTCCCACGTGGCGCTCCGGATCGACGGCTGGTGGAACGCCTTCACGGAGGAGGTCTACGGCCGCGAGTTCGGCGGCAGCCGCCAGATTGTCGAGGGTCTCTTCGGCATGGCCAACGGCGGCCTCGTCGGCACCGGCCTGGGCCAGGGCCGGCCCAATCTGGTCCCCTTCGCAAACAGCGACATGATCGTCGCCTCCTTCGGTGAGGAACTGGGCCTGATCGGACTGTTCGCAATCGTGCTCATGTACCTGCTGCTCTTCACCCGCGGCTTCCGCGCCGCCCTGGGCACCCGGGACGCGTTCGGGAAGCTGCTGGCCACGGGCCTGTCCTTCGCCGTCGCGCTCCAGTGCTTCGTCGTCATCGGCGGCGTCACCCGGTTGATCCCGCTCACGGGCCTCACCACGCCGTTCCTGGCCGCCGGCGGTTCGTCGCTGCTGGCGAACTGGATCATCGTGGGGCTGCTGCTGATGATCTCGCACACCGCCCGCGGCCCGGTCGACACCACGCCGCTGCCGCCGGGCCAGGCTCCCGAGACCCGCGCCGACGCACCGGCCGTCCCGCCGAAGCCCGCGGCCGCCCCCGCGCCCCGGCCCGGCAAACCTTCCAGTCCAGACGCTCCGACCGAGGCGGTGACCTCCCTGTGAACCAGGCCATCCGAAACTCCTGGATCGCCGCGATCGCCATGTTCGCGCTGATCTTCGGGGCCCTGAGCTACGTGCAGGTGGTTGGCGCCGACGAACTGAAGGCCAACGCCTGGAACACCCGCACACTGATCCAGAACTACTGCAACGACCGGGGCGCCATCATCGTCGGCGGCACCCCGATCGCCCAGTCCGTGCCGGGCAGTGAAAGCTGCCAGTTCCAGCGCACCTACACGCAGCCGGAGCTCTACGCGGGCGTCACCGGCTACTTCTCCCGGAACTATGGCTTGACCGGCATGGAGCTGGCCATGAATGAGCAGCTCGCCGGCAGCTCGGACCAGCTGTTCCTGGACCGCGTCGGCCAGCTCTTCCTGGGCAACCAGCCCAAGGGCGCCTCGGTGGAGCTGACCCTGGATCCGAAGATCCAGAAACTCGCCTACGACCTGATTCCGGACGGCCAGCGCGGCTCGATCGTGGTGACCAACCCGAAGACCGGCGCCATCCTGGCGATGGTGTCCAAGCCGTCCTACAACCCGAACCTCGTGGCGACCCAGGACAGCGACGCCGAGGCCGCGAACATCACGGCGTTGAACAAGATCCCGGGCATCAACCTGAACCAGTCGGTCAGCGGCCCCACCGGCGCGCTGCTGGCACCCGGCTCGGTGTTCAAGATCATCGACACCGCCGCCGCCCTGGGCTCCGGGAAGTACAACAAGGACAGCGAACTGCCCAACCCGGCGGAGCTGCCGTTTCCCGGCATCCAGTACAAGTTGCCGAACTACGCCGGCGGCAACTGCTACACCAGGGATACGGCGTCCTTCGCGTTCGCCCTGCAGCAGTCCTGCAACACCCCCTTCGCCAAGATCGCACTCGACCTGGGCCAGAAGGCCATCGCGGACCAGGCGGCCAAGTTCGGCTTCGGCCAGGACTTCGGCGACCAGCTGAAGCTGGACTCGGCGAAGAGCTTCTTCCCGACCGAACCGCTGGACGACGCCGGCCTGGCCCAGTCCGCGATCGGCCAGCGCGACGTGCGGGCCACCCCGTTGCAGATCAACCTGATGACCTCGGCGATCGCCAACGGCGGCGTCGAAATGAAACCGAACCTGATCAAGACCCTCCGGGCCCCCGATCTGCGGATCATCAACGAACCGAAGCCGGAGTCACTGCGGACCTCCACGACGCCGGAGATCGCCCGGCAGATCAGCGAGTGGATGGCCAGCGTGGTCAGCGACGGCATCGCCAAGGGCGCGGCCGTTCCGGGCGTCCAGGTGGCCGGCAAGACCGGCACCGCGGAACTCGGCGACGGGAAGAACAACTCGTGGTTTACCGGGTTCGCCCCGGCCAATGACCCGCAAGTGGCTGTCACCATCGTCATGCAAGGCGTGGACATCACCACCGGAGCACAGCTAACCAGTCCTAATGCGAAGAAGATTTTTGAGGCGGTGTTGAACAAGTGAGGCCTTCATCGGGTATCACCCTCGGCGGCAGATTCCAGCTGACCACCCGGATTGCGATCGGCGGTATGGGCGAGGTCTGGAAGGCCAAGGACCTGATCCTCGGCCGGATCGTCGCGATCAAGGTCCTCAAGGAGGAATACACCGGCGACCCCGGTTTCCTGCAGCGGTTCCGGGCCGAGGCTCGGCACACCGCCCTGCTCAACCACGTCGGCATCGCCAACGTCTTCGACTACGGCGAGGAGGAGGGCTCGGCCTACCTGGTGATGGAACTGGTGCCCGGCCAGCCGCTGAGCAGCATCATCGAGCACGAGCAGGTGCTCTCGCCGGAGCGGACGCTGTCGATGATCTCGCAGACCGCCCGGGCATTGTCGGTGGCGCACGCCCAGGGCCTGGTGCACCGCGACATTAAGCCCGGAAACCTGCTGATCACGCCGGACGGCCGGGTCAAGGTCACGGACTTCGGCATCGCCCGCCTGGCGGACCAGGTTCCCCTCACCCAGACGGGCCAGGTGATGGGCACCGCCCAGTACCTGGCCCCGGAGCAGGCCACCGGGCAGACGGCCACCGGCGCCTCGGACATCTACTCCCTCGGCGTCATCGGTTACGAATGCCTGACCGGCCACCGGCCGTTCTCGGGCGAATCGCAGATCGCCATCGCCCTGGCCCAGGTCAACGACGCCCCGCCGCCGCTGCCGGACACCCTGCCGCGCCCGGTCCGGGCGCTGCTGATGTCCATGCTCGCCAAGGATCCGAAGAACCGCCCGGCCGACGCTATCAAGCTGGCCGAAGCCGCGGACGCAATCCGCAACGGTGACATCGCCGCCGCGCACGCAGCGGTCCCCGGCATGCTGCTCTTCGAGGACACCAACGGTCCCGTCACCGCTCCCACGAGCGTCCAGACCGCCGCTACCGGCGTGATCGGCGGGGACAACCGCACCTCCGCCCTGCCCGTGGTCGGAGCCGCCGGTGCCGGCGCCGCCGCGGGGCTGGCTGCGGGTGCCGCGGCCGCCAGCGGCTACGGCGCGCGCAATGCCCTGAACCGGGCCGACGCCCTGGCCGCCGAACGCAACTGGCTGCCGGAGGAGGACGAGGAGGACTACGACGGCTATGAGCCGGAGGAGGAGCCCAAGCGCCGCGGCCGCAGCCCATGGACCTGGCCGCTGATCGCCCTGATCCTGCTGGTGCTCTTCGTCCTGGTCGGGATCGTGGTCTCGCAGGCCGGCAGCCTGTTCCCGTCCTCCACCGCCACGACGTCCAAGCCGGCGTCCACGACGGCGGCCCCGACGTCGTCCACCCCCACGCCGACGCCGACCGTCAGCTCGGCGACGCCCACGGTGTCCACACCGCCTGCCATCAACCTGGTGCCGGAGTCATATTTGGGACGGCAGTACAACGACGTGCGCAGCCAGCTGATCGGAATGGGGCTGCAGGTCAAGGGCAACCAGGTAGCGGATCCGTCCACGCCCGGCACCGTAACGGACATCAACCCCTCCGGGCCGGTGCAGCGCGGTGACGTGATCACGGTGACGTACTCATCCGGTCCCCAGATGGTCGCCGTGCCCCAGTTCAAGCAGGGCGCCAGCGAAACGTCGGTGCAGCAGGCCATCGAGGCCGCCGGTCTGCGCTGGCAGAAGGGCGACCCGCTGCCGGGTACCAAGAACCAGCAGGAGGGCACTTTCGTCAGCTCCGAACCGGCGTCCGGAACCCAGGTCCAGGCTGGATCGGTCGTGACCTACCACCTGGCTGCCGCCCCGGCCGCGCAGACCCCGTCCCCCAGCCCCACCCCCACCAAGTAGGCCGTTGTGACCACCTCACCCCGAACTCCTTCGCACCGGGAGGACAGCGGCACGGCGAACACCCGGCGCGTCCTCAGCGGGCGCTATGAGCTGGGTGAGCTGATCGGCCGCGGCGGCATGGCGGACGTGTACCGCGGCCTCGACACCCGGCTGGGCCGGACCGTCGCAATCAAGCTGCTGCGGCCGGACCTGGCCCGCGATCCGCAGTTCCAGGCCCGGTTCAAACGCGAGGCGCAGGCCGTCGCGGCCCTGAACCACCCCTCGATCGTGGCCGTGTTCGATACCGGGGACCACTCGGTCCCCGGCGGCCACGACGATCAGGTCAGGGTCCCGTACATCGTGATGGAGTACGTGGACGGCAGGACCATCCGTGACCTGATCCGGGCCAAGGACGTCACCATCGACCAGGCCGTCGACTTCGCGCTCGGCGTGCTGTCCGCGCTGGAGTACAGCCACCAGGCGGGCATTGTGCACCGGGACATCAAGCCGGCAAACGTCATGTACTGCCCGGACACCAACAGCGTCAAGGTGATGGACTTCGGCATCGCCCGGGCCATGGCTGATTCCTCGGCCACCATGACCCAGACGCAGGCCGTGGTGGGGACGGCCCAGTACCTGTCCCCGGAGCAGGCCCGCGGCGAAACCGTGGACGCCCGGAGCGACCTGTATTCGGCGGGCTGCCTGCTGTACGAGATGCTGACGGGACGGCCGCCGTTCGTCGGCGACAGCCCGGTGTCCGTCGCGTACCAGCACGTGCGGGAGATCGCGGAGCCGGCCAGCAGCCTCAACCCGGAGGTCTCTCCGGCGTTGGACAGCGTGCTGGCGAAGGCGCTGCAGAAGAACCGGGCGGACCGCTTCCAGGACGCGTCCGCGTTTCGTCAGGCGCTGCGCGCGGCGCGCAACGGCGTCGGCGTCGCGGCCTTGCCCAGCAGCGAGGCACCCACCGACCCGACGAACACGGTCGAGTCGCCGGCCGATGTGCCCACGGCGGCGTTCGCCCTGACGGGCGCGAAGTTCCTTGACGATGCGCCCACCGGGCGCCTGTCCCTGGACGGGCACGACGACGGCGGGGCTGCGGTCGGTGCCCTCGAGGTTCCCGACAGCGGCGGCATGCCGCTGGACCTGCCGGCCGAAGGCGAGCCCAGCAGCCAGCAGAAGTCCCGCCGCCGGATGTGGATTGCGACGCTGATCATCTTCACCCTGCTGGTCCTGGCCGGTGGCGGACTGTGGTTGTACAACATGGTCAACCAGCAGCCGGCGCCGGTGGCGAAGGTCGACGTGCCGTCTGTGGCATCCCTTAGTGAATCCGAGGCGTTGCAGAAGCTCTACAACGTTGGTTTCAAGCCGCAGATCAGCCGCGTTCAGCACGAGACCATTCCCAAGGGAACCGCGGTGGGAACCGTGCCGTCGGCAGGCAGCAGTCTGGAGCGGAACTCGGACATCACGCTGAATATCTCCGAGGGACCCAGTGTCATCAAGATTCCCGCGGACCTGCCCGGCCGGACCGAGGCGGACGCCCGCGACGTGCTGCGGCGGACCGGACTGACGGGCGCGCCAAAGACCACGCTGAATAACAGCGCCACCGTTCCTGCCGGGATCGTCATCACCACCAACCCCGCGCCCGGCCAGAGCGTGGCGGTGGGAAGCACGGTCGAGATCATCGTCTCCACCGGCAAGGTGATGGTTCCCCAGCTCGTCGGCCTGCCGCGGGCCGAGGCGGAGGCCGCACTGAAGAACGCGGGTCTGAACGCCAATGTCACCGAGGTGGAGAACTCCCAGGTCGAACCGGGCAAGGTCACGGGCCAGAGCGACGCCGCGGACTCCACCGTGGAGCAAGGCAAGACCATCACCGTGACCGTGGCGAAGGCACCCGCGCCGACACCGACGCCCACGCCCACACCGACGCCCACCAAAACGGGCAAGGACTCCGGCAACAACAGTTCCGGCGGACTTCTCGGCGGCCTCTGACCGTGGGGTAGTTCCGGACCGTGCTGGTCAGTGCTTGATCAGGGGGCTCAGCACGGCGGCGCTCTCGGCGGCGCCGGCCATGCCGAGGGACTCAAGCCAGTTGCCCAGCATCAGGTAGCCGCCTTCGGTCAGGACCGATTCGGGGTGGAATTGGACACCGCAGAGCGGTGCGGAGCGGTGCTGCAGGCCCATGACGACGCCGGTGCCGGTCTCCGCGGTGATCTCCAGCTCTGCCGGGATACTCTCGCGGACCGCGGCCAGGGAGTGGTAGCGGGTGGCGGTGAACGGCGAGGGGAGCCCGGCGAAGACGCTGCCGCCGTGGTGTTCCACCAGAGACGTCTTGCCGTGCATCAGCTCGGGGGCGTGGGTGACGGTCCCGCCGTAGGCCTCGGCCAGGGCCTGGTGGCCCAGGCAAACGCCGAGCATGGGCTTGTTGTTCTCCCCGCACCACTTGATCAGGTCGATACAGACGCCGGCTTCCGCGGGGGCGCCGGGACCGGGCGAGATCAGCACGCCGTCGCGCGCCTCCGCCATCTCAATCGCCTCGGCGAGCGTGACGTCGTCGTTGCGGACCACCGTGGTCTCCGCGCCGAGCTCCTGAAGGTAGCCCACCAGGGTGTAGACGAAACTGTCGTAGTTATCCACGACCAGGATCTTGGTTGCGCTCATGGGTGCCGTGCCGTGCCAATCGTTGAATCTGTGAATGGGCCGAATTGCGCCATCCACGGGAAAAGGTACTGAACCATCAATATCAGTACCCCGGCCAGCAGCACCAACGCTGTGACGATGCGCAGCCAGAGGGGGCCGGGGAGGTGGCGGAAAATCCAGGTGTACATGTCTCAGCTGCCCCCTCTGGTCCGCGCCACCTGGGCGGCGATCTCTGCGGGTGGTCCGGCGGACGCCGGCTGCCAGCCCTCCATGGTCGAATAGGCGACGAAACGCTCCTGAGAGCCGAACCGGGGATTGCAGCTGGTGAGGGTGAGGTACCGGTCCCGCGGGGCCACTCCGGGCTGGGAGGGCACCGGAAGCAGCACGTCCACGGCCGTGGGCAGGACAATCCGGCTGTTGCGGAACACGTAGGTGTAGTAGCCGTCGCGGGTCTGGATGTAGATCCGGTCGCCGGGGACCAGGCTGTCGATGGCGTCCAGCACGGCCCCGTGGGTCTGCCGGTGGCCGGCGAGGGCCACGTTGCCCACGCCGCCCGGCATAGCCGTCCCCTCGTAGTGGCCGAGGCCCAGGGAATCCAGCACCGCCGTCGTCGTTCCCTGCACCATAGGCCGGGTGTAGGTCTCACCAAAACGCGGGATATAGACGACGCCGATCGTGCTGCCGGGTGCAGGCTCCCCGGCGACCAGCGGCGGTCCGGGATCCGGCGCGGCAGCGGAGGCTGGCGGGGCCGCGGGCCCGTCGAGGGAACGGGCGAACTCGGCGACGGCGGCCTGCTGGCGGGAATCGGCGTCGACGTTGGTCCACCAGAGCTCCCACGCGACGAACAGGAGGAGCACCACGCCCGCGGTGACCAGCATTTCCCCGCCAATCAGCAGCACCCACCGGCCCGGGGAGCGGCTCCCTGAGTCACGTGGCGTCGCTGGCGTGGCTGACGCTCCCGATGCATCTAAAGGGTGTCCGGACTCCGCTTTCTGCAGCAGCACCGTGATTCCTCCCTCTGCATCCGCGTCGTCCGCGCGGTTGTGTCCTGAATAACAGCTAGAATTGTGGGGATTTAAACCCGTCCACGATTGCGCAGTCCGCCGGCTTTTCTTTTTTGCAGGATATCAAGCCGCCGTTCGCGCCTCGTCAGCCGCCCGCCAAGGAGGACCCGTGCCCGAGTCGAAGCCCCGAAAGAGGTCTGCCGCACCCGAGCAGACTCGCGCCGCGGAGGCCTACAAGCCGAACCCGGTGTGGTTCAAGCCGGTGATGTTCGGCCTGATGATCATCGGCCTGCTGTGGATCATCACGTTTTACATCAGCGAAGGCACCCTGCCGGTCAAGGACTGGGGCGCGGGCAACATCATCGCCGGCTTCGGCATCGCCATCGTCGGGTTCCTGATGACCACCCGCTGGCGCTCCTAGCCCCTCTTTCGAGCGTCCGGACCGGCACCCTGTGTGCCGGTCCGTTGGTTTAAGGCCAGCGTTGTTCTGGCGCCATTCTTTCCCGGTTATAACGTCAGTGGCTCCCGCTAGGCTCGGAGTCATCCCGGACAGGAGAATCCCATGAGTACCGAACCCTTCACCACCACCGGCGCCACCGCAACCGGCGGAACGGTCATCGGCGACGACGGCCTGGCCCGTCCCGTGTGGGCCTCCTCCGATCCCCTGCTCCGGGACTATTACGACACCGAGTGGGGCCTCCCGGTCCGCGATGAACAGGGCCTCTACGAGAGGATCAGCCTCGAGGCTTTCCAGACCGGCCTGTCCTGGGCAACCATCCTGCGGAAGCGCCCGGCCTTCCGGGCCGCCTTTGCCGAATTCCACCCGGACACCGTTGCAGAGTTCACAGACAGCGACGTCGAGCGGCTGATGCAGGATGCCGGGATCGTCCGCAACCGGCTCAAGATCCAGGCAGCGATTACGAATGCCCGCGCCACCGTTGAGCTGCGGAACGACGGCGGGCTGGTGAACTTTGTGTGGGGCTTCCAACCGGAGTCGACGCCGGAGCCGACGGCGCTGCACCACATCCCCACCACTTCGCCCGAGTCGGTGGCGCTCTCGAAGGCCCTCCGCAAGCGCGGCTTCGCCTTCGTAGGCCCGACGACGATGTTCGCCCTGATGGAGGCGATCGGCATGGTCGACACCCACCTCATGGACAGCCACCGCCGGGGCAGCTCCGGAGTGTGGCCCCGGTAGAGGGTTCCTTGGTCCCAGTCTCCCATGGGGCTCACGCCGCTCCAACGCCGCCGCCACGGGGGCGATCCTGGGGCCACACCCGGGCGTTTCTCCGTGCCTCCACGCGGCCGCGCGGCACTGAAATCGTTCCCTTTCTTCATCCCCAGCTGTGCACAAGAATAACAAAGTTATCCACAGGCTGTGGATCCAGTGAGTGGATAACCTCATCCATCCCGCAAATTCGGCCTGCTGGCGGGGCTTGAGGGGGTCCGACTGTGAATTACGTCCACCGACTTACAGGACTGTGAGTTATTAACACTGTGGAAACGGCTGTGGATAAGGCCCACGCTTCTTCGACGGCCATATGAAAGCCCTGCATGCGTCGGAGCAGCGCGGTCTTGGAGATCCACGTGATCCCCACAGGGGTCACAGTTAATAGACTCGGCCTCACCAGCCGCCTGCCAGCCAGGTCCATCACCCAGGGGCGCTTTATCCACGCTGAGTACCCACAAGTTATCCACAGGTGGGGATAACGGCGGCGCTGCCCTCGATTGAGGCGTCAACTAGGCCGCAGAGGAGGGGCAAACGAGAGAGTAACTAGGCTATCGAGTTATTAACACTGTGAAAAAGTCTGTGCATAACCGCTATAAATCTGATCTATACGTCCAGGTCAGGGTCACTTCGGTGGATTCCGGCTTAGATCGGGCCTGCACGCCCACAAGTTGTCCACTTACCCACACTGGATTCCCCAAAAGTTATCCACAGCTGTGGAGGAGCCGGTGTGTAACTGTTACCAATTGGCTTCATTCCGCCAGCACGGGCGGCTCATGGGCATCCTCGTTCTTGAACTACAGGGCTGTAAGTTACCAACAATGTGGATAAGCCCTGTGGAAAAGCGCCCGCCCGGCTTCTGCCGCGTCCGTCCCTCCTGTTGCCCGCCCGCACCCGACCGCGGATCCGCTACGCTTCCGGACCAGCGCACCCCGGGTCCGAAGTGCCGCGGTCCGAAACCGCCGCGAAAGTGCGAGAACTCCGCCTGAGTCCATAATCGGTGCGGGACCATGGGCGCCCTCTCCGGGCACAAAATCAGCTCAGAGGGTGGAGAGGCAGGCTTAGTTTCACCGTCAGACCGGCCACCCACAGGGAGTCGCCACGGAAACCGCTACGATTTCGGACCAACGCATGCGGGATCAGGGGCGCGCCTGTCCGAAATCGGCGCGCAAGAGAGGATGCGGTGCGCCTGTCCGAAATCGACGCGGAGAGCGGGGTGCGAGGCGTCCTGGCGCCGCAACAGGAGCCGAAGCTGGACCCAGCCCAGCCGCAGCTACACCGGCAGGGCGGCTGAGGTGGCGGCGCGGACGGCGGTGGCTGCAACCAGCAGGCCCACCACCACGAGGAGGCCCAGGAATTGCAGGACGCCCTGCCGCCGGCCGCGGGGCACGTAGGCGATGGCCGCCGCGCAGAGGGCACCGGTGACCAGGCCGCCGAGATGGGCCTGCCAGGCGATCTGCGGCACCACGAACCCGATGACGGCATTGATCGCGATCAAGACCCAGAGCTGCCGGGTGTCGCCGCCGCGGCGCCGCTGCACCACCAGCATGGCGCCGAAAAGGCCGAAGATGGCCCCGGAGGCGCCGACCACACCGGCCAGTTGCTGGCCGGGAACGTACGCCGGGGTGAGGAGGTAGTAACCGACCGAACCGCCGACGGCGGAGATCAGGTAGAGGGCCAGGAAGCGGATCCGCCCCAGCAGGGGCTCCAGCGCCTGGCCAAAGATCCACAGCATGTACATGTTCAGCAAGATGTGGAGGATGAAGCCCTGGGAGTGCAGGAACGCGGAGGTCAGCATCCGCCAGGGTTCGAACGCCCCAAACTCGGGGGTGGCGTAAACCGTGGCGAAGGCCAGGTTCTGATAGACCCAGTCGTTCGGCACGATCCACTGCAGGACATAGAGAACGGCACAGGCGGCGATGATGCTCAGGGTGGCCATCGGTCGGCCTGCCGCGGCCACCCCGCCGAAGGCGGAGCGGACCTGCGGCGCGGAGCGCTGGGCTTCGTTGACACAGTCAACACATTGGAATCCGACGGCGGCCGCCCGCTGGCAGTCGGGGCATGCCGGACGCCCACACCGCTGGCACCGCACGTAGGCGGGCCGGTCGGGGTGGCGGGGGCATACCGGGACGTCAGCAGACGGCTCGGCCGACGGGATTCCGTAGCTCATGGCGGAGGCTAGAGCTTTTCGACGTCGATGCTGTTGATGACGACGTCTTCAACCGGACGGTCGCCCATGCCGGTGCGGACACCCTCGATGGAGTCGACAACCTTCTTCGACTCCTCGTCGGCCACCTCACCAAAGATGCTGTGCTTGCCCTGCAGCCAGCCGGTGGGGATGGTGGTGATGAAGAACTGGGAGCCGTTGGTGCCGCGGCCCATCTGGATGCCGGCGTTGGCCATGGCAAGCTTGTAGGGCTCGTTGAAGTTCAGTTCCGGGTGGATCTCGTCGTCGAACTTGTAGCCCGGTCCGCCGATGCCGCGGCCCAGCGGATCGCCGGCCTGGATCATGAAGTCCTTGATGATGCGGTGGAAGATCGTGCCGTTGTACAGCGGCGTGCCGGTCTTGTCCTCGCCCGTCTCCGGGTGGGTCCAGGCCTTCTCACCGGTGGCGAGGCCAACGAAGTTGTCCACGGTCTTCGGCGCGTGGTTGCCGAAGAGGTTGACGACAATGTCGCCCATGCTGGTGTGGATGGTTGCTTTTGCAGTTGCGATGGCAGTCATGGGCCTATTCTTCCACGGCGGCCTCCGGCGTACAGGGGCGCGGGCTGAGTTCCGCGCTGGGTGAAATCGCCGCGAAATAAGGGCTGAGAATAGCCGGTGGAGTTCCGGCCACGTAGGCTAACTGCAGAACCGTCACATTAATCGGGAGGTAGTTGTGAAGAAAACGGATCGTATTGCCCGTGAGCTGGAGCACTCGGTGTCCAGCGCCGTGGAAAACGCCAAGGACTGGGCCACCCCCCGGGTGGAGGCAGCCGTTGACTGGGCCGTTCCGCGCTTGCAGCAGGGCCTGGATACCGCTTCCCCGAAGATCCAGGAGGGCCTGAAGTCTGCGGCCCACAACCTGGCCGACGGCGTCGCCACCGTCACTCCCCGCATCCAGGACGGTCTGGCGCAGCTTGCGCCGAAGATCCACGATGCCGTCGACGCCGCCACCCCGCGGCTGCACGACGCGCTGGACAAGGCCACCCCGGTGATCGCCAACGCGCGTGACCGCGTCGTGGTTGAGTACCTGCCGAAGCTCTCGGACCAAATCGGTGCCGCGTCCGACGCCGTCCACCGCACCCTTGAGGGCGCCCCGGCCCACGTCGACGCCGTCGCCCAGCGTCTCGCTGACTCCGGCGTCGTCCAGAACGTGCAGGAGCAGGCACAGGCTGCCGGCAAGCAGATCAAGGCCGCCGCCTCCGAGGCCAGCCGCGCGGTGACCGGCGAGGTCGCCAAGCAGCAGAAGCCCAAGCACCGCGGATTCCTGATCTTCGGCATCATCACCGCCGCCGTTGCCGCCGGCGTCGCCGCCTGGAAGGCGTCCAAGCCGGTCGAAGACCCGTGGAAGACCCCCAGCCCGGTGAAGCCCGCCACGCCGGCACCGGTTCCGGCCACCACGGTCACCGAGGTCAAGGAAGAGGCGAAGCATGCTGCCTCCAAGGCCGCCGACGCCGTCAGTTCCGCTTCCTCCGCCGCCGCCGACAAGCTTGGTGACGCAGCGTCCAAGGTCGGAGACGCCGCCAAGGAAGCCACCGACGCCGCCGCCAGCAAGGCTGACGAAGCGGCCAAGGAGGCCGAGAAGTCCGATGCCAATAAGAAGGTCGCCACGGACGCCAAGACCGCGATGAACAACATTGCGGCCAGCCTGAACGACGAGGGCAAGACCAAGTAAGCACCGCTGCCGCCGTCCAGTAGGCGGCCGCGGCCACACAGGGAGGGTCACCGCCACGGGCGGGGCCCTCCCTTTGTTATTCCGATCTGTGCCGACCAACCCGGGGTCCCAACCCGCCCGGATGCTAAATTTGGGGGGATGTCACGCGAAGAGTCCCAGCTGGGTTCCCCCGACGATGCAGCGCTGCTGCCTGCCGTCTCCATCGTCATCCCGGCGTACAACGAGGAAAGCGTGATCCGGCAGTGCCTCATCGCTGCCGTCTACCAGTCGGTTCCGGCGCACGAGATCATCGTCGTGGACAACATGTCCAAGGACCGGACCGCCGACATCGTCGCGCAGATGCAGCAGGAATACCCGGAGAGCCGGATCCTGCTCATGAGCCAGGACAGTGACCAAGGGCTGATTCCCACGCGGAACTTCGGCCTGAACCATGCAACCGGCGATGTGCTCGGACGGATCGACGCCGACTCGGTCCTGGAGCCGGACTGGGTGGAGCAGGTCCAGAAGGCTTTCGCCGACCCCTCAGTCGCAGCCGCGACCGGCCCGGTGGTCTACTACGACATGCCGATGCGCCGCTTCGGGCTCAAGGCCGACGACAAAATGCGGCAGCTAATGCTCAAGCTCGCCAAGCACCAGTACCACTTCCTGTTCGGCTCCAACATGGCCCTGCGCCGCTCGGCCTGGGAAACCATCAAGGACGAAACCTGCCGGGACGAGCGGGACGAGATGCACGAGGATATCGACCTGTCGCTGCACCTTGCCGACCACGAGCTCCGGATACAGTACTGGCCGCAGATGATCTCCGGGATGTCCGCACGACGGCTCGAGGACTCGCCGCGCGACTACCGGTACTACGTCACCCGCTTCGACCGGACCTACAAGGCCCACAACGTCAAGAAGATGGCGCTCAAGGCACCCATGGTGGTCTTCTTCTCGGTGTACTTCCCGGCCAAGCTGCTGCGTGCCCTGCACACCGTGAACACGGCCCAGCCGGTACGCCGCGGGGGCCAGTAACCCGCAGTTAATTCCGAACGGGCTAGTCCGTGCCGAGCTCAGCAAGACGGGCGGCACTGCGCCGCACGGCGCGTGAGCGGCGCTGGCCGAGGACCACGACGGCGAGTCCCACCAGGATCATGGCCAGCCCAACATAGGTCCCGGCGGGCAGCTTCTCGCCCAGGAACGCCGCTGCCAGCAGGGCGGCACCCGGGATTTCGAGCAGGATGATCATGGACACCAGCAGCGGGCTCATGGTGGCCAGCAGGTGGTTGAAGGCCGTGTGGCCCACCAGCTGCGCGCAGACGGTGATGGCGAGGATTCCCAGCCAGCCGGCCGCCTCGAAGCCGCCCAGGGGCTGTCCGCTGGCCAGCGCCAGGACGGCGACGACAGCGGCGCACATGCCGTAGCAGAGGCTGGTGTAGACGCCCGTGCTCATGGTCTGCCGCGCCTTGCCGCCGGCGAGGGTGTAGACGCCGGCCAGCATCCCGCCGGCGACGGCCAGGAGGTCCCCGGTGAGGGCCTGCGGGGAGGTCCCCATGTCGAACCCGGTAATGGCAACCACGCCCGCGAAAGCCAGGCCCAGCCCGGCCAGGACCTGCCAGCCGTGCCGGACGCCGCGGAACAGCTGGAAGACGGCAATCCAGCCCGACTGCAGGCAGACCAGCGCGGTGGCGGCGGCCACGGAGGTGAGCTGCAGGGAGGTGATGAAGCAGGCGAAGTGCAGGGCGAGAGCGACGGCGGCCGCCTGGGACCAGCGGAACTCGGCGCCGGTGACGCGGCCGAACTGCCGGGGCTGGCGGACCAGCACGGGCCCGGCCATCACCACGGCACCGATGGCGTTCCGCCAGAACGCGATGGCGAGGGCGCTGACGGTGGTGGCGCCCAGGGTGGCGGCGATCAGGGGGCCGGAGGAGGCCACACCAAGGACGCCCAGGGCGGCGAGAAGGAAGGTCACGCCTCAACCCTAATGCGCGCACAGCGGTGGCCAGTGCCGTGACGGAATCCGGGAAAGGGAGGCATAATGCAAAAGTCCCGGCCGGCGTTTCCGCTGACCGGGACTTCTCGATGGTGGAGGCACGGGGACTCGAACCCCGAACCCCCTGCTTGCAAAGCAGGTGCGCTACCAATTGCGCCATGCCCCCATCGGAGCAACCCGCCAATCCGGCTAGTCGACCGTGTCGGTCGATTCGCTCCAGATTGCTTTCCGGGCTTCGGCTTCCTGCACTTTCCTGTAGACCAGGACGCCTGCGAGCGTAGCTGCAACTACCAGCAACTTCTTCACATGCACCCCGTTCCGGTCCGCTTGCGCGTTCCTTTACAAGAACCAGTACAGGTTCCGTGGGCGTACCAGGACTTGAACCTGGGACCTCTTCGTTATCAGCGAAGCGCTCTAACCGCCTGAGCTATACGCCCCGATGCCTCATCGGGCCGAGATATGACTTTACAGCACATCCCGGCCCGATCTCAAATCGAGGCATTTACCCGCTAAATCACGGGCAAAACGGGTATTTCTAGTCGTCCGTGAGGGTCACACCGATGCCGCCCACCAGGGTGGCAGCAATGTTGTACAGCACCGCGGAGAGCATCGACAGGGCGGTCAGCAGGACCACGTTGATCACGGCGATGATGACCGCGAAGGAGGCCACCTGGCCCAGCGAAGCTACCTTCTTCAGTTCGAAGCCGCCGCTCTCGGACCCGGCCAGGGTGCCGAGGAGGCCGTCCACCTGATCGAAGATGCCGGTGAGGTCCAGGACGGTCCACAGCACGATTGCGGCGACCACCGTGACGATGCCGAGGGCCACCGAGAGCAGGAAGGACATCTTCAGCACGGACCACGGGTCAACCTTGCTCACCAGCAGGCGGGCGCGGCGCACCTTGGCCTTGGGGGCCGGCTTGACCAGTCCGGGCTGTCCGGGACGCGCGCCGGCCGTTTCCGGGCGGCTGGCCTGGCCGGCCGGACGCTGGCCCGGGACCGAGGGGCGCTGCCCGGGGACGGAAGGCCGCTGGCCGGGGGCCGCGGGACGCTGGCCGGAGCCCGCGACGCCGGGGCGCTGCTGCGGACGCGACGGCGCATTCACCCGGGGGGCCGCCGACGGCTGCCGTGCGTTGCCGGGGCCACTGCTCGACTTGGGATAGGAGTCGGAATTGCTCACGGGTTACCTCCGGGGTTGTCTTCGTCCAGCTCGGCATCCCCTGATGGCTCATCTGACTCCGGGGCCGGTACTGATGTTGTGTCTCCGGACCCCTCGCGGGCTCCGTTTTCTCCAGCCAACGTTACGTCATCCGGCAGCGTAGCCTCATCTCCGGCGTTGCCCTCGGCTGCTGTTTCCTCGGATTCGAGGCCGCGTTCGCTGTTGCGGGCCACGGCGATGATGCGGTCATTCTTGTCCGGCTTGGCGAAGATGACGCCCATGGTGTCGCGGCCCTTGGCGGGCACGCCGGCCACGGACGAGCGGACCACCTTGCCGCCTTCCATCACCACCAGGACCTCGTCCTCTTCCTGGACGATCAGGGCGCCGACCAGGTGTCCGCGCTCCTCCTGGTACTTGCCGACCTTGATGCCGAGGCCGCCGCGGCCCTGGAGGCGGTATTCCTCCACGGCCGTGCGCTTGGCGAAGCCGCCCTCGGTGACGATGAAGACGAACGAGCCGTCCTGGACGACGTCGGCCGCGAGCAGCTCGTCGTCCTCCCGGAACTTCATGCCCGTCACGCCGGAGGTTGCCCGGCCCATCGGGCGCAGCGCCTCGTCGGTGGCGGTGAACCGGATGGACTGGCCCTTGCGGGAGACCAGCATCAGGTCATCGGTCTCGGAGACCAGCTGGGCCGAGACGAGCTCGTCGCCGTCGCGCAGGTTGATGGCGATGACGCCGGCGGACCGGTTCGTGTCGTAGTCCTCGAGCCGGGTCTTCTTCACCAGGCCGCGCTTGGTGGCGAGCACCAGGTACGGGGCGTGCTGGTAGTCGCGCAGGTCCAGGACCTGGGCGATGTGCTCGTCCGGCTGGAACGCCAGCAGGTTGGCCACGTGCTGGCCCTTGGCGTCGCGGGCGGCCTCCACCAGTTCGTACGCCTTGGCCCGGTACACGCGGCCGAGGTTGGTGAAGAACAGCAGCCAGTGGTGGGTGGTGGTGACGAAGAAGTGCTCGACGACGTCGTCGCCGCGCAGCTGGGCTCCCTTGATGCCCTTGCCGCCGCGCTGCTGGGAGCGGTAGTTGTCGCTGCGGGTGCGCTTGACGTAGCCGCCGCGGGTGATGGTGACGACCATTTCCTCTTCGGGAATGAGGTCCTCGATCGACATGTCGCCGTCGAAGCCCATCAGGACCTTGGTCTTGCGGTCGTCGCCGTGCTTGGCCACGATCTCGGCCAGTTCGGTGCTGATGATTTCCCGCTGGCGGGCCTCGGAGGCCAGGATCTCGTTGTACTCGGAGATCAGGGCCTCGAGTTCGGCGTGCCGGTCCTGGATCTTCTGGCGTTCCAGGGCGGCGAGCCGGCGCAGCTGCATGTCCAGGATGGCCCGGGCCTGCAGTTCGTCGATCTCCAGCAGTTCCATCAGGCCGTCGCGGGCGGCTTCGGTGGTGGTGGAGGCGCGGATTAGGGCGATGACCTCGTCCAGGGCGTCCAGGGCCTTGAGCAGGGCGCGCAGGATGTGCGCTTCCTCCTCCGCCTTGCGCAGGCGGTACCGGGTGCGGCGGGCGATGACGTCCATCTGGTGCGTAACCCAGTGGCGGATGAAGGCGTCGAGGCTGAGCGTGCGGGGCACGCCGTCCACGATTGCCAGCATGTTCGCCGCGAAGTTGTCCTGCAGCTGGGTGTGCTTGTAGAGGTTGTTCAGCACCACCTTGGCGACGGCGTCGCGCTTGAGCACGATCACGAGGCGCTGGCCGGTGCGGCCCGAGGTCTCGTCGCGGAGGTCGGCGATGCCGGAGATCTTGCCGTCCTTGACCAGCTCGGCGATCTTGATCGCCAGGTTGTCCGGGTTGGCCTGGTACGGCAGCTCGGTGACCACCAGGCAGGTGCGGCCCTGGAGTTCCTCGACGTTGACGACGGCGCGCATGGTGATGGAGCCGCGGCCGGTCCGGTAGGCGTCCTCGATGCCCTTGTGGCCCAGGATGGTGGCCCCCGTCGGGAAGTCCGGGCCCTTGATCCGCTGGATCAGCTCCTCGAGCAGTTCCTCGCGGCTGGCGGTCGGGTTGGCCAGGTACCACTGCACGCCGTCGGCGACCTCGCGGAGGTTGTGCGGCGGGATGTTGGTGGCCATGCCGACGGCGATGCCCGAGGACCCGTTGACCAGAAGGTTCGGGAAGCGGGCCGGCAGGATGGTCGGTTCCTGGTTCTTGCCGTCGTAGTTGTCCTGGAAGTCGACGGTTTCCTCGTCGATGTCCCGGACCATTTCCATGGCCAGCGGGGCCATCTTGGTTTCGGTGTACCGCGGGGCGGCGGCGCCGTCGTTGCCGGGCGAGCCGAAGTTGCCCTGACCCAGCGCCAGCGGGTAGCGCATGGTCCAGTCCTGGATCAGGCGGACCAGGGCGTCGTAGATCGCGGTGTCGCCGTGGGGGTGGTACTGGCCCATGACCTCGCCGACCACGCGGGCGCACTTGTTGAAGGAGCGGTCCGGGCGGTAGCCACCGTCGAACATCGCGTAGAGCACGCGCCGGTGGACCGGCTTCAGGCCGTCGCGGACATCCGGCAGGGCGCGGCCGACGATGACGGCCATGGCGTAGTCGAGGTAGGAGCGCTGCATTTCGGTCTGCAGGTCCACCTGCTCCACGCGGTCGGTGAGCACATCGGTATCAAGGACGTTGCCTTCGAGCACGGGCTCCGCGCCGGATTCGGCGGGGACTTCCGGTGTTTCGTCACTCATAGTCTATATTTTCCGTTTCAGGTATATATCGGGTCCGGGATATGCAGGGGGCCGAAGCCGCTAGATATCGAGGAACCGAACGTCCTTGGCGTTCTGCTGGATGAAGTTTCGGCGGGATTCAACGTCCTCGCCCATGAGTACCGAGAAGATCTGGTCGGCCGCGAGGGCATCGTCCATGGTGACCTGCAGCAACGTCCGGTGCTCGGGGTCCATGGTGGTGTCCCAGAGTTCGGTGTAGTCCATCTCGCCGAGGCCCTTGTAGCGCTGGATGCCGTTGTCCTTGGGGATGCGGCGGCCGGCGGCCTGGCCGGACACCAACTTGGCGTCGCGTTCCCGGTCGCTGTAAACGTAGTCGTGCGGGGCGTTGGACCACTTGATCCGGTACAGCGGGGGCTGGGCGAGGTAGACATAGCCGTTCTCGATCAGCGGGCGCATGTAGCGGAACAGCAAGGTCATCAGCAGCGTGGTGATGTGCTGGCCGTCGACGTCGGCATCGGCCATCAGCACGATCTTGTGGTACCGCAGCTTGGCCAGGTCAAAATCCTCGCCGATGCCGGTGCCGAAGGCGGTGATCATGGACTGGACTTCGGCGTTGCCGAGGGCCTTGTCCAGGCGGGCCCGTTCCACGTTCAGGATCTTGCCGCGCAGCGGCAGGATGGCCTGCGTCTCGGGGTTGCGGCCGCGCTTGGCGGAGCCGCCTGCCGAGTCACCCTCCACGATGTAGACCTCGCACTTCTGCGGATCCTTTGACGAGCAGTCGGAGAGTTTGCCGGGCATGCCGAAGGATTCCAGCGGGCTCTTGCGGCGGGCGTTGTCGCGGGCCTTGCGGGCAGCCATGCGGGCCTGGGCCGCGGAGATGGCCTTGCGGATGACGTCACGGGCCGGGCCGGGGTTGCGCTCCAGCCAGTCGCCGAGCCCGTCGGTGACCACGCGCTGGACGAAGCCCCTGACCTCGGAGTTGCCCAGTTTGGTCTTGGTCTGGCCCTCGAACTGCGGCTCGGACAGCTTGACCGAGATGACGGCGGTCAAACCCTCACGGATGTCGTCGCCGGTGAGGTTGTCGTCCTTTTCCTTGATGATGCCCTTTTCGCGCGCGTAGCGGTTGATCAGGGAAGTCATCGCGGCGCGGAAACCCTCTTCGTGGGTGCCGCCCTCGTGGGTGTTGATGGTGTTGGCGTAGGTGTGGACGCTTTCGGAGTAGGCGTTGGTCCACTGCATCGCCATTTCCAGGGCGATGTGCCGCTCGGTGTCCTCGGTTTCGAAGGCGATGACGTCCTCGTGGACGACGTCGACCTTCTTGCCGGAGTTGAGGTGCTTGACGTAGTCCAGCAGGCCGTCGTCGTACTGGTAGACCACGGTGTGGAATTCGGCCGGAATCTCGCCCTCGGTCTCGACGGCGTCGAGGTTCAGGTCCTCATCATTGGAGGTTTCCGATGCGGCGCGGCGCTCGTCGGTCAGCGTAATGCGCAGGCCCTTGTTCAGGAAGGCCATCTGCTGGAACCGGGCCCGGAGGGTTTCGAAGTCGAATTCCGTGGTCTCGAAGATGCTGCCGTCCGGGTAGAACGTCTGCGTGGTGCCGGTCTCGGAGGTCTCTTCGCCCTTGACCAGCTCACCCTGGGGCTTGCCGCCGTCGGCGAAGGACATCCGCCAGACGTGGCCCTGCCGGCGGACCTCGGTGTTGACGCGGCTGGAGAGAGCGTTGACCACGGAGATGCCGACGCCGTGCAGGCCACCCGAGACCGCGTATCCACCGCCGCCGAACTTGCCGCCGGCGTGCAGGATGGTCATGACGACCTCGACCGTGGGCTTGTGTTCGGTGGGGTGCATGTCCACGGGGATGCCGCGGCCGTTGTCGACCACCTTGACGCCGCCGTCGGCCTGCAGCACGATCTCGATGTGGGTGCAGTACCCGGCCAGCGCCTCATCGACCGAGTTGTCCACCACTTCGTACACCAGGTGGTGCAGGCCCCGGGGTCCGGTGGAGCCGATGTACATGCCCGGACGCTTCCGGACCGCCTCCAGGCCCTCAAGAACGGTGATGTCGCTGGCCCCGTATTCGCGGGGAGTGACCGTTTCGGCGGGCGCGGCCGCCTGGCCGGTTCCGTCCGCGGTGTCCGCTGCCGGGATTTCTGCATTGTCGTTAGCCACAGGCGCTTTCGACTCCTCTATGTTCGTTGAAGGCCGGCCGCGGCCGTCTCCAAGGAAACAGCCACTGCCAACGGGCACGTCACTGACGGCGCCGGCGGCATGGCTGGCCGGGACCGATTCCACGCAGGAGAAACCGCGTCGGAAACGGACTCAGTCGACGTTGCATCGGCGCCCAGTTATCTTCCCTGATTCTACCGTGTTATAGGGCCGAACCCCGCATTCTGGCGGGGTAAACGCGGGTGTAATTGCCGTTGAGAGGCCACTGGCCCCGCCTGGAATGCTCCCGGGGTGTTCCGGATGGGTTCCTATACCGAACCGGGGCGTCTGAGCGCCCTACACGCCGTTTGTGGATTTTTCAATGGTTTTGGAACAACTGCTTCATACCTTCGGGCGGCGGTGCCGGTGGACGGCATAGGGGTATGGCGCGGCGTGCGGACTAGCCGTAGGTGTCCCGGGGGCCGCGGCCGTTGACGGTTCGGGCACCCTTCCGCCAGCTGGGGGCCGCGGGGCCGAGGACCTGGATGCTGGTGACGACGCCGTCGCCGAGTTCCACGCGGAACTTCTCCAGCAGGCTCAGGCTGAGCAGGCGCAGCTGGGTGGCCCAGGCGGTGGAGTCGCAGCGGACGTGCAGGGTGGTGTCGGTGAAGCTTTCCGGGGTGCAGTGTGCCGAAATTTCCGGTCCGACCAGCGCCGGCCACTGTGCCATGACCGAGCCGACTGCCACCGGGGAGGTCCAACCGCGTTCGGCGACCAGCCGGCCCACCACCTTACCCAGGCCCAGGGGGTCCCGGCCGCTGCCATGGAACTGGCTGAAGCCCCGGGTGCCGGCGCCGCGGGCGGGTTTCTGGGTACTTCCGGGCTTAGGCGGCGCCTTGCGCCGGATCTCGCCCCGCGCGGCCGCGGCGTCACGCATGCGATTGAGCGCCGCCTGGGCGGCGTCGATGTCGTCGGGGTCGCGGCCGGGCTGCAGCGCGCCGTCGGTGTCCTTATTCATCGCCTGTCACGTGGCTTGTCCGGCTCATCGATGCCTCCCGGAATGACCTTTACCCGCCGGCCGGCGAGTTCCGCCGGGATGTCGCCTTCGACGGCGGCGGTCACCAGGACCTGTTCCGCGCCGGAGACTATAGCGGCCAGTTTACGCCGGCGCTGCACGTCGAGTTCGGCAAACACGTCGTCGAGGATCAGGATGGGGGCCGACCCGCCGGTCCGGGCGTCGTCGAGCATGACGTAGTAGGAGGCAAGCCGCAGCGAGAGGCACATGGACCAGGTTTCGCCGTGCGAGGCGTAGCCCTTGGCGGGGGCCTGCCCGAGGGTCAGGTCCAGGTCATCGCGGTGAGGGCCCACCAGGGAGATGCCCCGTTCGAGTTCACGACGGCGGGACGCCGCAAAGGCGCGAATGTACCGTTCGGTGAGTTCCTCCACGGTCAACCGGCGCAGGTCCTCGTCCTGTTCCGCCGGTGCGGCGGCCACAGCGGATGCCACGGAATCGTAGCCGTCGCTGTCGCCGTCGAAGATTCCGTCCAGCGTGGAGCGGTACACCGCACCGGCTTCCTTGGACCCGTCCGTGAGCTGGGCGTAGGCACTTTTCAGGTGCGGCAGCAGCAGTTCCACCAGCTCCAGGCGCGCATGCAGCAGCTCGGCGCCGGCCCGGGCCATGTGCTGGTCCCAGACATCCAGGGTCGCCTCGTGCCCGGCGGTGAACTTGCCAGACCGGCCGGACTTGAGAAGTGCGTTGCGCTGCTTCAGGACCCGGTCGTAATCGCTGCGGGTGGCGGCGTGCCGCGGCATGAGGCTGACCAGCAGTTCGTCGAGGAAGCGGCGCCGGTTGGACGGGTCGCCCTTGACTAGGGCCAGGTCCTCGGGCGCGAACAGCACCGTCTGGCAAATCCCCAGGATGTCGCGGGCCCGTACCGGGTTGCTGCGGTTGATCCGGGCACGGTTGGCCCGCCCGGCGTTGAGCTCCAGCTCCAGCACCGTCGACTGCTCGCCGCGGACCAGGCGGGCCCGGATCATGGCCCGTTCGGAGCCGAAGCGCAGCAGCGGGCCGTCCGAACTGACCCGGTGCGAGCTCAACGTGGCGAGGTACCCGATGGCTTCCATCAGGTTGGTCTTACCGATGCCGTTGGACCCCACAAGGACCGTGACCCCGGGCTCGAGGCTCAGGTCAACCTGGGCGTAGCTGCGGAAATCCGTCAGCGAAAGCTTCTCTAGGTACACGCCGGGGTCAGGGTCCCTGAAATTACTTGGCGGGCCGGGTGGCGTGTCCGCCGAACTGGTGCCGCAGCGCGGAGACCATCTTCATCGCCGGGGAGCTGTCCTCGCGGGAGGAGAACCGGGCGAACAGCGCGGCGGTGATGGCGGGGGCGGGAACGGCGTTGGCGATGGCCTCTTCGACGGTCCACCGGCCCTCACCGGAATCCTCGACGTAATCGGAAATCGACTCCAGCCCCGGGTCCTCGTCGAGGGCCTTGACCATGAGGTCGAGCAGCCAGGAGCGCACTACGGTGCCCTTCTGCCAGGCGCGGAAAGTGCCGGGCAGATCGGTGACGATGTCCTTGGCGGCCAGGAGTTCGTAGCCCTCGGCGTAAGCCTGCATCAGGCCGTACTCGATGCCGTTGTGGACCATCTTCGCGTAGTGGCCGGCGCCGACACCGCCGACGTGGACGAAACTGTCCGCCCGGTCACCTTCGGGACGGAGTGCATCGAAGACCGGCAGGGCGCGCTCGATGTCGGCGGCGTCGCCGCCGGCCATCAGGCCGTAGCCGTTCTGCAGGCCCCAGACACCGCCGGAGACGCCGCAGTCGGCGAAGTGGACACCCTTGGCGGCCAGCGCGGCCGCGTGCTTCTGGTCTTCGGTGAAGCGGGAGTTTCCGCCGTCGATGACCAGGTCACCGGCCTCGAGCTTGTCGCCGAGTTCGGTGATGACGGCGTCGGTGATGTCTCCGGCGGGGACCATCACCCAGATCAGCCGGGGAGCCGGAAGCGCGGCGATCAGTTCGTCGATGGTGGCTGCGTCGGTGACCTCGGGGTTGCGGTCGAAACCGGTGACCTCAATGCCGCCGTTCCGCAGCCTTTCGCGCATGTTGAAGCCCATTTTTCCAAGGCCGATCAATCCAATGTGCACGGGGAACTCTTTTCTGCGCGGTGGTACGGGTAAAGCTGGGAGGCTCAGTTCGGCAGGCGGACGGGCATGACCAGGTAGCGGTAGTCGTCCTGGTCCTCGCCGTCGGCGTCTTTCTGGGCCGTGATCATCGCCGGCTTCGGTGCCGTGGTGAAGGAGAAACGCACGAACTTCGTCTCAATGACGCTGAGGCCTTCGATCAGGTAGTGCGGGTTGAAGGCCACGGTGATGTCTTCACCGGTGAGCTGGGATTCGAGTTCCTCGGACGCCTGGGCGTCTTCGCCGGTACCGGCGTCGAGGTGCAGCTGGCCCTGGGTGAACGCGAGGCGGACCGGGGTGTTGCGCTCGGCCACGAGGGAGACGCGCCGCACGGCTTCGACCAGCTCCTGGGTCTGGACGGTGGCGTGAATCGGGGTGGAGTCCGGGAACAGCGAACGGATCTTCGGGTAGTCGCCGTCCACCAGCAGCGAGGTGGTGGTGCGGCCGCCGCTTTCGAAGCCAATCAGCCGGCTGTCGTCGTCGGCCAGGGCCAGGTGGATGTCGCCGCTGCCACCGAGGGTCTTGGCCACCTCGTTGAGGGTCTTGGCCTTGACGAGCGCGTTGGTGGAGATGCCCGGGGTGGCGGGCTTCCACGGAACCTCGCGCATGGCGAGGCGGTAGCGGTCGGTCGCCAGGAGGGTGATCAGGTCATCCTCGATCTCCATCCGGACACCGGTCAGGATCGGCAGGGTGTCGTCCTTGCTGGCCGCGATGATGACCTGGGACACCGCCTGGGCGAAGGCGTCGCCGGGGACGGTGCCGCTGATCGGGGGCAGTGCCGGCAGCGGCGGGTATTCGGTTTCCGGCATGGTGGCCAGGTGGAAGCTGCTTCGGCGGCAGGAGAGGGTCACCCTGTTGCCGTCGGTTTCGATGTCAACCGGCGCGGAGGGAAGGCTGCGGCAGATGTCGGCGAGCAGGCGGCCGGAAACCAGGATGGTGCCCTCGGTGCTGATGTCGGCCGGGATTTCCAGCCGGGCGGAGGTTTCGTAATCGAAGCTCGAGAGGCTCACGGTGCCCGCCTCGGCCTTGAGCAACAGGCCGGACAGTACCGGAACAGGCGGCCGCGGAGACAAGGACCGGGCGGTCCAGGTCACTGCCTCGGCCAGGACATCCCGCTCGACTCTGAACTTCACGGAAGGGTGCCGCCTTTCATTGCTGCTGACATCGCTGGAACGGACCGGCCGGCGGGTGCCGAAGGCGCCGCCGGAGCTGGTCTGTGGTGGTCATGCGGTCCCCCGGACGACGTGTCCCGGATGCGCCGGGACGGCGCGGGGACACGGTGGGACCGGGGACGGACGCACAGCAGACAGCTTAGCCCCAAGATCCGGGTTCTCCCATCCCCGGCTTACATCGCTGTGGTTTCTGCCGGGCCCTCAGTTCGGCCTGGGCCGGACCGTGGTGGGGTGGAGGGAGATTGTTGTTTGAGGGAATTTCATTTTCTTGGGATTAGTAGTGTTAATAACTGCTGTGGAAACTGTGGATAACCCGGTCCCGGCCCGCCGATCCGCGGTTAAGCCCTGTTCATGAGCTGTGGGTCCGGCGGGTTTTAAACAGGGTGTGGATGGGGACAAGATTTTTGGCCGTTTCGTCGATCCACAGGCGGCTTAAGGGTTTTAAGCCCATTAACTGCGGTTGTCCCCTTAACTATCCACAGGCTTGTCCACAGCCCCCTGTTAATAAGGTATGAGTACGCGGATGCGGGGCTAGGAATTCCGCTGCTGCTGCTTGATCCGGTTGGTCAGTTCGGTGACCTGGTTGTAGATCACACGGCGTTCGGCCATCAGTTCGCGGATCTTGCGGTCGGCGTGGATCACCGTGGTGTGGTCCCGGCCGCCGAGCTCCTGGCCGATCTTGGGCAGCGACATGTCGGTCAGCTCCCGGCAGAGGTACATGGCGATCTGGCGTGCGGTGACCAGGGTCCGGGTCCGGGACTTGCTGCAGAGCTCCTCCATGGTGAGCTTGAAGTAGTCCGCGGTCTGGGTCAGGATCTGCGCCGAGGTGATCTCCTGGGCGCCGTCGTCGGTGATCAGGTCCTTGAGCACCATCTCCGCGAGGGCAACGTCCACCGGCTGCCGGTTCAGGCTGGCGAACGCGGTTACCCGGATCAGGGCGCCTTCGAGTTCGCGGATGTTGCTGGAGATCTTGGAGGCGATGTACTCGAGGGCATCGTCCGGCGCGGAGAGGCCTTCGCTGAGCGCCTTCTTGCGGAGGATAGCGATGCGGGTTTCCAGTTCCGGCGGCTGGATGTCGGTCAGCAGGCCCCACTCGAAGCGGGACTTCATCCGGTCTTCGAAGCCGGCCAGCAATTTCGGCGGCTGGTCCGAGGTGATGACCACCTGCTTGTTGTTGTTGTGCAGGGCGTTGAAGGTGTGGAAGAACTCCTCGAGCGTGCGGTCCTTGCCGGCCAGGAACTGGATGTCGTCGATCAGCAGGACGTCGACGTTCCGGTAGGTGGTCTTGAAGCTGGTGCCCTCGTCGTCGCGGATCGAGTTGATGAAGTCGTTGGTGAACTCTTCGGAGTTGACGTAGCGGACGCGGATCCCGCTGTAGAGGCGGCGGGCGTAGTGGCCGATCGCGTGGAGCAGGTGGGTCTTGCCCAGACCCGAGTCACCGTAGATGAACAGCGGGTTGTAGGCCTTGGCCGGGGCTTCGGCAACGGCGACGGCGGCCGCGTGCGCGAACCGGTTGGAGGAACCGATCACGAAGGTGTCGAAGACGTACTTCGGGTTCAGCCGGCCGAATTCGTGTGAGGTGCTCGGCAGCATGGGCTGCGGCTTGAGTTCGACGGCGGGATCGGCCGTGCGGGTCAGCTCCGGCGCCGCCTCGGGTTCGACGTGCAGGGGTACCAGTTCGGTGTCGACGTCGATCGCGCAGCGGATTTCGTCGGAGAAGACGTCCCGCAGGGCGTCGTCGAGGGCTTCCTTGACCTGGGTCTGGAGCACCTCGCGGGTGAGTTCGTTGGGAACGGCCACCAGCAGGGTGGACCCGATGAGGCCCTGCGCCTGGGCGAGAATGACAAAACCGCGCTGCCTGGGGGTAACCCGGTGGTCGTTTTCCAGGAGGCTGACCACCCGGCGCCAGGAGCTCCCGACGGTGTTGGCGTGGTCGGCTTCGTCTACCGTCATCAATGAATTCCTCAAACCTTGCTTGCTGGCGTTTCCGCAGCCGCACCGCCCGGGACTCGATGTGTGGTCCCGGCGTAATCCACAGGGTTGTACACAGACAGTGGATAATGGGCTACTGGGACACTCTAGGGGATGAAAAGCCCAGAAGATAGCTGGGAACTGACCTGTGGATAATTACACCGTTGTGGTTCTCTCCGGGGGCCTGTGATGTGCTTCATCCACAGGCCCGGGGGCAGGTTAGCCACAGCTGGGGATGATCGCCGGCGACCCCTCCGGTTTGACTCTTCAGCCGTTTTTCCCCTAACGTTGTGAAGTCCTTTGTGTCCGCTTTTCGCTTCATTGAAGCTCTCCCAGACGCCTGCGTCACCGGGAGCGGGGTAGCGGCACATACAAAACTTAGCGTCGGCCAGTTCTTCCCCTTTTTTGATCGGGTGGGCGCACCTTTGATCCACTGGAGTAACTAACGTGAGCAAGCGGACTTTTCAGCCGAATAACCGCCGTCGAGCCAAGAAGCACGGCTTCCGCCTTCGTATGCGTACCCGTGCCGGCCGCGCCATCCTGGCAGCCCGTCGTGGCAAGGGCCGCACCGAACTGTCGGCGTAAATACTGACTTATCGGTCATCACCCTTTTGCGAGTTGAGCGGTGCTAGCCACCCGGAACCGTCTGAGGACCTCTACCGATTTTTCAACAACTGTACGTTCCGGCGTCCGCAATGGACGCCGGAACTTAGTGTTATATACGGCAGCTTTACCTGACGGCGAACCTAGCCGCATCGGCTTCATCGTTTCCAAGAGTGTCGGGAACGCTGTTGTCAGGAACCTCGTTAAGAGGAGACTGAGAGAAGCCGGTGCGTTGTCGCTGCGCACTTATCCCGTCGGATTTGCCATCGTCGTCAGGGCCCTGCCCGCGTCGGCGTCCGCCGGCTGGGAGACCCTGCGTAGTGACTACGATGCCGCCTTGGAAGCAACCCTCAAGCGGCTGGCCGGCCGCGCGCCGCAGGCCGTTGCCAAGGTTTCGAGTGAGACACCACAGGAAGGGACACCGCGTGCGTAATCGAGATGCCGCCGTCGTCCCCGGTCCTGCACCGCGCGTGTCCGCGGCCGCCGCCTGGTTGGGCCGCGCGCTGTGGCACCTGCCCCGCAACCTGATCATTCTGCTGTTGATGGCCTACCGCAAGGTTGTGTCTCCGCTGTACGGCCAGGTCTGCCGATTCTTTCCGAGCTGCTCCGCCTATGCGCTGGAAGCGGTGACGGTCCATGGGGCGGTCAAGGGCACCGGGCTGGCGGTACGCCGGCTGCTGCGTTGCCACCCATGGAATTCCGGCGGTGTGGACCATGTCCCCGCCGGTCACCGGGAGTGGCCCGCCGGCCACACCCCCCGAATTGTCGTGCTGAACAACCCGGACAAGTACCTGGCGGCACAGTCTGATGGAGAAGGCCGCCCCGCGGCCTGACGAAGAGGAATAACGTATGGACATCTTTGGAGCAATTCTGGCCCCGTTCAAGTGGCTGGTATCGGCCATCATGATCGGCTTCCACGACGGACTGAGCTTCATTGGCCTGCCTGCAGCCAACGGCTGGACCTGGACCCTGTCCATCATCGGCCTGGTGCTGGTCATCCGCGCCGCGCTGATCCCCGTCTTCGTCAAGCAGATCAAGGCCCAGCGCGGCATGCAGCTGCTGCAGCCGGACCTGAAGAAGCTCCAGGACAAGTACAAGGGCAAGACCGACCAGCTTTCCCGCCAGGCCATGGCGCAGGAACAGATGGCGATGTACAAGAAGCACGGGACCAACCCGTTCTCCGCGTGCCTCCCCATGCTGATCCAGATGCCGTTCTTCTTCGCCCTCTTCCAGGTTCTCTCCGGCATCAGCTCCGCCAAGGCCGGAGGCACGGGCATCGGCGCGATGAACATCGACCAGGTCCGGCAGTTCGACGAATCCAGCATCTTCGGTGCTCCGCTGTCCGCCTCGCTGCTCCACGGCGGCGGCGGAAACCAGACCGCAGTCTGGATCCTCTCGATCGTCATGATCCTGGCGATGACCGCCTCGCAGTTCATCACGCAGAAGCAGATCATGGCCAAGAACATGTCTGAAGACGCCATGGCCAGCCCCTTCATGCGTCAGCAGAAGATGATGCTCTACATCCTGCCGCTGGTCTTCGGCGTCGGCGGCATCAACTTCCCCATCGGTGTCCTCATCTACTGGACCACCACCAACCTGTGGACCATGGGCCAGCAGTTCTTCGTGATCCGTCGCATGCCCACCCCCGGTTCCCCCGCCGCCAAGGCCCTGGCCGAGCGCCGTGCCGCCAAGGGCCTGCCCAACCTGCCCCTGCTGGGTGCGAAGAAGGCCGACGCCGAGGCAGAGGCGGAAGCCGCTGCCAGCGCCGCCGTCGCTAAGAGCCAGCGCGTCCAGCCCCAGCGCAAGAACAGGAAGAGGAAGTAATGCCTGCCGAGAGCACCGACCACGCCATTGCCGCCGAGCCGCTGTCCCAGGAAGACGTCCGCGACGAGGCCGCGCCCAGCAACGATGCTGAAGCCCCGGAAGCCACGGATACCGAAGCCGGCCAGCCCGCGGGCAAGAGCAACACCGCCAGCCGCTTGGAGGAGGAAGGCGACGTCGCCGCCGACTACCTCGAGGAACTCCTGGACATCGCGGATATCGACGGTGACATCGACATCGAGGTGCGCAACGGCCGGACCTACATCTCGATCGTGGCCGAGGAGGACAACTCCGGCTTGGAGAACCTCGTGGGCCGCGACGGTGAGGTGCTGGAGGCCCTGCAAGAACTGACCCGTCTGGCCGTCCTCGCCGCCACGGAGAACCGCTCCCGGCTGGTCCTGGACATCAACGGGTACCGCACGGACCGTGCCGGCGACCTGCAGCAGATTGCCGAGGATGCCATCGCTTCGGTCAAGGAGAGCGGTGGTCCGGTGGCGCTGAAGCCGATGAGCGCTTACGAGCGCAAAATCGTGCATGACGCCGTCGCGGACCTAGGCTTCGTCAGCGAGTCCGAGGGCGAGGGTGCCCAGCGGCACATCGTTGTCTCCGCAGAGTGACTCCGCAGAGCAGCATGATGGTGGAGATTACCGCGGCCGAACTCAAGGCCGCCGAAGCGATTTTTGGTGACCGGCTGGACCTGGCCCGGCGCTATGTGGAGCACCTCGCCACGTCCGGTACCGAACGCGGCCTGATCGGCCCGCGTGAGGTGCCCCGACTGTGGAGCCGGCACGTGCTGAACTGTGCCGTGATCGAACGTGAGATTGCGCCCGGCAAACACGTGGCCGACGTCGGCAGCGGAGCCGGGCTCCCGGGGCTATGCCTGGCCATCGCCCGTCCGGACCTTGAACTGACACTCATCGAGCCGCTGGAGCGGCGCGTGATCTGGTTGCAGGAAGTGGTCGATGACCTCGGTCTGGACAACGTCACGGTGATGCGCACCCGTGCCGAGCTGGCCGTGGGACAGGTCGACGCCGACGTGGTCACCGCGCGCGCGGTATCCGCCCTGACCAACTTGGCCGGGCTTACTATCCCGCTGCTCCAGGGCAAGGGTGAAGTCGTGGCCATCAAGGGCCGCAGCGCCGGTGAAGAGATCGAAAAAGCCGCAAAGACCATCCGCAAACTGGGGGGCGTGGACACGTCCGTCGTGGTTGTCGGGGAGGATCTCCTTGAGGAGCCCACCACCGTGGTCCGCATCGTAGTGAATAAGCCCCTAAAGAAGGCGTAGCGTCCGCCCGGCGCCCGCTGTGTTGAGGGGTAAGAGGTTAGGCTAGTTAGCGGCAGTCAACGCCGAGCGAGAGTGAGAGTGTCAAGTGAGCAGTAGCGAAGCCTCCGCGCAACGGATTCCGCCGTTTGTGTCCCTGGGGTCTGCACGATCGTTCATGGCGCCTGCTGCCTCTCATTCCTCCGCCATAAGCAAACCTTCTTTGGTTGCAAGCAGCTCATCTTCCTCGTCGGTTTCACGTGAAACCTCGGCGATGTCTACCGGCAATGTACTGGATTCGATTGATGACTCCAGCCCGATTGCACGGGAACTCGCCCACGAAAACAAACGCCGGGAGCGCCTCCTGGGCCGGCAACTGCCAAAGCCGGAGAAGACCCGCATCTTCACCGTGTCCAACCAGAAGGGCGGCGTCGGCAAGACCACCACCACGGTGAACATCGCCGCAGCGCTGGCCGCGGCCGGGCTCAACGTGCTTGTCATCGACATCGACCCGCAGGGCAACGCCTCCACCGCCCTTGGCATCGAACACCATGCCGATGTCGACAGCATCTACGACGTGCTTATCAACGATGTTCCGTTGCAGGACGTTGTCGCACCGTGCCCGGACATCGCCAAGCTGATCTGTGCACCGGCCACCATCCACCTGGCCGGAGCCGAGATCGAGCTCGTCAGCCTGGTGGCACGGGAGCAGCGGCTCCGCCGGGCGATCGACGTCTACGCCAAGGAACGCGCCAAGAACGGCGAGGAGCGGCTGGACTACATCTTCATTGACTGCCCGCCGAGCCTTGGTCTCCTGACGGTCAATGCTTTCTGCGCCGCCAGTGAAGTCCTCATTCCCATCCAGTGCGAGTACTACGCATTGGAAGGTCTGAGCCAGCTGCTGAAGAACATTGAGATGATCCAGAAGCACCTCAATGCCGACCTGGTGGTCTCGACCATTCTGCTGACCATGTATGACGGCCGTACCAACCTCGCCGCCCAGGTGGCCGCGGAGGTTCGTGAGCACTTCCCCGAGCAGGTTCTGAGTGCCGTGGTTCCCCGCTCCGTGCGCATTTCGGAGGCACCCAGTTACCAGCAGACGGTCATGACCTATGATCCGTCGTCCAGCGGCGCGCTGTCCTACTTGGAAGCCGCCGCTGAAATCGCCGAACGTTAGAATCTTCTCAACAATTGCACTAGCCAGAGCCGGAGCATGCCGCGCTCTTCCAATGGAGGGATTTATCCATGAGCGATAAGCGACGCGGCCTGGGCCGCGGACTTGGCGCACTGATTCCAAGTTCCGCCTCGGCTAACGCCTCCGGAAACGGTGCGGCCCCGTCCCGGCCCGTGGATCTGTTTTTCCCGCCGGCCAGCAAGCGCTCCGGCGAGGCGCCGGCTGTCGAGGAAGCCCCGGTAGAGGCAACCCCTGATGCTGCTGCCCCCGAGTCTGCTGCGTCCACATCTGCTGGGCCGGAGGAGACGACGACGTCCCGACCGGCTCCGTCGGACACGACCACTAAGGCAGCCACCCGGAAGCCTGCCGCCGCGGCGAAGGGTAAGTCTGCCGCCCCGGCTGGTCCGGGCACCTCCGGACGGAATCGTGCGGCCGCATCGAAGGTGGCGGCCGAGGCCCCTGCGCTTGAAGAGTCCGAGCCCGAGCTTCCGGCTGCCGATAACGGCGTGGACCTGGTTGCGGTCCCCGGGGTCCGCTTCGCTGAAATTCCGGTCGGCGATATCCACCCCAACCGCAAACAGCCGCGATCTGTCTTTGATGAGGACGACATGGCGGAGCTCGTTCACTCCGTTCGTGAAATCGGCGTCCTCCAGCCAATTGTCGTCCGAACTTCAACCGAAGAAGGTGGAGAACCCTACGAGCTGGTCATGGGTGAACGCCGGTGGAGGGCAGTACAGGCCGCCGGCCTCGAAACCATCCCCGCAATCGTCCGTGACACCACCGATGATGACCTCCTTCGGGACGCACTGCTTGAAAACCTTCACCGCAGCCAGCTCAACCCGCTGGAAGAGGCCGCTGCATACCAGCAGCTGCTGGAAGACTTCGGTACCACTCACGAGCAGTTGGCGGACCGAATCGGCCGGTCCCGTCCGCAGGTGTCCAACACCCTGCGTCTGCTGAAGCTCCCGCCGTTGGTACAGCGCCGTGTTGGAGCCGGTGTGCTGTCGGCCGGGCATGCCCGCGCCCTGCTGGCACTTCCGGACGCCGCCGCGATGGAACGGCTGGCCCAGAAGATTGTCGCCGAGGGCATGTCTGTCCGGGCCACTGAGGAGGCCGTCACTCTCTACCAGAGCCCCGCTGCCCCGGCCAAGAACAACATCCCCCGCCCCGGTGCACGGCACGAACGTCTGGACTACCTGGCATCGTCGCTCTCGGACCGTCTGGATACCAACGTGAAGATCTCCCTCGGTGCGCGCAAGGGACGCGTCAGCATCGAGTTCGCCAGCGTGGAAGACCTGAACCGCATCATGGATGTGCTGACGCCGGGCAATCCAACCTAGGGTTTTCATTCATCTTCAAGAGGGTCCGATTCGTGTGAGACGGGCCCTCTTTTGTGTGCCCAGCGCCGGCTGGTTGCTCTACGTGTTCGTGGCTGTTGGGTGGTCATGACGTCCACACTGGGTGCGAATCCCTCGTTCGTACCCACCAGGGTCACCGGTGTTGAAGGTACGAGCCTGGTGGCAGTAACGGCATGTCGGTTGGCCTACCCAGTTCAAGAAATCCTACGTACCGGCCTGCGCGCACGCAGTAGCTTGCGTGATCCTGGTTTTCCTACCGGCTTGGGTCGATGAGGCCACCCAGACCGAGCCTCTTTTGTGGGCGTGCGGCGGCGCGGTGTGCTGCTTGGCGCACGGCCAGGGGCCTGGGAGTCTGGGGGCGCCCCGTCGGCTGCGTGCCGGGCCCGGGAGTCCCTGTCCTGACGTCAGACCGGATTGTGGGTTTACCGGATGATGATGACCATAGAGGGCTGCTTAGATTGCCCGGATGTCGCTTTCTAGCCCTCTTCGAGCTGGACGTGGGCGGTGGACGCCTTCCTGCTTCTGCAGCGCTGTACGGTGCCTTCTAGGCCTGCCCTGGGGCGCATTGAGTTTCCCTGCCGACTGTGGTTCTCCGGACGCATTCGAGGCGGTTACAGTCCACCTTTGGCTCCAGCAACCCCCTATTCGTCGGTTTGGCCAGGCCAAAACCTCGTTGGGCGGGCTCGGTAGGTCTCCTCTCGTGCCACTAGGTTTGAACTTGTTGTGGGGCGAGGTGTGCGTAGGGATTGCTTGAGGCGAGGCGCAGTTGGGTGATTGGTCGCTATTCGCGCTCGGTAGTCTGCGGCGGATTTGCTGTTGTTGTTCGGGTGCTCATCCCCTGTCGGGGGCGCCTAGGCGTTCTGATGTTAGGGGGCCTTAGCGGCGATCAAGAGATACTGAGGGATCAACCAAGGCAGCCTTCGGCTTGCCTCCATTTGGGGCTGCTGTTTTCGATGCTGTGAAACAAGGTCCCCGCCCATGAGCCTGATGAGTGGATTGATGCTTAATGGGCCAGGTTCCGAGACGTCGGCGTACATATTGCGATGTAGGTCCTCCCTCAGAGTTCCGAAAGGTCTGCAGGCGCGATGTGCTGTGGCCTCCTTGGACAGGTCGATCCACATCTCTGCGTTCCGCAGACAACGTCGCAGTTCCGCGAAGGATAGGTCTCGACTACAAGCGCGAAGGCCGTGGATGAAAAGCCTGGAGCCTACAAATCAATCATGGATCTGTGTACATGTTTCACGTGAAACGGTTTGCGTCGGCTCGATGCTACTGTCCTAGAATCCAGGTTCTAGGCATCCGTCCCGACGGGAGGCTGAGGTGCTGTCCGGGTGGGGAGGCTGGGCCGCCTACTGACGGTCTCCCGGGATAGCCGCGGCGCTACCTTTAGTACTAGGGCGACCTGGCTTCAGACTTGGGTCTGCAGGGCGCTCAAGGAGGTGTGCGAGCTCCTGGGCTCGTCGACGCTCTGACGCCCAACCCTGAGTGTTGTGCGCTCCTGAACCTATGGGTGCCACCTCGAGTCTGATTAATGTACTGCGGCATCAGTGGGCTCCGGCTACTGAAGATTGCCTCAGCGACCGAGAGCGGATCCCGCAGAGCATCTTCCGACTAGCCGACTCTCGTTCCGCGCCGCACTCCCCCTGCTTGTTCTCGCCAAAGTGCTCTCGATGGGATCATCGTGCTCGGCGGGTGCATCAGTGGCTTGTACAGACTGCCCGTGGCTAGGTCGTGGCCTTTTGTTCTCATGTGCGGTACTGATCTGCGGCAAGCGCCAGGTATCGGGGTCAGCTGCCCAGTCCTGTCTGGTTATGTTCGAAGGGGCGCATAGAGCAGGCAGCCTGGGACAACATGCTTGCTGGAGTCCCAAGGCTAGTTGATCGGATGTCGGCTCCTAATAGGCAAGGTCTTTTCAGGGCCGCGCAACGGAGAGTCTCCCCCACGACTTCCGACTTGGGACCTCGGACCTCAGAGCTCCGAAACCGAAACCCAGAGTCGGATGCCGGAACACGGACGCTGGCCCCCGGACGCCGGATGCCGGCCCCCGGACACTTGCCCCCGGACGCCGGACGCCGGACCACGGACACCGGCCCCGGGACGCCGGCCCGGGGAGAACCGAGTGCGGATCTTCGACCCAAGCACGTGGACGGCCGAGCCACACGGCGGACTCCACACCCCGGAAGCCGGCTCCCCTGCCCGCGGCGGCTGAACTCGTAACCGGGGCCGACGATATCTGGATGGGAGTTGCTCGTCAGGTTTGTAAGGCATGGCCAATGTCGATACCGGCAAGACGGTGAGCAGGTAACGACGACTAACGGCGTGCCGCCGGAGGGTGGATGTCATCGATGAGTCGCCAGTGATTTCCAGAACTCGGTAGCGACGGTTTCGCGTTTGCCTGAGTGGGTTGAATCGGTACCGGCCGAGGGCGAACTTCGCAGCCATCACCACAGGTTCTGAGAGCCAATTTGCCGGTGGATATTGCTGTGGATAACTTTGTGGAAAGATCCGCGGACATCGTGGTCTAAATGGTCTCAGATGTGAGTACCCGAGAATATTGCTTGGGGGGTGAAGTAAGCGGTGGGAGTAGCCGCGACAGCGCTTGTATCACGTGAAACGCTGCCGCCGGGCAGAGTGCGGCCGAATATCCCCAGAACTGGCCGAAGTCTCGCCACAAATGGGTTAACTTTCCGCCGGCGGCCCGGCCATCTAACAAAACAAACAACTCCGTTTCTCCACGAGACGGCCCTCTCCTCATCTGCGAGATTGGTCCGGGCCGACCCGCCCTCAAGGGGAACTGTTGATGAGGCATCGCGAGGCTGTGGATAAGACTGTGTGCAATCTCTCGGAGGACTGTGGATATCGCTGTGGATAGCCACAGTGGATATCCACGCTTGGAGACGCCCGAGAATGGACTTGGTGATTGAATGCTGGCGCCCGTTGGCGCTGATATCCACGGCTGTCACCGTTACAGCGGGGCGGCCCCAAGACTTCGCCGTAGGGTTTCGGGGCCTCTGGGCTGAGGGATTCGAGCATAGGGCTGCCGGCGCAGATGCTCCTGCACTCCCCCTGTGTCTATGGAGGGAATGGTCACTACAGTCGAGTGAGCGACGGCAATCTAGTTGCTACCGGCAATGTCGATGGCGCCTGAGATTAATTGCCCGAACTGGCCCCTCTGCGACGCAGAGTGACCAGCAAGAGATGGTTCGGTAAGGGCCAGACGACTGGACGGCGTCCTCAGTCCGATGCGTCGCCTCAGGCAAGTTCCGTTGGGATGCGCCGGTCCTGCTGAGGTACATGGCGCTTCGGGTTAGCCACGACCAGGACGGGCTCCCCCGGAATGGCAGTCGGCCGCTCTCATGGGGGCTTGTCGTGTGTTGCTCAGGATGATCTGGCCCTGGGGACGAGTGCCTCGCGCGGGCGTCAGGCCCACACTGATGCCGCTAGCAGAACACTACGTGCCCAACTGGCGCAGCCGACCCATAAGGGTGAGGGGCACCCAGGTTGGATGATAAGCGACCAACCTCGGCTCGGCTTGAACGGACCCATCCTGCTGTCCTCCCCAGGGAGCACTGTGGTTCCGTTCATTCCCTGAATCGAGCGCGTAGCAGGATTTTTCTCGTAGGTCCCTATGGTCAGGTGGGTCCCTGTCGGGAGTCAGTTGCGCAAGGAATTCATAGACGCCATCGACCTGGGGGCTCTACAGGCTAGTTGTCGATACCAAGATGTTGGGGTCCCTCCAACATCTTTACACCGCAGCAGGGCGGGAAAGTGGAGCACGGCCTTGATTGCTCATGGCTACCGATCCCCCACCTGGGGCCATTCGCTAAGTGCGTGGGCGTACGCGTCCCTCTAACCCAACCCCGCCGAAGCTTCTCAACTTCACCTGATCATCCCGTAACTGACGGTTACCGCCGTCGGCTTGAATACCTGATCATTTCCAGCTGACTGCCCGGTGTCATGAGGTGGACCGTCGTAGGTCGAAGCGGCCCACAACTCGCGCCTTTGAAGGTCCCTGAGCAGTATCGGGCCTGGATAGGTGGATCACCCGAAGCAAGGCTGAGGATTAGCGCTTCAGCCTGGGTAGCGTACTCCCACACTTACAATGGCCTCCCTGATCCTCCGGTTTCGGGCCGACCGTTGGATTCGCCACTGGGAGCACTGCCCTCGTATCACCCTCGTCGTCTGCTGGGAGACTCGCTCTGCCCCTCTCGCCGCCCACCCCCCTCTGGGCACAGGGATGGGTGGAGGTGGTGACTGGGAAGGGTTGTGAGGGTTTCACGTGAAACAAGGCTCGGGCATGGTCTGGATGGTCATTTTCACTCCGGAACCTGATCCCCGGTACCTGCGACCGCGGTGGGGTTGCTTTGATGTCCTGCCTCCGGAGGCCTACCTCCATAGGGCTTCCCACTACTGGCATTGGACGTTTCACGTGAAACAGGCCCAAACAGATGAATTGACTCGTCTCGCGCGCCAGCAGCCGCCGCGTACACCCTGGCCGTGAGTGACTCGTGGGCGGCAGTTATGCCCCTAATGGAAGAAGTGAGTAGAGATGACTTAGGGTAGATTGCTCTCCGATAGGAATCTAAACAGTATTTGTTGGATGATAACTATTTCGGAGCTTAGAATGTGGTTCGCATGGCAGTGATCGGGGTTCCTGAATCAAAGATTCAGTTCTTCTGCGGGGCTGATCACTTCTCTAGAGGACTGGAGCAGATGGACGAACCGGATTAAGATGTCAGAAGGCAGTCCAGCGGCTTCGATCCAGGCGACCTTAGCCCAAACGTGGCTGAGATGGGTCCAATCTGCGGCGAACTCACTCCCTGGTATGCGAGACTCAAGGAATGCCGCCAGGAGTGCCACCAGCTAGTTCAGGGTGACTCGAAATGTACGCACATGCCCTGGTCATGTTCCACGTGAAACAGTGAATTGTCACTCCAGTTCCGGACAAGTGTTGCTCCGGAAGGTTGCGGCAATATGAGTTCAGTTGCGGTGAGTCCGTTTTCATCCGCCGGAGCCCAGTGCTGCTACTGCATGTTTCACGTGAAACACGACGGTGTCGACACTCCGCATGACGGGTAATGATGCCAAGGTGTTGACGACCAAGTCGATCACTTCCTGGATTCACCGAAGAAATTGACCTGTTCGTCGAGGTACTCCTGGTGGCTCTAGGACGCAGCCCCCGTGGCATGGGGTGTCTGGAGCTTTACGGAAATACGCTCTGTATATACCAACATATTCGGTTGATATCCAGCCAGAATAACGCACACCCGGCTGAGTGGAACCAGGCAGCCAAGCGATAATAGTCGCGCCAACCGCGATATCTCTCTCATCGGAACAGAAACGAAAGGGCGACCCTCCCCTAGTGGGGAGAGCCGCCGTCGTCGTGCTGAGACCGGCCGGTGCCGGTCAGGAGGAACTAGGACAGGACGTCCGCAAATTCCTTCTCGAAGTACTGCTTGGGGCGGGCGCCGATGACGCTGCCCTTCACTTCGCCACCCTGGAAGAGGTAGACGGCCGGAATCGAGGTGATGCCGTATTCAGCCGCGATGGCCGGGTTGTCATCGACGTTGACCTTGACCACGTCGACCTTTTCGCTGTACTCGACCGAGATCTCGTCCAGGATGGGGCCCAGCTTGCGGCACGGGCCGCACCATTCGGCCCAGAAGTCGACGATGACCGGCTTGTCGGAAGCGAGCACGTCGGTGCTGAAGCTTGCGTCTGTTACGTCTTTTGCGTTGCTCATAACCTTGTCCTTTTCGTGGAGGGGTAGCGTGCTGTTCTAGGCGACCGGAAGGTCTGCGAGGTAGTGCTCGACGTCGACGGCGGCGACACAGCCGGAACCGGAGGCGGTGATGGCCTGGCGGTAGGTCGGGTCGATGACGTCGCCGGCGGCGAAGACACCCTTGACGCTGGTCTTCGAAGACCGGCCCTCGACGGCGATGGTGCCCTCCGGGGTGAGATCCAGCTTGCCCTTGACCAGGTCAGTGCGGGGATCGTTGCCGATCGCGACGAAGACGCCGGTCACGGCCAGCTCGGACTCGGTGCCGTCCAGCAGGTTCTTCACCCGGAGTCCGGTGACCTTGTCGCCACCGAGGACATCCTCGACGCCGGTGTTCCAGACGAAGTTGATCTTCTCGTGGGCCAGGGCGCGGTCGGCCATGATCTTGGACGCGCGCAGCGTATCGCGGCGGTGAACCACGGTGACGGAGCGGGCAAACTTGGTGAGGAAGAGTGCCTCTTCCATGGCGGAGTCGCCACCGCCGATCACGGCGATGTCCTGATCCTTGAAGAAGAAACCGTCGCAGGTTGCACACCAGCTGACGCCGTGGCCGGAGAGGCGCTTTTCGTTGGCCAGGCCCAGTTCGCGGTAGGCGGACCCGGTGGACAGGATGATGGACCGTGCGCGGAAGGTCTCCCCCGTCGCAATGGTGACGGTCTTGATGTCGCCGTCGAGGTCCAGCTCTGTGACGTCCTCGAACTGGATCTCCGTGCCGAACCGGGCAGCCTGCTTCTCGAAGTTCTCCATCAGGTCAGGACCCATGATGCCCTCGGGGAACCCGGGGTAGTTCTCGACGTCGGTGGTGTTCATCAGTTCGCCACCGGCGGTGACGGAGCCCGCCAGGAGCAGGGGCTTCAGGTTGGCGCGTGCCGTGTACACCGCGGCGGTATAGCCGGCCGGCCCCGAGCCGACGATGATGACATCACGTACTTCGGACGCGGTGTTTTCTGCGTTGCTCACTGAACGGTGAACCTCTTCCTTTGTCGATGCACCCGCCAGGTTGGCCGGCCACATGGCACAACTAAGCGCACCGGGTGAATATTCCGCGTACGCCTTTGGACGGGGCCTAGCCCCGTCCTTCTAGGGTACCGGTGTGAGGCCGCCGGGACGGCCCGGAACGGCTACTGGACCTTGATCTCCGCGAGCCGCAGGCCGAAGCCGTAGCGGGTCTTCGGGGCGGCCAGCTTCGGCAGGTTCTTGATCTGGATGATGACGTACTGCGCGGTCACCGGTTCCTGCAACGGCAGCGTCAACTCCGGCGAGGTGAAGCTGTTGCTGCCCACCAGCTTGGCGCCGTCGAGCGAGGGCTGGTCGGCGGTGTAGACGCTGATGTTGCCGCCGGAGGCACCGAGCTGGCTGAGCGTGACGGAGGAGACCTTGGCCGGGCCCTTGAGCTTGACCACCAGCGGGACGCCGTCCGGAGCGAAGCCGCCCCAGGCGTCGGTGGCGAATTCCATGTCGGACCAGTAGCTGGCGGCGTTGCCGTCGTACGTCTTGACCAGGTCGCCGTCGTAGGTGGCCGCAAAGTCGAAGTTGCCCTGGCGGGACACGGATTCGATCGCCGGCGGAACCGCGGCCGGCGGGGCACTCTGGCTCGTCGATGGCGTGCCGGACTGCTCGGGGGTACCGGTGGAAGTTGAGGTCGTCTTCGCTGCCTGCGGTGTGCCGCCCTTGAAGAGGCCGCCCAGGTTGGTGACCGCGAAGATCAGGCCGATGACCAGGACGGCGGCCAGCAACGCGCCGACCAGCCACCGCATGGAGCGGGGCTCGCGGCGGGGTGCGTCATCGTCATCGTCGTCGTAGTCCCCCGGGCCGTCCGCGGCGGGTTTGCGGGCAAAGGCGGGCAGGGTTGCGGCGGCGCGGCCGGCTGCGGGGCCGGAGGACTTCTCCCGTGCCATCGTGCGCTGGTCCGGGACGGCGTCGTCGTAATCGTCGTCCTGCCACAGGGAAACCTTGGGGTTCGACGACGTCGGAGCGGCCTTCGCGGACTGTGCCGGCTGGACCGGGTTGGCCACGGTCGGCTGCGGCGCGGCGTCCTGCGGCGCGGTCTTCGGGGCCTTCGACGGTTTCGCTGCCTTCGCGGCGGCCGCGCCTGCGGCTGCTCCGGCAACACCTGCGGCGGCGGCCGCTCCGGCTCCCCGGTGCTCCGTCTTCGGCGCTGCTGCCGGCGGGGCGGGGGCCTGCCGCGGCGGAACCACCGGCTGGTTGGCTGGCCGCTGCTGCTGGTCGCCGTAGTTGATGTAGCCGGCGTCGACTTCCTCGTCGTCGTAGAGGCCGTCATAGGTTTCGGGCTCGTTCGACCGGGCCTGGCCGAAGATCTCACTGCCCAGCGTGTCGGTGAAGAACGGTTCCACGTAGGGCGGGTTGGAGCTGACCACGAGGTCCAGCAGGTCAGCCGCGGACGTGTGGTTGGTGATCAGGTAGGTGGCGTCGTCACTGACTCCGAGGTCCAGGATCTGCACCTGTCCGGGGCGTTCGCCGGTGGCCACCTCGCGGGCGCTCTGGGCCACCTGGTCGGCGTTTCCCGGGCCAGCAACGAGGATGCTCACGGGACGGTTCAGCACCTGGTCCACGCCGTCCAGCACCAGATCCTCGTCATGCGAGGTCAGAACCGTGGCGGTCACCTTGTAGCGGCCGCCGAGTACTGATCCGACATCGATCGGGTGGGACACGTGTTCCTCCTAGGCTGTCCGGAACTGCCGGCCCCGGTGACGTTAACGGTCAACGCCGGCCCCCGGTAAAGCCGGTGGACCCCAGGTCTGCAACTCCCCTTGTTAGTCTTCGATCCTAACTGATGCTGGTGTTGCGCCCGGTGACCACGGCCTCCGTTCGGGGTGCGGCTTACTTTTTGTTGCCCTGCCCGTCCGGGAAGTACGGGTTGCGTCCGGGGTCGCCCTGGTAGGTGCGGCGGCCCGGCAGTGGAATCTCCGTCTGGCCCGCCCCGCCCCGAGACGTGGCGGGCCGTTCCTCCTCGGGGAGGTAGCCGCCGTCGGGGCCCCAGCCACTGGTGTCCTCCTCGCGGACGTCCGGACCCACGCGGAAGGACGCCGAATCGAACTCTCCCGAGATCCGCGGGATGAGACCGGTGTCCAGGGAGGTGGTGGCCCGCTGGGGGACCGTCCGGACCGGTGCGGTCCGTGCCGCCGGAACCTCCCCGGCTACTTCCTCGCCCGAGCCGGAACCAGCCTCGCCCGTGGCGTCCGCCCCTGTCCCTGCGGCGCCTGCCGCACCCGCGGCGGCCGGGCGGCGGCGCAGCCTGCCCAGCAGCGGCTGCAGGAGGTCCTGGAGCTCGCTCACCCGCAGCACCCGCAGCAGCACGAAGTAGACGGCCAGCATGATGGGGCCGACGACGGCGACGGTCACCAGTGCGGCGATCCGGCCGCTCCAGGCGAAGCCGTCCGGGTTGTAGCTGCCCAGCAGCCAGAGGGCGCCGGTCCCGGCGATAGCCGAACCGAGGGCCGCGTAGCCCATCTTGATGTAGGAACTGGCGACGCGCGGGCCGTCCAGGTGGCCCAGGAGCCGCCGAAGGAAGCCGGCGCTGACGATCACGGAGAGGATGTTGCCGCCGGTGTAGAGGAGTGCGATGGCGAAGATGATCCGGTCGAAGGGCAGGAACTGGATGAAGAAGGCCGCCACCACGTTCACCAGGGCCAGGACCAGCTGGATGTAGAAGGGGGTGCGGGCGTCCTCGTTGGCGTAGAACACCCGCGACATCATGAAGTTGGCGCTCATGAACGGGGTGCTGAGGGCCAGGATGGTCAGGGTCTGGGCCAGCATGACCCCGTCCTGCCGGTCACCGCCGGAGAAGAACATGCCCAGCGGGCCGGCCAGTGCGAAGAGGGCCAGTGCACCGAAGACTGTCGCCACCGCCATGGTGCGCAGGCCGTGGCTGAGCGCGCGGCGGAGTCCGGCCCGGTCCCCGTCCTGGGAGGCGCGGGTCATCCGGTTGAAGAGCACCGTGGCGAGCGAGAGGGCGATGATCGAGTGCGGCAGCAGGTACAGCTGGCTGGCCACCTCCAGCACGGCGTTGCCGGGAAGCGTGGCGGCCGCCTCGGTCTGTCCTTCGGCCTGGAGCCGGAGGCGTTCGGCGCCGGGGATGGTCGCGATGCGCATGATGTAGAGGAAGGCCAGCTGCCCCACAGCCGCCGTCGCCAGCGTCCACACGCTGAGCTTGGCGGCCTGTCCCAGCCCCACCCCGCGCCAGCCGAAACGGGGACGCAGCCCCAGCCGGAGCCGCAGCACGGGGATCATCAGGATGGCCGTCTGCGCCACGACGCCGATGGTGGAGAACCCGGCCACCAGCAACGTCTGGAAGGATCCCCAGTTGTCCAGCGTGTGCGGGTTGGCCTCGTTGGTGCCGAGGATCCAGATGAACATACCGAGGCCGGCGATGGCGACGACGTTGTTCAGGATCGGTGCCCACATGGCGGGCCCGAACGCGCCGTTGGCGTTCAGGACCTGGGTCAGCAGGGCATAGAGGCCGTAGAAGAAGATCTGCGGCAGGCACCAGAACGCGAACGCCACGGCCAGGGACTTCTGCTGCGGTGAATACCCCTGGGTGGTCAGGTCAATCACGGTGGGCGCCAGCAGCGTCACCACCAGCGTCAGGGACAACAGCACGACGACGGCCAGGGTGAGCAGGCGGCTGATGTAGTCGGCGCCGCGGTCCGGGCCCTTGCTGGCCTTGATGATCTGCGGGACCAGGACGGCGTTGAAGACGCCGCCGGCCACCAACAGGAAGATCAAGTTGGGAAGGTTGTTGGCATTGATGAACGTGTCGGTGACCGTCGAGCCGAGGCCCAGGGCCAGCGCCAGCATCCAGGTCTTGGCGAATCCGAGGAACCGCGAGACCAGGGTCCCGGCGGCCATGACGGCGCTGGACCGGGCCTCTCCGGCGCGGGCGGCCTGGGGGGCGGCGGCTTCGGAGGGTGCGGACTTCTCGGGCTGGGGCTGGGCGGCAGACATCATTCTCATCGTCTCACCCGGGCGGCCGAATAGGCGCAACCGCGGCCCGTACGGACGTGGTCCTAGCGGTGGTCGGGAAGGACTTCGCGGGCGAGGTCGGCGATGCGGCGCTCATTGGGGAAGGACAATTTCCGCGCCAGTTCCGTCAGCGGCACCCACGCCACGTCCACGGCTTCCTGGTCGGGATCGTTCTCAATGGTCAGTTCGCCGCCGGTGGCCTGCAACAGATAGTGGTGGACCGTCTTGTGGACCCGGTGCCCGCTGACGGTGAACCAGTAGTCGATGCTTCCCAGCGGGGCGAGGATCTTGCCCTCGATGCCGGTCTCTTCGGCGATCTCGCGGACGGCCGCTTCCTCGTTGCTTTCCTTGCCTTCCGGGTGGCCCTTCGGCAGGCACCACTCGAGGCGGCCGCCGCGGTTGAGCCGGGCGATGATCGCCACGCGCAGTTCGGCGTCGGACGTATCCACCACGACGCCGCCCGCGGAAACTTCCTCCACGGTAGGCAGGGAGGCCTGGCCCGCGTGCTGCTGCGCCGGCGCGACGTTGCCACCGATTGCCGAGGGCAACGGTGCGTTCGTCCTCCTGCCGGGAGCGCTCGGTACGGGGTGGGCCATAAAGTCCACTCTAACTACTCTTGCCCGGACTTGATGACCTAAACGTGACGGGAAAGTGGACGGCGGGAAAATCGGATTCGGCCCGCCCCCGCGGGCCGCCGCGGACGGGCCGGTGTCCCCGGTCCGTCCCGGTGTGGTGCTGGCGGGGATTTCTGACAAGCTTAAGAGACTATGTCGCACCCACATCACCAGACCGAGTCCCACCCCGTCGATTTCCAGGTTGACCCGGTGGTCCTTGAGCTGGGGCGGCGTTTTGCCGACGCCGGCCACGAACTCTCCCTGGTCGGCGGCCCGGTCCGGGACCTCTTCCTGGGCCGTGAATCGCCGGACCTGGACTTCACCACCGACGCCACCCCGGACCAGACCGTCGCGCTGATCAAGAAATGGGCCGACAACTTCTGGGAGATCGGACGCGCCTTCGGGACCATCGGGATGCGCAAGGCCGGTTTCCAGATCGAGATCACCACCTACCGCGCCGAGGCCTACGACCCCGAGTCACGGAAACCTGTGGTGGCGTTCGGATCCTCCCTGACCGATGACCTGCTGCGCCGCGACTTCACCATCAACGCCATGGCCCTCCGGCTGCCCTCGATGGAACTGGTGGACCCGTTCGGCGGGGTCCGGGACCTGCACGCCTCCACGCTGTCCACGCCCGGGTCGCCCGAGGATTCCTTCTCGGACGACCCGCTGCGGATGATGCGGGCCGCCCGCTTCGCCGCGCAGCTGGGTGTGACCGTCCACCCCGACGTCCGCCGCGCCATGACCGCCATGGCGGAGCGGATTAAGATCATTTCCAACGAGCGTGTCCGCGACGAGCTGGTCAAGCTCATCTGCGCCGCCCAGCCAAGGACCGGCGTCGACCTCCTCGTGGACACCGGCCTGGCCGAATACGTGCTGCCCGAGGTGTCCGCGCTTCGGCTCGAATCGGATGAACACCACCGCCACAAGGACGTCTACCAGCACTCGCTGCAGGTCCTGGAGCAGGCCGCGGGCCTGGAGACCGGCGCCGAAGGCCCCGTCCCGGGCCCTGACTTCGTGCTGCGGTTCGCGGCCCTGATGCACGACGTCGGCAAGCCGGCCACGCGGCGCTTCGAGGCGGGCGGCGCGGTGAGTTTCCGGCACCACGACATGGTGGGGTCGAAGCTGACCGCGAAGCGGATGAAGGCGCTCCGCTTCGACAACGACACCATCAAGGCCGTTGCGCGCCTGGTGGAACTGCACATGCGGTTCTACGGATACGGCGACGCCGGCTGGAGCGACTCCGCCGTCCGCCGCTACGTTACCGACGCCGGCCCCCTCCTGGAGCGGCTGCACCGGCTGACCCGGTCCGACGTAACCACCCGCAACCAGCGCAAGGCCGAACGCCTCGCCTTCGCCTACGACGACCTTGAGACGCGGATCGCCGAGCTGCGCGAGCGGGAATCGCTGGAGGCGGTCCGCCCGGACCTCGACGGCGGCGCCATCATGGCCCTGCTGGGCCTCAAGCCGGGACCCGTCGTCGGCCGCGCCTACAAGTACCTGCTGGAAGTACGGATGGAGAACGGGCCGCTCGAGCCCGCCGCCGCCGAAGCCAAACTGCTGGAATGGTGGGCGGCGCAGCCGGAATCCGCCGCCGTCGCACCCTCTGAGGAGTCCTAATGCCCGCACCCGCCAACGGCCCCCGCCCCCAGCTCTGGATCCTCCGCCACGGCGAGACCGAATGGTCCAAGAGCGGCCAGTACACGGGCCTGACGGACCTTCCCCTCACGGTGGAGGGCGAGCAGCAGGCCGTGGAGGCCCGCAAGGTCCTTGACGGGGTCGACTTCGACCTGGTGCTCACCTCGCCGCTGCGCCGCGCCCGCCGCACGGCCGAACTGGCCGGCTTCCCCGACGCACGGCTGGAACCGCTGGCGGTGGAGTGGGACTACGGCGACTACGAGGGCATCAGCTCGGACCTGATCCGGAAGGACAACCCGGACTACCTGATCTGGACCCACGGCGTGCCAAACGGTGAAGCGCTCGACGACGTCGCGGCCCGGGCGGACAAGATCGTGGCCAGGGTGCTGGAGTCCGGCCTCGACAATGTCCTGGTCGTGGCGCACGGGCATTTCTCCCGCATCCTCACTGCCCGGTGGCTGGGACTGGACGCCCACGAGGGACGGCATTTCGTCCTGGGTACAGCCAAGGTCTGCACGCTCGGCTGGGATAAGAAGACCCCCGCAGTAGTGCGTTGGGGCCTCTAAACCCGTCCCTTAAAAGTTTTTCCATAAAACTTTATGGATTAAGTGGTCAACCCCTGCATTCATCATGTAGTTTTATTTCCAACCCCAGAGGCGTCCAGCCGGGGTATCGGCGCTCACCGCCCGGCCTGTCAGCCGGAGCGATGGCACAACAGAAAAGGAGGTTGGGAAAATGATTACTTTGACTCGCGGATGGATGTTCACCCTCACCGCCAACCCGGCCTCCGTTGTTGCCTGGCGCCCGAATTTTGGAATGCACACCTGCTGATTCCGCTCATCGCCGGCCACGTGCCGGGATTGCAGAACCGCCGCTAGCCCGAATCCTCCCGCATCAGGGACGGCGCGGGCTTCGGCGGGACAGTTGCCGGTGAAGCCTCCTTCTTCATCACCTTCGCCCTGCCAGGCCATCACAGCGCGCGGCACCACAATTCGGAACTCTGCTTCCCGGCGGTGCATCTTTCACGCTCAGTGCCGGCATTCTTCGCGTGGCGAATTCACGCACTAAGACGGCTCTTCTTTTGCTGCCCTTTTTAGTGAAATTACCTGCAATTTATCCGGGGTCTATTTGTCATGCCCAGATATCCCGGAAATTCCTTCCCTCTTCACCCCAGGAGTACACGTGTCTGTCGTTCCGTCCCTGACCCGCCCCACACCGCACCCCGGAGCCCTGCCGGTTCGGCCGGATCCCGCCCAGACTTCCATCCCGACCCTCCGGAGGGAGGTGAAACCAATGAAACGACAGCTCCCCCGCGTGCCGGTCTTCCGTCCGCGGCCCGGCCGCAAGGAACGGACGCAGTTCAACGCCCAGCTGCTGGAACAGCGGCGTGAAGACGTCTACCTGACCCTGCACCAGATGGGCCTGATCCGCTGATTCCCTGCTGCCCCGACCGCCCAGGTCACGCACACCGCAGCAGCCATCAGAGGAGGACCCATGAGATTGACCATTCCGAGCTACCCGCCAGGAGCCCACGCGGCAACGCGTGGGCTCCCCCGTTTAACCGGCCGCCCGTAGCCCCCAGGGCCACGTCCGGCCGCCGCGAACCCCCGGTAAGCTCATGGCATGCAGGAGACAATGCCGCCGGACCAGCACCGGAGGAGCCGACTGGTGGTTCCCACCCGCAGTGACCGGCTGCTACGGAACTTCACCGAACTGATCGGCGGACCCATGGGGCGCCGCGCCGCGCCCGGTGTCGTCTCTCCCGGCCTCTTCACCGTCCCGCGGGTGCTTGGAATCCTGACGGTCCTGGCCGCGCTGCTGGCACTCCTGGTCAAGGGCTACTGCCGGAGCAACGGCTGGGAATCCCCCGGCCAGTTCTACGCCACCTGCTACTCCGACTTCCCTGAACTCTTTCGAAACCGCGGACTGGGCAACGGCGCCTTCCCGTTCGTCACCGCCGGAAGTCACTTCGAATACCCGGTCCTGATGGGCTTCATCGCCGGAGCCACCGCCCTTCTGGTACCCGGCTCGGGAACCGGCGCCGGCCGGGTCCTCGCGTACTTCGACGTCAATGCCACCCTGGTGGCGGCCGTCTGGATCGTCGTCGTCCTCGTCACCGCCCGCACGGCCGGCCGGCGGCCCTGGGACGCCGCCATGGTGGCGCTGGCCCCCGGCATCATCCTGGCCGGATTCATCAACTGGGACATGTGGGCCGTGGGTTTCCTGGCCCTGGCCATGTACTTCTTCGCCCGGAACCACCTGGTCCTGGCCGGCATCTGCATCGGGCTGGGCACCGCCACCAAGCTCTACCCGCTGCTGATCCTCGGCGCCATCCTGGTGCTCGCGCTGCGCACCGGACGGATCCGGGCGTTCCTCACCACCGCCGGGGCGGCCGCGGCGGCGTGGCTTGCCGTGAACCTTCCCGCCCTGCTGGCAGACCCGGCCGGATGGAAGTACTTCTACCAGTTCACCGAGTCCCGGCCCGCCGGCTACAGCTCACCCTGGTTCGCGTACAACCTGGTGGCCGGCCGGCTCGGCTGGAAGCCGCTGGAGGCGGCCGTCATCAACTCCCTGGCCATGGACCTGTTCCTGGCCGCCTGCGTGCTGATCGCGCTGCTGGCCCTGGCCGCCCCGCGCCGTCCCCGCCTGGCGCAACTGGTCTTCCTGATCGTGGCCGCCTTCATCCTGACCAACAAGGTCTACTCGCCCCAGTTCGTCATCTGGCTCATCCCGCTGCTGGCCCTGGCCCGGCCGCGGTGGCGCGACTTCCTCATCTGGCAGGCCATCGAGGCACTGCACTGGGCGGCCGTGTGGATGTTCCTGGGTCAGGTCACCAGCGGCGGCCCCTCCCAGCACAACATCGACATGCCCTACTACGTCCTGGCCGTCGTCGCGCACATGCTGGCCACGGCATATCTGATGGCGCGGGTGGCCTGGGACATCGTCGAGCCGGACCGGGACATCATCCGCCGGCAGCGCGTGGACGATCCCCATGGAGGTCCCTTCGACGGCGCCGCTGACCGGCTGCGGATCGACCTCCGGCACCCGGCGGCCTCGGTCCTGCCGTGGCGGACGGCGAAGGTGGGCTCCGATGCCTGACGTCGCGGTGGTGGGAGCGGGTCCCAACGGCCTCGCCGCGGCCGTGACGATGGCCCGCGCCGGCCTCGCCGTGGATGTGTACGAGGCCGCACCCACCCCCGGCGGCGGCCTCCGGACCATGGAACTGATGGAACCGGGCCACCTGCACGACGTCTGCTCGGCCGTCCACCCCATGGCGCTGGCCTCGCCGTTCTTCCGCGGTTTCGGGCTCTCCCGGCGGATCGACGTCGTGACCCCTGAGCTCTCCCACGGGGCGCCCCTCGACGGTGGCCGGGCCGCGCTCGGCTACCGCTCCCTGGAGCGCACGGCAGCCGCCCTGGGCCGCGACGGCGCAGCGTACCGACGCCTGATGACCCCGCTGCTGCAACGCCTCGAGGGAGTCATGGACGTTGCCCTCAACCAGCTTGTGCGGGTCCCCCGGGACCCCGTCGCCGCCGCCGTCTTCGGCCTCCGCACCCTTGAACAGGGCACCCGGCTGTGGGATGCCCGCTTCCGTGAGGATCTCGCCCCCGCGCTCCTGACCGGGGTGGCCGCCCACGCCGTCGCTCCGCTGCCCACCCTCCCGGCCGCCGGCGCCGGCCTGGTCCTCGGTGCCCTGGGACATGCCGGGGGCTGGCCCATCCCGGTGGGCGGTTCCGCCTCCATCGCACAGGCGATGATCGCGGACATCGAAGCCCACGGCGGCCGGATCCACACCGGCACCCGGATCGATGCCCTGCCGGACCTGCCGCCGGCACGGGCCACCCTGTTCGACGTGGCCCCGCCCGGGCTGCTGCGGATCGCCGGCAACCGGCTCCCGGCCCGTTACCGCCGCGCCCTGGAGGACTACCGGTTCGGCAACGGCGCCTGCAAGGTGGACTACATCCTCTCCGGCCCCGTCCCCTGGGCCGCCCCGGAGCTCGCCGGGGCCGGCACGGTCCACGTCGGCGGAACCCGGGCCGAGACCGCCGAGGCCGAGCACCTGGTGGCTTCCGGGCAGCACCCGGAGCGGCCCTTCGTCCTGGTCTCCCAGCCCTCCACCTTCGACACCGGCCGCGCCCCCGCCGGCCGGCACATCCTCTGGACCTACTGCCACGTCCCGGCCGGGTCCACCGTGGACATGGGCGCCGCGGTCACGGCCCAGCTGGAGCGATTCGCCCCCGGCTTCCGGGACCTGATCGTGGACCAGCGGGTGACCACGGCGGCGGACCTCGGCGCCTACAACGAAAACTATGTCGGCGGGGACTTCAGCGCCGGGGCCATGGACCTGCGCGGTCTGCTGGCCCGTCCGGTGTTCCGGCCCGTCCCTTGGCGGACCCCCGTCCGCGGGCTCTATCTCTGCTCTTCGGCCACCCCTCCAGGGCCCGGCGTGACCGGGATGCCCGGCTTCCACGCCGCCCGGCACGTGCTCCGGGACGTCTTTGGTCTCCCGGTTCCCGCACTGGGCCCGGTGGGGGACGCGGCCGCCGGCTAGTGCGCGCCCTGCAGGGCGCCGAGCGAGAGCCGACCGTCGGCCATCGTGGCGACGGCGTCGGTGTGCGGCACCAGGTCCGCGTCGTGGGTGACCATCAGCGTCGCGACGCCGAATTCATCGGTGACCTCCCGCAGCAACCGGACGATGTCCCCGCTGCGCTGCTGGTCCAGCGCCGCCGTCGGCTCGTCCACCAGCAGCAGGACGGGATCGGCCATCAGGGCCCGGGCGATGTTGACGCGCTGCCGCTGGCCGCCGGAGAGCTGGTGCGGCCGGCGGTCCCCGGCGGCGGCCAGGCCCACCCGGTCCAGCAGCGTCCCGGCACGCTCCCGGGCCTGCCGCGGCTGTTCTCCGCGCAGGTGCGCGGCCAGGAGGAGTTGTTCCACGGCGGTCAGGGAGGGCAGGAGGTTGGGCTGCTGGAAGATGATCCCAATCCGGTCCCGCCGCAGCGCCGAGCGGCCCGCGTCGGACAGGGACCCCGCGTCCTGGCCGGCCACCAGGACGGTGCCGGAGCTCGGGCGGGTCAGGGTGGCGGCCACCGCCAGCAGCGATGACTTCCCGGATCCGGACGGACCCAGCAGCGCCAGGAACGTGCCGGCGGCCAGGTCCAAGCTGACCCGGTCCAGGGCGCGCAGCGTGGTGCCGCCGTCGGGGTAGTCGAGGGTGACGTCGCGGAGGCTGAGGACGGACTTCATGAATATGCCTTTCGGGGAATGTTTAGGGTGCGGGTGCGGATGAGGGTGCCGGCGGGGCCGCGTTAGTTGCCGCCGAGGGCCAGCAGCGGGTCAACCCGGGTGACGCCGCGGACCGCGAGGACGGAGGCGGCGAGCCCCAGGAGCACGACGCCGGCGACGGGCAGAAGCGTGGTGGCCGGGCCGGTAAGGAACGGCGCGGCCTTACCTGCGAGCAGTCCGCCGACAACGCCCGCCGCGCCGCCGGCCAGGGCCCCCGCGGCCAGCACGGCGGCGGCCTGGACCATGGCGTCCCGGAGGATGTACGGGGTGGAACCGCCGAGCGCCTTGAGGACGGCGATGTCACGGGTCCGCTGGACGGTCCACACGGTCAGGAAGGCGGCCACCACCAAGGCGCTGATGCCGTAGAGGAAGGACTGCATCAGCAGCAGGGAACCGTTTTCGCTGCGGTAGGAGCCGAGGGCTTGGAAGGAGCCGCTGCGGGTGGCGCTGACGGTTCCCGCGGCGGCGTCGGCGGCGCCGAGGTCCGTCCCGGCCGAGGTGCCGACGGCCAGGACCGTGGCCACGGCGGCCGGGTCGGTGAGGTGTGAGAGGGTGCGCCAGTCCGCCAGGGAGGTCCAGACCACGGCGGTGTGCGAGTACCACTGGTCCGGAACCACCGCGGCGACGGCCAGGGAGCTGCCGCCCACGCTGACCCGGCGCCCCGGTGCGAGGTCCAGGTCCTTGGCCAGGCCAGCTCCGACCACCACGGTGCCCTCGGCCACCGGCGCGGGGGCCAGCGCGCCGTCCCCGGTCACGCCGAAGACGGCGACGTTCGCCGAGCCGGCCGGTTCCCCGCCCGGGGCCACGGCCTGCAAGCGGGTCTGGCTGATGCCCAGCGGCTCCGCGGTGGTGACGCCGTCGTGGTTCTTCCAGCGGGCCAGCTGGGCCGCGGTGACGGAGGACTCCGTGTAGGAGGCGGTGGGTGTGGTCCCGGCGGGGGCGCCGAACACGATGTGGTCCGCCGGGAGGGCGGCGATGGCGGAGGTTGACTGGTTGCCGAGGCCGGCGGTGAGGCCGGAGAGCATCACCAGCAGCAGGGTGATCAGGGCGACGACGCCGCCCATCAGGGCGAAACGGCCCTTGGCGAAGCGGATGTCGCGGAGAGCGAGAAACATGGGTGTCCTTTGCGGGTTGAAAGCCTTTCTTCCACTCTGGCCGGGGCCGGCGGCAATGCCATCGGGTGCCCGGATGATCCCGGCGGGACGATCGGAGGGGCGCGGGATCATCCAAAAGGATGATTACGGTGTCCCGCGGGCCCTGGGCGGGCTCCCGGGCAGGGTGCCAAAGCTAGGCTGAGGACATGGAAAGCGAGGCGGGGGACACCCGGCAGGCGGCGGGCACGGCGGTGATCCTGCGCGTGCTGCGCGTGAGCCTGCACGTCGGCTTCGCGGTGCTCCTGCTGGTGGCGGTTGCGCGGCTGCTGGCCGGCGGCCTGGGCACCGGCGCGGCCTGGCTGCAGCTGGTCCTGGCCGTCGCCCTCGCAGGGGTCTACCTGGCCGGAACGGTCCTGGAGAAGCGGCACGCGGCGCTGCCCGGCCGTTTCGACCCGCGTCCGCATGCCCGCTGGTGGCTCGCGCTGGTGTGCCTGCTCTGGCTGGCGCTGATCGCCGGCAGCGCCGACTTTGTCTGGCTCGCCTTCCCGCTGTTCTTCCTTCAGCTGCAGGTGCTCCCCCGTGCGGCTGCCCTCGCCGCGATCGCCACCAGCACCGCCCTGGTGATCGCCGCGCTCTGGTTCCACGGCGGCGGGGCCGCCGGGACGCCGCTGCAGCTGCCGATGGTGCTGGGACCCAGCTTCGGTGCCGCGTTCGCCGTCGTCACCGGTCTTGCCTACCGGGCGCTCTACACCGAGGCGAAGGAGCAGCGCCGCGTGGCGGAGGAACTCCGCCGCACCCGCGCCGAGCTGGCCCGCAGCGAACACGACGCCGGCATCCTCGCCGAACGCGCCCGGCTGGCCCGCGAAATCCACGACACCCTGGCCCAGGGCTTCTCCAGCATCGTGCTGATGGGGCGCTCGGCGGAGCAGGCGCTGGCCGCGGGCGACGCGGCCCTCGCCGCCGCCCGGCTGCACACGGTCCAGGCCACCGCCGCCGGGAACCTGGCCGAGGCCCGCAACTTCGTCCGCGGGCTGCAGCCGCCCGCCCTGGAACGCGAGTCGCTGCCCACCAGCCTGCGCCGGCTGTGTGAGACCACGGAGGCCGAGGCCGCCGCGCAGGGAACGCCACTGGCCTGCCGGCTTGAGCTCACCGGTACACCCGTTGAGCTGCCCCGGCCCTACCAGGCCACCCTGCTGCGCGCCGCCCAGGCCAGCCTGGCCAACGTCCGCCGCCACGCCGCCGCCGGCACCGCCGTGGTCACGCTCGGATTCCTCGACACGGAGGTCACTATGGACATCTTCGACGACGGCCAGGGCTTCGACCCGCAGGCCATCGCGGGTCGCCCGGACGGCTCCGGCTTCGGCCTGCGCTCCCTGCAGGACCGGCTGACGGCGCTCGGCGGCTCCTTCGCCGTCGAGTCCGCGCCCGGGGAGGGCACCGTGGTGGCGCTCCGCCTGCCGCTGGGCGGTGCGGCCGCATGAACGACATCCGCGTCCTGCTGGTCGATGACCACCCCGTGGTCCGCGCCGGTCTGCGGGCCATGCTGGCCGGCTGCGAGGGCATCACCGTCGCCGCGGAGGCCGCCGACGGCGCCGCCGCGATCGCCGAACTCTCCCGTCTCCACACCCTCGGCGAACCGGCCGACGTCGTCCTCATGGACCTGCAGATGGGCGCGGGCATGGACGGCGTCACCGCGACCGGCCGGATCCGCGCCGGCGCTGCCGGGACGCCCCCGCCCCCGGTCCTGATCCTCACCACCTTCGACTCCGACGCCGACATCCTGGCCGCGGTGGAAGCCGGCGCCAGCGGCTACATGCTCAAGGACGCCCCGCCCGAGCAGCTCCGCGACGCCGTCCTGGCCGCCGCCGCCGGCCGCACCGCCCTCGCCCCCGAGGTTGCGGCGCGGCTGCTCGGCCGGATCCGGAACCCGGAACCGGCCCTCTCCGCCCGGGAGCTGGAACTGCTGGAACTGCTGGCCACCGGCCTGGCCAACCGCGCCATCGCCAAGGAACTGTTCATCTCCGAGGCCACCGTGAAGACCCACCTGGCGCACATCTACGCCAAACTCGGCGTCGACAACCGGACGGCGGCCATCGCCGCGGCGACGCAACGCCGGATCATCCGCCCCGCCGGCGGGTGAGACTGCCCGGCGGGTGAACGCCGGGACCCCGGGGAACGCCGCGTGACACGGCGATGTCCGGGGCTCAGGGCATAATGGCGCGAATGGGGAAAAAACACATACTGACCTTTGGCCTGACCGGACTGGTGCTCGCCGCCTCGTTGGTGGCCTGCGACGACGGCCGCTCGGGGGCCCAGGACGCCGCCAACAAGCTCGCCTCCGGCCTCTCCGCGCTCGACGTCGGCGCGGTCCCGTTCCAGGGCAAGGACTCCTCCGCCGCCAATGACCGGCTGCACGAGGCCTTCAAGGCCCTCGAACCGGCCAAGCCCACGGTCCACGGCGGCGACCTCACCGTGGACAAGGACACCGCCACCCTCCCGCTGGACATCAGCTGGACCATCGGCGGATCCGAATGGAAGTACACCGTGTCCGCCCAGCTGAAGAAGGCCGGAGACACCTGGCAGACCGTCTGGAAGCCGGACCTGCTGGCGCCCGGCCTGACCGACACCGAGGTGCTGGCCACCTCCACGCAGTCGCCCCAGCGGGCCGATATCCTCGGCGCCGGGGACGTGCCGCTGGTGACCTCCCGCGCGGTGGTCAACGTCGGCATCGACAAGCCCGCCCTCGGCGGGGCCGATCCGGCGGCATCAGCCGCGAAGCTCGCGGCCCTGGTGGGCGTGGACCCGGCCGGATACACCCAGCAGGTGCAGGCCGCCGGCCCGCAGGCCTTCGTCGCCGCCATCACCCTGCGCCAGGACGGCCGGACCATCACGGACGAGCAGATCGGCGCGATCCCCGGTGCCCGGGCCATCGCCGATGCGCTCCCGCTCGCCCCCACGCGGACCTTTGCCCGCGCCGTCCTCGGCTCCGTGGCCGAGGCCAGCGCCGAACAGATCGAGAAATCCGGTGGTGCCCTCAAAAGCGGGGACAGCACCGGCACGGGCGGCCTGCAGCAGCAGTACGACGCCCGGCTGCGCGGCACGGACGGCGTTCAGGTCTTTGCCCAAGTCCCCGGCCTCACCCCGGAACAGCGCCAGGCCCAGCCCAACGCCGGCCGCCGCATGCTCTTCCAGGTCGCCATGAAGCCGGGCGCCCCGCTGAAGACCACCCTGGATCCGAAGCTGCAGCAACTGGCCGAGGACACCCTGGCCAAGGTGGGACCGGCGTCCGCGATCGTGGCGCTCCGGCCCTCCAGCGGCGCCGTGCTTGCCGCCGCCTCCGGACCCGGCAGCAACGGCTACGACACCGCCATGCTGGGACAGTACGCCCCCGGATCCATTTTCAAGATCGTCGATTCCCTGGCGCTGATCCGCGGCGGCATGACCCCGGACAGCAAGGTCGACTGCCCCGCCACCCTGGAGGTGGACGGCCGGACCTTCAAGAACGCGGAGGGCTACCCTGCCTCCTCGCTGGGCTCGGTGGCCCTGCGGGATGCCTTCGCGCACTCCTGCAACACCGCCTTCATCAACGCCCGGGACAAGGTCAGCCAGGCCCAGCTGGAAAGCACCGCGGCGTCCCTGGGCGTGGGCGTCGACGCCCCGAAGCTCGGCGCGGCCGCGTTTCTGGGGTCGGTTCCCGGCCAGGCCGGCGGCACCGAACACGCCGCCTCGATGATCGGCCAGGGCAAGGTCCTGCTGTCCCCGCTGGTGGCGGCGGTGATGGCCGGTTCCGTGGCCAAGGGCGCCCCGGTGTCGCCGGTCCTGGTCACCAACCCCGATGCACCCGCCGGCACGGGCACGCCGTCTGGCACGACGTCGACCGCCACCGGCTCCGCGTCTCCCGCCGCGACGGCAGCCTCAAGTGCTTCCGCCAGCGGGTCGCCGGGTGCGACCTCCTCGGCGACCGCCGCCCCGACGGCCTCCGGTACCCCGCTGACCCCGGCCGAGGCGGCGTCCCTGGCCGACATGATGCGCGCCGTCATCACCTCCGGGCACGCCGGCTTCCTCGCCTCCGTTCCCGGCGCCCCGGTGGGGGCCAAGACGGGCACGGCCGAGTTTGGCTCGGACAACCCGCCGAAGACCCACGCCTGGATCGTGGCTACGCACGGCGACCTCGCCGTCGCCGTCTTCGTGGAGGACGGCGGGCTGGGTGCTACCACCTCCGGGCCGCTGCTCAAGGAGTTCCTGACCGGCGCCGGCTAGGCCGGCACCCCGGAGCCCCGCGGCCGTGACCGCGGGGCTCCGTGCGAGGATGGAAGCGTGGCCCATATTGACGTTTCCGGCATCGACTACTTCCTCTCCGATGGCACCCAGCTGCTCAACGGCGTGACCTTCAAGGTCCCCGACGGCACCAAGACGGCGCTGATTGGACCCAACGGAACCGGCAAGACCACGCTCTTCCGCATCATCGCCGGTGACCTCACGCCGGACGAGGGCGTGATCGGCCGCTCCGGCAACATGGGCATCATGCGGCAATTCGTCGGCCAGGTCCGCGACGACTCCACGGTCCGGGACCTGCTGGTCTCCGCCGCGCCGCCCGCGCTGGCCGCGGCCGCGCGCGCCGTCGACGAGGCCGAACTGGCCATGATCGAACATGACGACGAGCCGACCCAGATGAAGTACGCCCAGGCGATCGTGGACTGGGGCGACGCCGGCGGATACGACGTCGAAACCGTCTGGGACGAGGTCTGCATGGCCGCGCTGGGCCTGCCCTTCGACCGCGCCCAGCACCGGCCCGCCTCAAGCCTCTCCGGCGGCGAACAGAAGCGCCTGGTCCTCGAGGCCCTCTTCGCCGGCCCGGACGAACTGCTGCTGCTGGACGAACCGGACAACTACCTGGACGTCCCCGGCAAGCGCTGGCTCGAGGCGAAGCTCAACGAGTCGAAGAAGACCGTGTTCTTCATCAGCCACGACCGCGAGCTGCTGAACAACGCCGCCGGCCGCATCGTCACCCTGGAACCGGGCATCAACGGCGCCGGCGCCTGGGTCCACGGCGGCGGCTTCGGCTCCTACGTAGAGGCCCGCGCGGACCGCAACGCCCGCTTCGAGGAGCTCCGCAAGCGCTGGGACGAGGAGCACGTGAAGCTCAAGGAACTCGTCAACATGTACAAGAACAAGGCCGCGTTCCGCTCCGACATGGCCAACCGGTACCACGCCGCGCAGACCCGGCTGGCGAAGTTCCTCGAGGCCGGCCCGCCCGAGGCCCTGCCGATCGAGCAGAACGTGCAGATGCGGCTCAAGGGCGGCCGGACCGCCAAGCGCGCCGTCGTGGCCGAAAAGCTGGAGCTCACCGGGCTGATGAAGCCGTTCTCCACCGAGATCTGGTTCGGTGACCGGGTGGGCGTGCTCGGCTCCAACGGCTCCGGCAAGAGCCACTTCCTGCGTCTGCTGGCGACCGGCGGCACCGACCCGGAACGCGAACACCTGCCCGTCTCCGCGCTGCCTGCGGCTCCCACCCCTCGCAAGCTCGGGGAGGGGCCCTCGCCGCAGCCGCTTGTCGAGATCGCCGAGGTCCCGCACGAGGGCACGGTGAAGCTCGGCGCCCGGATCCGGCCCGGCTTCTTCGCCCAGACCCACGTCCGCCCGGACCTCCTGGGTAAGACCCTGCTGGAGATCCTGCACCGCGGCGACGAACACCGCTCCGGCCTGGCCCGCGAGGCCGCCGCCGGCGCGCTTGACGGCTACGGCCTGGCGGGCCAGTCCGAGCAGAAGTACGAGTCCCTCTCCGGCGGCCAGCAGGCCCGGTTCCAGATTCTGCTGCTGCAGCTCTCCGGCGCCACCCTGTTGTTGCTCGATGAACCCACCGACAACCTGGACCTGCACTCGGCCGAGGCGTTGGAACGCGCCATCGGCCACTTCGAGGGCACCGTCCTGGCCGTCACCCACGACCGCTGGTTCGCGCGGACCTTCGACCGTTTCCTGGTCTTCGGCTCCGACGGCAAGGTCTACGAATCCGCGGAGCCGGTCTGGGACGAAAAGCGCGTGGACCGGGTTCGATGAATGTGCACATGAGCGTTGCGCGTGATCATTTGATCATTTAACGCTACTGTTTGCTCATGAACACTGAGCAGCGGCACCGCCGCATCGGCGAACTGCTGCGCGGCCGCGACCGCGTGAGCGTGGAGGAACTGGTCGCCGAGTGCGGCGCCTCCGGCGCCACCATCCGGCGCGACCTGGACGTCCTGGCCCTCAACGGCGTGCTCCGCCGGGTCCACGGCGGGGCGCAGAGCCTCGTCGCGGGCGGCGAGCACCCCGAGTACGGCCAGCGCGAACTCGAGGACCAGGACGCCAAGGCCCGCATCGCCGCCGGCGTCGCCGGACTCCTCCGGGACCGGACCCACGTCTGGCTGGACAGCGGCACCACCGCCACCGAGGTGGCCCGGCAGCTGCAACACCGTGAACTGACCGTCATGCCCATGTCCCTGCCCGCCGTCAACGCCCTCGCCGGCGGCGCCACGGCCGGCCGGCGGGCGGCGCTGCTGCTGCCCGGCGGCAGCCTGAGCCCCGGGGAACTCTCCTTCCGCGGCCCGCTGACCGAGTCCACCGTCCGGGCCCTCCGGTTCGACACCGCCGTCGTCACCCCCTGCGCGGTAAGCCTGCGCGACGGCCTGCTGGCCCACGACCTGGAGGACGCCGCCGTCAAACGCGCCGGACTTGAGTCGGCCGGTCGCGTGATCGCCGCCTGCTCGGCGGCCAAATGGGACGCCGGCGCCGTAGCGCTGGTGGCCGCCCTGGACGCCGTGGACGTCCTGGTGACCGACAAAGACCTGACCCCGGCGGACCGCGCCGAACTCGCCCGTCACTGTGTGGAAGTGGTAACCGTATGAGCAAGCTTCAGACCCGCCAACCCCTCAGGGCGGCGGCCACGGCCACCTTCCTGGTCTTCGGCATCAACGGGCTGGTCTTCGCCAGCTGGGCCGCCCGGATCCCCGCGGTCACCGACATCCTGGGCATCACCTCGGGCCAGATGGGAACGCTGCTGCTCTGCGTGGCCGTCGGGTCGCTGATCGCCCTGCCGACCGCCGGCTGGGTGGTCAACCGGCTGGGCACGGCCAACACCATCCGGGCCGCCGGGCTGCTCGCGGCCGTCGCCGGTGCCGGCATCGCCATCTCCCTGAACGCCGGCTCGATCCCCGGGACCGCCGTCTCGCTGTTCTTCTTCGGGATCGGGATCGGGCTCTGGGACGTCTCGCAGAACATCGAGGGCGCCGACGTCGAACACCAACTGGGCCGCACCATCATGCCGCAGTTCCACGCCGCGTTCAGCGGCGGGGCGTTCGTGGGTGCACTGATCGGCGCCGGGCTCTCCCAGCTGGGCATCGGCCTGCCCATCCACCTGCTGGTCATCGCCGCCGTCGTGGTCGTCGCGGCGCTGACGGCGCCCCGCTACTTCCTCCCGCACGCGGCGGAAGCGGACGGATCGCACGACGCCGACGCCGGGGCACCCCGCGCCGGCTCGGCCTGGCGGGAGGGCCGCACGGTGCTGATCGGCGTCGTCGTCCTCGGTGCCACCCTGACCGAGGGCGCCGGCAACGACTGGATCGCCAAGGCGGCCGTCGACGGCCTGGGCGCCCCGCAATCGACGGGGGCGCTGCTGTTTGCCGTCTTCGTCCTCGCCATGACCGCCATGCGCCTGTTCGGCGGCCGGCTGATCGACGGCTACGGCCGGGTGCCGGTGCTGCGCGCCAGCATGGGCGCCGCGGCCGCGGGACTTGCCCTGTTCGTCTTCGCCGGCAACCTCTGGGTGGCGGCCGGGGGCGCGGCACTCTGGGGCGTGGGGGCCGCCCTGGCCTTCCCGATGGGGATGTCCGCCGCGGCGGACGACCCGCGCCGCGCCGCCGTCCGGGTCTCCGTGGTGTCCACGCTGGGCTACGTCGCCTTCCTCGCCGGGCCTCCGCTGCTCGGCTACCTGGGCGACCTGACCGGCATCAGGCTGGCCCTGCTGGCCATCGGGGCGCCCATCCTGCTGGCGCTGCTGCTGGCGGGCGCCGCGAAGCCGCTCCGCGCCGGGTAGGGCACGCCGCCGGCGGGCCGGCAGTAAGGTGGGCAGATGCGAAGCATGCTGGCCAAAACCCCGCGCCACTTTGAGAAGCTGGACCGCCGGCTGGTGCGGAAGGTCTCGCGGCTCCCCCACGGCAGCCACGACGACTTCTTCCGGAACCTCTCCGCCGCCGCCAACCACGGCAAGCTCTGGATCGGGATCGCCGCCGGACTGGCCCTGGTTCCCGGCAAGACCCGCCGGGCCGCCCTGCACGGACTGCTGGCCCAGGGCGTGGCGTCCGCGGTGACGAACGTGGTCTTCAAGTCGCTGCTGCCCCGCCAGCGGCCCCTGCCCGAACACCTGCCGACCTTCCGGTTCGTGAATCCGCAGCCCACCAGCTCCTCCATGCCGTCGGGGCATTCGGCCTCCGCCGTGGCCTTCGCCGTGGGGGTGGGCCTGGTCCGGCCGGCCCTGGGCGCCGCCCTGGCGCCGGTCACCGCCGGAGTGGCCTATTCGCGGGTGCACACCGGGGCGCACTGGCCCTCGGACGTCTTCTTCGGCTCCGCGATCGGCGCCGGGGCGGCCCTCGTGACCAGGCGCTGGTGGCCGGTCCGGCCGCCGTTTCCCGCCGTCCGCCGCACCCCCGTCGAGGCCAACCGGCTGCCCGACGGCGAGGGGCTCGGCATCGCCGTGAACACCCTCGGAGGCTCCTACGCCGACCAGACCGCCGCCGCCCTCCAGGAAGTATTCCCCAAGGCGTATATCAAGGAAATCCAGGCCGGCGAGGACGTCGACGCCGAAATTCAGGCGGTGGCCCGGCGGGAGGGTATCAAGGCCCTCGGCGTCTGGGGCGGGGACGGCACGGTCGGCACCGCCGCGGCCGCCGCCGTCGAACACTCCCTGCCGCTGCTGGTCCTGCCCGGCGGCACCCTGAACCACTTCGCCCGCGACGCCGGCACCCCTACCCTGCAGGCCGCCGTCGACGCCGCGACCCGGGGCGAGGCCGCCCGCGCCGACATCGGCCACGTCGCGGTGGAACGCGGCCTCCCGGACGACCCGGTCCGGCAGCACCTGACCATGCTCAACACCGCCAGCATCGGGCTCTATCCCAACCTGGTCCGGCGCCGCGAACAGCTCCAGCCCGCCCTCGGCAAGCCGCTGGCCGGCGTCGTGGCGATGTTCCGGACCTTCGCCGCCGGAACGCCCAGCACCCTGGTGGTGGACGGGGTGCGGCACAAGCTCTGGATCCTCTATGTGGGCCGCGGCCGCTACTACCCGCGCGATCACGCCCCGCTGGTCCGCCCGGTGCTCGACGACGGCGTCCTGGACCTCCGGATGATCACCGCGGACGAGTCCTTTGCCCGGCTCCGCCTGCTCTGGGCGGTGCTGACCGGGACGGTCGCGACCTCCGGCATCACGCACCTGCGCGAGGCCACGCGGATCCGGGTGGAACCCGCCGGACCCACCATGGTGCTGGCCGTCGACGGGGAGGTCATGCCCGGGGTCCGGGCCGTGGAGTTCTCGGTCCAGGCCGGCGGCCTGGTCTATTACACGCCGCGGGACCAGGACTGACGGGGGTCCCGGCACCCGTGCCGGGACCCTGAGTCGACCCTGAAACATCCCTTAAACCGTTGCCAAACCGGTCCGGTTGGCGGAAGGCATGGGTAGCGTGGGGACCACACAGCCACCGCTACGCAAAGGACCGCTTCCATGATCGAGGCCAGAGGCCTGACGAAGGTCTACGGCGACAAGACCGCCGTCGCCGGAGTTGATTTCACCGTCCAGCCGGGACGGGTCACCGGCTTCCTGGGCCCCAACGGGGCCGGGAAGTCGACCACCATGAGGATGATCATGGGACTGGACCGACCGACGTCGGGCACCGTGACCGTCGACGGCGTCCCGTACGCCCGGCACGCCGCGCCGCTGCGCGACGTCGGCGCCCTCCTCGACGCCAAGGCCGTCCACACCAGCCGGTCCGCCTACAACCACCTGCTCGCCATGGCCGCGACCCACGGCATCCCGAAGCAGCGGGTCCGGGAGGTCATCGAGATGACCGGCCTCGGCGAGGTGGCGCGCAAGAAGGTGGGCGGCTTCTCCCTCGGCATGGGCCAGCGGCTCGGCATCGCCGCCGCCCTGCTTGGCGACCCGCGCACCGTCATCTTGGACGAGCCGGTCAACGGCCTGGACCCCGAGGGTGTGGTCTGGGTCCGCAACCTGGTCAAATACCTGGCCTCCGAGGGCCGCACGGTGTTCCTCTCCAGCCACCTGATGAGCGAAATGGCCGTCACCGCGGACCACCTGATCGTGATCGGCCGCGGCCGGATCATTGCCGACGCGCCGATCCAGGACATCATCACGGGCAAGGACCGGGGCAGGGTGCGGGTCCGCACCGACCAGGCCGCCGAACTGACGCGCCTGCTTACCGCCGACGGCGCCACCGTGGACGGCCAGGAGAACGAACTGCTCGAAGTCACCGGCCTGGAGCCGCGCCGGATCGCCCGGACCGCGCTGGAGCACGGCGTCATGATCTACGAACTCACCCCGCTCCGCGCCAGCCTCGAGGAGGCCTACATGGAGCTGACCAAGGACGAGGTCGAATACCACTCGCTGATCACCACGGGCGACACCGCCCCCGCCCAGGCCGGAGGCAACTGAACCATGAGCTCCACCACCATCGACCCCACGCCCTCCCGCCGCGAACCGGGCGGCCCGGCCCACGCTGCCGGCGGCAGCGGACGCCCCGCCGGCCTCAGCACCGGACCCGGCCCCAGCTTCCCGCGGGTCCTCAACGCCGAATTCATCAAGTTCCGCTCCCTGCTCTCGACCGTGATCCTGCTGGTCGCCACCGCCGCGGTCATCGTGGGCATCGGCGCCCTCGCGTCCTGGGGCATCGGCCAGGCCCTCCAGTCCTCCGGCGCCGATCCCCAGCGCTCCGCCGCACTGGCCGCCCAGGGTGACATCGCGGCGTCGGCCCCGGGTGCCGGGATCTCCTTCGCCCAGTTGATCCTCGGTTCCCTGGCGGTCCTGATCATCAGCTCGGAGTTCACCACCGGCATGGCGCGCTCCACGTTCACGGCCGTACCGCGCCGCATCCCGGCCTTCGTGGCCAAGCTGATCGTCGTGGCGGTCTCCGCGTTTGTTGTCACCGCGGTGTCGCTGTACATCTCCGGCCTCGTGGCGGTGCCGATCTTCGAGCAGTACGGCCACACCCTGGATGTCTCCAGTGACCACTACTGGCGCACCCTGCTGATCAACAGCGCCTACGTGGCAGCCGTCGCCGCCATCGGCCTGGCGCTGGGGGCCCTGCTGCGCAACTCGGCCGGTGGCATCATGGCCCTGGTGGGATTGTTCTTCGTGCTGCCGATCGCCCTGCAGATCATCCAGGGTGACGTGGTCAAGGAACTGCGCAAGTACACCCCGGACAGCACCCTGACCCCGATGACCGCGTCCCAGCACTTCCCGGACACCCTCGAGGCGTGGCAGGCCGCGCTGGTGCTCGGCGCCTGGGTGGTCATCCCGCTGTTCCTGGCTGGCTTCCTGCTGAAGAAGCGCGACGTCTAAACCTGAGCTACCCGCCGGTGCCCCGCCAGGGGTACCCGCGGGTAGCTCAGATGCGGGGCCAGGCAGAGCCTGAAGCAGTGGTTTCAGGCACATTTCAAAATTGACTGGGAGGCAACAGGCTTTGACCGCCGGGCCCCCGGGCTGGAACCGCGCCCGAAATCACGCACCGTAATCTGTGGGATTGCACAGGACACCGCCTTCCGCCGCCGGTCTACTGTGAAACGACCTTGTGGTCCGCAGCACACGCCCCCCGGCCCCTGAGCCCGGCGTGCGGCCCGGACCTAGACCACCCACAAAGGACGGCGCTTCATGCAGGCTGACCAGCAACTCTCCAAGTCCCTCAAACCCCGGCACCTCTCGATGATCGCCATCGCCGGCGTCATCGGCGCCGGGCTCTTCGTCGGCTCCGGCGCCGCCATCCAGCAGGCCGGCCCGGGCATCCTGGTCGCCTACCTGGCCGCCGGCCTCGTCGTCATCCTCGTCATGCGGATGCTTGGCGAAATGGCCGCGGCGAACCCGGAAACCGGTTCCTTCTCCACCTACGCTGACAAGGCCCTGGGCCGCTGGGCCGGGTTCAGCATCGGCTGGCTCTACGCATGGTTCTGGATCATCGTCCTCGGCATCGAGGCCACGGCCGGCGCCGCGATCATGCACCGCTGGGTGCCCGGCATCGACCAGTGGGTCTGGGCCCTGGCCCTGATGATCCTGCTGACCCTGACCAACCTCGGCTCGGTGAAGTCCTACGGTGAGTTCGAATTCTGGTTCGCCTCCATCAAGGTCGCCGCGATCGTCCTCTTCCTGCTCTTCGGCGTCGCCGCCATCCTCGGCCTGATCCCCGGCGTCCCCGCCCCGGGCCTGGACAACCTGGTCAACAAGGGCGGCTTCATGCCCAACGGACCGGGCGCCGTCCTGGCCGGCATCCTGGTGGTCGTCTTCTCCTTCTTCGGCGCCGAAATCGCGACGATCGCCGCCGGCGAATCCGAGAACCCCGTCGACGCCGTCAAGAAGGCCGTGAAGTCCACGGTGTGGCGCATCCTGGTCTTCTACATCGGCTCCATCGCCATCGTCGTGACCCTGCTGCCCTGGAACAGCGCCTCCGTGGCCAAGAGCCCGTACGTCGCAGTGATCGAACTCTTCGGCATCCCCGGCGCCGGCACCATCATGGACATCGTGGTGCTCACCTCGGTCCTGTCCTGCCTCAACTCCGGCCTCTACACCGCCAGCCGGATGCTCTTCTCCCTCTCCCGCCGCGGTGACGCCCCCAAGTCCTGGATGCGGATCTCCAAGCGCGGCGTCCCGGCCGGCGCCGTGCTGGCCTCCACCGTGGTCGGCTTCATCACCGTGGGCCTGAACTACATCGCCCCGGACACCGTGTTCCTCTTCCTGGTCAACACCTCCGGCGCGATCGCCCTGTTCGTCTGGCTCGTCATCGCCGTCTCGCAGCTGATCCTGCGCCGCCGGATGGGCGCCGCCGCCAGCGAACTGCAGCTGAAGATGTGGCTCTTCCCGTACCTGACCTGGGCCGCGATCATCAGCATCGTGGCGCTGCTGATCGGGATGGTGATCCTGGACAGCACCCGCGAATCGCTGCTGCTCTCGCTGGCCCTCGCCGCCGTCGTCGTCGGTATTGGGCTCTTCCGCTACCGCGGCCGGGGCCACGCCCCCGCGGGTGACGCCACCGCCCGAAACGCCGCCGAGGTCACCGACGCCGAGCCCGCCGTCACCGGCCCGGCCAAGTAAATCCCGCCGTTCGCCCCCCGCCGCCACGTCTCCGCGGGCCGGCGGGGGAGGAACGGGCTCCGGTTAGACTCGGAGCCATGTCTTCCACCGCAGCAGAGCACATCCAGGACCTCGGCGCGTACGTCAGCGCCTCCCCGTCGAGCTTCCACGCCGTCCACGAGGCCGCCCGCCGCCTGGATGAGGCCGGGTTCACCGCCCTCGACGAACTGCAGCCCTGGCCCACCGCCGCGGAATCCGACGCCGGCACCGGCCGGTTCTACATGCTGCGCGACGGCGCCCTGATCGCCTGGGTAGTCCCGGAAGGGGCTGGCCCCGTCACTGGCTTCAACATCCTCGGCGCCCACACCGACTCGCCGTCCTTCAAGCTCAAGCCCAAGCCCAGCACCGGCAAGTTCGGCTGGCTCCAGGCCGGCGTCGAGGTCTACGGCGGCCCGCTGCTGAACTCCTGGCTGGACAGGGAACTGCAGCTCGCCGGCCGCCTGGTGATGCTCGACGGCACCGAACACCTCACCGCCACCGGACCGCTGCTGCGCTTCCCCCAGCTCGCCATCCACCTGGACCGCGCCGTCAACGACGGTCTCGCCCTGGACAAGCAGCAGCACATGAACCCGGTTTACGGCCTCGGTGACCCGGCAGATTCCGACCTCCTGGCCCTCCTCGCGGACCGGGTCGAAGGCGCCACGGTGGACCCCGCAAAGATCGGCGGCTACGACGTCGTCATCGCCGACACCCAGCCCCCCGCCGTCTTCGGCGCCCGCGGCGAATTCTTCGCCTCCGGCCGCCTCGACAACCTCTCCGCCACGCACGCCGGCCTCACCGCCCTGATCGCCCACGCCGCGGGGCCCGTCCCGGCGGACGGACCGATCGCCGTCCTCGCCGCCTTCGACCACGAGGAGATCGGCTCCGCCTCCCGCTCCGGCGCCTGCGGCCCGGTCCTCGAGGACGTCCTGGTCCGCATCTCCGACGGCCTCGGCGCCACCGCAAGCCAGCGCCGGCAGGCCTTCGCCGCGTCCTTCTGCGTCTCCGCCGACGCCGGCCACGCCGTGCACCCGAACTACCCCGAACGGCACGATCCGGCCAACCGGCCGGTCCTCAACGGCGGACCGCTGCTGAAGATCAACGCCAACCAGCGCTACGCCACCGACGCCACCGGAGCGGCCCTCTGGGCTTGGCTCTGCGCCGAATCCGGCGTCCCGTACCAGGAATTCGTCTCCAACAACGTGATGCCGTGCGGCTCCACGATCGGGCCGCTGACCGCCACCCGCCTGGGCATCCGCACCGTCGACGTCGGCGTCCCGCTGCTCTCGATGCACTCCGCGCGTGAACTTTGCGGCGTCGAGGACCCGCACCGCCTGGCCACGGTTACGGGCGCCTTCTTCCGCACCCCCGCCGGTCAGGCCGGCTAGGAACTGGCGAGGCCGATCACCACGTTGATGGTGGCGGCGAGGATCACGGTGCCGAAGAGGTAGGAGAGCAGGCTGTGCTTGAGGGCCTCGGCCCGGATGGCGTGGTTCTTCAACGCGGTGTCCGAGACCTGGTAGGTCATGCCCAGGCTGGTGGCGAGGTAGGCGAAGTCCGTGTACTGGGGCGGCTCCGGCTGGTTGAAGTCGATGCCGCCCACTGCGGCCCCCGCCCTGGCAGAGGTGCTGAAGTACAGGGCGGCGTAGCGCAGGGTGAAGAGCGTCTGCACGAGCATCCAGGACAGCGCCGTGGAGGCCAGGGCCAGCAGCCCGCCGGCCAGCCGGAATCCGCCGCTGCCGCTGTGCGAATCGATGACGACGGCGGCAACCGCCGCGAGGCTCGCCAGATTGGCGGCGAGGATCATCAGGTCCGTCACCCGGTGCGAGGGGTCCTCCGAGGTGGCATGGGCCCGCGTCCCCGCCGCATCCAGGCGCCCGATCACGATCCACACCCAGGCGACGTAGACGAAGGCCGCGACGCTCCAGCCCACCGCCGGAGCCTCAACCCACCGGCCGCCGAGGCCGGCGGCCACGCCGGACACCAGTCCGGCGGCGAGCATGACGATGAAACGGAGCCGGCTGCGGCGGACAGGGAAGCCGGAGGACTGCGGAGCGGTGGCCGGGGTCATGAGCAGATCATGGCACAGGGACCTTGGCCGGAAGTTATCCACACCGCCGCCGGCCCGCTTTCCCGTTGCCCTGCCCGGGATTACGGTGGGTGCAGAGTCGCCGAAAACACCCCGGATGCACTAAGCTGTTGAAGTCTGTGCTGCGTCACGCCCCGTTCCGGGTGCGCGGCCGTGCAGTCACCGCAAATGAACCTCCTGTTACGGAAATGCCGTAACCGCTTAGCCCAAAGGAGGTGGGTTCACATATGCGTCCTTACGAATTGATGGTAATCATCGACCCCGAGGTCGAAGAGCGTACCGTTGAGCCGTCGCTTCAGAAGTTCCTGAATGTCATCACCAACGATGGTGGAACCATCGAAAAGGTTGACATCTGGGGCCGTCGTCGACTGGCTTACGAAATCCAGAAGAAGTCCGAAGGTATCTACGCCGTGGTGAACTTCACCGCTGAGCCGGCTACCGCCAAGGAACTTGACCGCCAGCTGAGTCTCAACGAGACCATCATGCGCACCAAGATCATCCGCCCCGAAGAGCAGAAGGTTGTTGCTGAGTAATTCAGCTCCACCCCTCAATCTTTAACCCCGTAGGAACGAACAAGGAGGCAGTAGATGGCAGGCGAGACCACTATTACGGTCATCGGTAATCTCACCAATGACCCCGAACTGAGGTTCACCCCGTCAGGTTCGGCAGTAGCGAACTTCACCATCGCTTCTACGCCCCGCACGTTCGACCGCCAGTCCAACGAGTGGAAGGACGGGGAAACCCTGTTCCTCCGCGCTTCGGTCTGGCGTGAAGCAGCCGAAAACGTCGCCGAGTCCCTGACCAAGGGCATGCGCGTGATCGTTTCCGGCCGCTTGAAGAGCCGTTCCTACGAAACCAAGGAAGGCGAGAAGCGCACCGTTATCGAACTGGAAGTCGACGAGATCGGCCCCAGCCTGCGCTACGCCAACGCCAAGGTCAACCGCACCCAGCGCTCCGGCGGGGGTGGCGCCGGAAACGGCGGCCAGGGTGGCTTCGGCGGCGGCAATAGCGGCGGTTTCGGTGGCAACTCTGGTGGAAACCAGGGCGGCAACTCGGGTGGAAACTGGGGCGGCGGCCAGCAGGCTGCGCAGGATGATCCGTGGGCAACGCCCGGGGTCAGCAATGCCGGCGGCTGGGGCAATGGCCCGGATTCCGAACCTCCTTTCTAAACACCATATAAAGGTCCGACGCCGGACCCGCACGGCCGCCTCAGGGCGGCCGCGAGAGAACGGCGGCGGATCACCACCATCCCGTGGATCAATATCCACGGGCTCCATCGAATAGGAGCTCCACGATGGCTAAGGCTGAACTCCGTAAGCCCAAACCAAAGTCCAACCCCTTGAAGGCCGCTGACATCACTGTCATCGACTACAAGGACGTAGCATTGCTGCGCAAGTTCATCTCCGACCGCGGCAAGATCCGCGCCCGTCGCGTCACCGGCGTCACGGTCCAGGAACAGCGCAAGATCGCACAGGCAATCAAGAACGCCCGCGAAGTTGCTCTGCTGCCTTACTCCGGCGCTGGCCGCGGCTAAGGAAGGGATTAACTAACATGGCAAAGCTCATTCTGACCCACGAAGTCACCGGTCTCGGTGCTGCTGGCGACGTTGTCGAGGTCAAGGACGGTTACGCCCGTAACTACCTGCTGCCCCGCAACTTCGCCCTGACCTGGTCCAAGGGTGGCGAGAAGCAGGTTGAGTCCATCAAGGCCGCCCGCGCCGCCCGCGAGCACGCTTCCCTGGAAGACGCTCAGAAGCAGGCTGCGGCTCTGCAGGCCAAGCCGGTCAAGCTCGTCGTCAAGGCCGGCGAAACCGGCCGCCTGTTCGGCACCGTCAAGCAGGGCGACGTCGCCGACGCCGTTGAGGCCGCTGGCCTCGGCCGCATCGACAAGCGCAAGGTTGAACTGCCGGCTCACATCAAGTCGACCGGTTCCTACCAGGCCAACGTCCGTCTCCACGACGACGTTTCCGCTGTGATCGAACTCGACGTCGTTTCAGGGAAGTAGTCATTACGACTGACTGACTGCACGACGGGGAGGCCCCCGCCTCCGGATCCCCTCAGGGAACCGGGAGCGGGGGCCTTCTGCGTTAACTCCCCGCAGAGGACCGGGCCGCACGCCCGGGACCGGCGGCGGTGATAGCCTGCGGCAGGTGACCGATAATCCTGCACCCCGGCTTCGCCCCTTCGCCCAGGTCGACGTTTTCTCCGCCGAACCCTACCGCGGGAATCCGCTGGCAGTGGTGCTCGACGGAGACGGCCTCGACGCCCAGGCCATGCAGAGATTCGCCAACTGGACCAATCTCTCGGAGACCACCTTCCTGCTGCCGCCCACGGATCCCCGTGCCGACTACCGGGTCCGGATCTTCACCGGCAGCGAGGAGTTTCCCTTCGCCGGCCACCCGACCCTGGGGTCTGCCCATGCCTGGCTCGAGGCGGGCGGCATCCCCCGGCGGGACGGGGAGCTGGTGCAGGAATGCGCCGCCGGTCTGGTGCGCGTGAGGCGCGACGGCGGCCGCCTGGCCTTCGCGGCACCACCGCTGACCCGCTCGGGGCCGGTGGCGGAGGCGGACCTGGGCCGCATCGCGGCCGGGTTGCGGTTGACCCGGCACGAACTCCTGGACGCGTCCTGGCTGGTCAACGGGCCGGAATGGATCGGTGTCCTGCTGGAATCCGCGGAGCAGGTGCTCGCCATCAGGCCCGACTATGCCGCGCTGGCCGGGCTGAAGGTCGGTGTGATCGGCCCCCACCCGGACGGATCGGAGCCGGGCTTCGAGGTCCGCACCTTTATCCCCGGAGACGCGGCCGCTGAAGACCCGGTCACGGGAAGTTTCAACGCCGGGGCGGCCCAGTGGCTGATCGGAACCGGCCGGGCGCCCAGCTCCTACCTGGCGGCGCAGGGGACGGTGCTGGGCCGTGCCGGGCGCGTCCACATCGAGGCTGCCGGTGACGATATCTGGGTTGGCGGAAGCTCCGTGAGTTGCATCGAGGGATTCGTCCTCCTCTGAACGGCTCCTCTGAACGATTGGAGGCATGGGAAGCGGAGGGGAATAAAGCGCCACGGCACCGGCTTCTATAGGTAGATGCAAATGCATGTACCTCGATTTTAGGAGCGCACCGTGGAAACCCGCCGCATTACCGTCCTCTCCGCCGGACTCGGCGTCCCCTCCTCCAGCCGCCTGCTGGCCGACCAGCTGGCGGCCGCCGCCAAGGGCAGGCTGGAGCGCGAGGGCTACGCCGTCACTGTCGACGTGGTGGAACTGCGCGACCTGGCCGTGGACATCGCCAACAACTTCGTCACCGGGTACGCCGGCCCGCGGCTGGCGGAAGTGATCGCCGGCGTCGAGGCCTCTGAGGGCCTGATTGCCGTCACCCCGGTCTTCAGCGCCTCCTACAGCGGTCTGTTCAAGTCCTTCATCGACGTGCTGGACCCCAAGTCCCTCGACGGCAAGGCGGTGCTCCTGGGCGCCACCGGCGGCACGGACCGGCACCAGATGGTGCTGGACTACGCCATGCGGCCACTCTTCAGCTACCTCCGGACGCGTACGGCGGCCACCGGCGTCTTCGCCGGCCCCCAGGACTGGGGGACCGCGGGCGACGGCGGCTCGCCCCTCTCGTCACGGATCGAACGGGCCGCGGGGGAGTTCGCGGCCCTGCTTCAGGGTCCGCAGCCGGGCCGCCGGCAGGAACCCGCGGCGTCGCTGCCCTTCGAGCAGCTGCTGGCCGGCATCTCGGGCGGACACTAGGGAGCAGCGGCGCCCGGACCGGGTGTCAGCGCCGGGTGTCAGTCGTCCAGGAGGGCGATGAACTCCCGGGCCTCGTCGAGGGTGATATCCGAGTGGCGGCAGAGCGCCGCCGCGGCGCCCTCGACGTCGCCTTCGGCGGCCTGGCGGCGGATCCGGCCGTAGATCTCGTCGTTGAGCATGGTGCTGCTGACTTCCCGGGTGACCTCGCCCCTGCTGGCGATGGCACGGTAGCGGTAGGGGAAGTGCTGCGGCGCCTCGGAGTCCTCGGTCGGCGCGTCCGCCGGGGCGGCCTCCCGGAACGGCTGGGGATGGGCCGCCAGCGCCGCGACGGCGTCACGTGCGGCGCGCAGGCCCGTCCCGGTCGCCTCCCGGTAGGCCTGGATGGCGGCCACCGCCTGCCCGCGGGCAATGAGGGCGTAGACCCGGCGGTGCTGGTTCTGGTCCAGGCCCTGCGCGGCGGCACGGGCGGCCTCCGGAGAGGACGGGGCGCCGGTGGGGCCCGAATCCACCCCGGCGTTCCGCCGCCGGCCCAGCGCCCGCGCCACGAGAATGACGACGACGGCGGCGAGCACCAGGATGGCAAGGGGGATGAGTAGGGCTTCCATACGTTCTGGACCAATCCTTGGGGGTGCGGGTGCGGGTTTTGATGCGGGTGCGGGCCGGAGGCCGGTCGGGGCCGGACGGGCCGGCGGTTTGTAGACAGCCGCGGACCGTTATCCACAGCATATTCCGCCCGCCGTATGGCGGAACCCGGGATCGCGGGCGGAGCGGCGCGGAATCGGTGATATGCATCACAGAATAGGCATATGTGCGGAGTTTTCCGGCCGGAATGTGCTGCAGTTTCCCCAGCACAGCCGTCGCGGCTGTGGATGAAAGTTTTCCAAAATTCTTTTGCGTCCACAGCCTGAACGCAGTGTTTCCGCAGGTCAGAGGCGATGTATGAGCGAAACAATATTCTTTTCCACAGAACTTCCCACAGGCTGTGCACAAGCAGGGGGCGGTGCTCCACACCTTATCCACAGCCCCGGTGGACAACCGGCTTGGAGCCAGGCCCCCGGGGGGATAGCGTGGCGGGAGACCAGCGGCAGCCGGGCCCCACACCGCCATCCTGTCAGTGCCCGCTGATACACCTGACGCATGGGACGGAAGCCGCCGGCGGCGGCGCCCCACGGCACACAACGAAGGGCGGCAGTTTTGTCAGTTACGCATCTGGACTCGATCGAGGGAACCCGGGGAGCAGAGGGCAGCCGCAAGCCGCCTCAGGACATTCCGGCCGAGCAGTCCGTGCTGGGCGGCATGATGCTCTCCAAGGATGCCATCGCCGACGTCGTCGAAATCCTGCGCGGCCAGGACTTCTACCGCCCGGCCCACGAGACCATCTATGAGGCCATCATCGACCTCTACGGCCGGGGCGAGCCCGCCGACGCCGTCACCGTCTCCGATGAACTGACCAAGCGCGGCGAAATCAACCGCATCGGCGGGCCCGCCTACCTGCACGAGCTGATCCAGACCGTTCCCACGGCCGCGAATGCCGGGTACTACGCGGAGATCGTGGCCGAACGCGCCGTGCTCCGCCGCCTGGTGAACGCCGGGACCAAGATCGTCCAGCTCGGCTACGGCCAGGACGGCGAGGTGGAGGACCTGGTCAACCAGGCCCAGGCCGAGGTCTACGCCGTGGCCGAGCGCCGCACCGCCGAGGACTACGTGGTCCTCAAGGACGTCATGGAATCCACGGTGGACGAGATCGAGGCCTCAGGCCACCGCGGCGAGGGCATGGTGGGCGTCCCCACCGGCTTCTACGAGCTCGATGAGCTGACGCACGGCCTGCACCCGGGCCAGATGATCGTCATCGCCGCGCGCCCCGCCGTCGGTAAGTCCACGTTTGCGCTGGACTTTGCCCGCTCGGCCGCGATCAAGAACAACCTCGCCACCGTCATGTTCTCCCTGGAAATGGGCCGGAATGAGATTGCCATGCGCCTGCTCTCCGCGGAAGCCACGATCGGCCTGCAGGACCTGCGCAAGGGCACCATCAAGGACGAACAGTGGTCCAAGATCGCCACCACGATGGGCCGGATGAATGACGCCCCGCTGTTCATCGACGACAGCCCCAACATGTCCCTGATGGAAATCCGCGCCAAGTGCCGCCGCCTGAAGCAGCAGCACGACCTCAAGCTGGTCATCCTCGACTACCTGCAGCTGATGAGCTCGGGCAAGAAGGTCGAATCCCGCCAGCAGGAAGTATCCGAGTTCTCCCGTGCCCTGAAGCTGCTGGCCAAGGAACTCCAGGTCCCGGTGATCGCCCTCTCGCAGCTGAACCGTGGCTCGGAACAGCGCCAGGACAAGCGGCCGATGGTCTCCGACCTGCGTGAATCCGGCTCCATCGAGCAGGACGCCGACATGGTCATCCTGCTGCACCGCGAAGACGTCTACGACAAAGAGTCCCCCCGCGCCGGCGAGGCGGACATCCTGATCGCCAAGCACCGTAACGGTCCCACCAAGGACATCGTGGTCGCCTTCCAGGGCCACTACTCCCGGTTCGCCAACATGGCCGGCGACGCCGGCGGCGGCGGGGGCTTCTAGGCCGGACCCGCCGGCCGGTCGGGGAGCAGGTGGTTGGGCAGCCGGTTCCCGGGGGCCCGGCCGCGGATCTCCAACAGCTCCCGGGCGTGGGCGTGCAGCCGCCGGTCCTCGTCCGAGGCCGGCACCCACTGCCGTACCGGGACCGAGGTGCCCGTCGCGTCCCGGGCCACCATCACGGTCAGGCAGTAGGTGGTCAGGTTCAGTTCGTGGCCCTTGGGGTCCCCGGAGCGGACGTGCACCGCGATGTGCATGCCCTTGGTGCCGGTGTACACCAGCCGCGCCTCGACCTCCACGAGGTGACCGATCAGCAGCGGACGGTAGAACCGCACCCCGCCGGAGAACACGGCCACCGTGTCCATCCCGCAGTACCGGGAGGCGCAGACGTAGGCCGCCTCGTCGATCCACTTCATCACGATGCCGCCGTGCACCTTGCCGCCCCAGTTCACGTCCGTGGGCGCGGCCATGAAGCGGAGCGTGACGCGTTCGGCCGTGCCGGCGTCGGTGTATTCCTGCCGGTTCATGGCCTCGACGATCTCCTCGCGGACCTTGATCCGCGCCAGCGAATGGTCCCGCTCCTCGATCTCCGCCGGGGTGGCGGGCTCGAACTGCGGCACCGGGACGGGTTTGCCGTCCGCGCCCACGGCTACGAAAATCACCAGGCACTGGCTGCGCATGGTGGCGGGGCCGCCCTTCGGATCGCCAGAGGACACCACGGTCCGGATGTGCATGGAGGACCGGCCGGTGTAGACGATCGTGGCCTCCACCTCCACCATGTCCCCGCTGTTGACCGGGTCCGCGAAGTGGATGTTGCCCACGTAGGCGGTCACGCAATAAGACTTCGCCCAGCCGACCGCCGCGGCATAGGCGGCTTTGTCCACCCATTCGAGGACCGTCCCGGCGTCCACGGAGCCGCTGTGGCCGACGTCGGTGGGCGCGGCCAGGAAGCGGAGGGTGACGGCATTGTCGGGGGACTCATCCATGCCTGCGAGTGTACTGACGCGGCCGTGGGCGGACACAGGCGCAATGACACATTCGCGCGCACCCGCGCCACACGGGACGGCTAGGGTGGAGCCGTGCCCGCGCAACCCACCACCACCACTATCGCCCGCCCGGACCAGCGCCGGGAGATCCTGCGCCTGGCCGTCCCGGCCTTCGGCGCGCTCATCGCCGAGCCGCTGTTCCTGCTCGCCGACTCCGCGATCGTGGGCCACCTCGGCGTCGCGGAACTGGCCGGCGTCGGTCTCGCCTCCGCCGTCCTGCACACCGCCGTCGGGCTGATGGTGTTCCTGGCGTACTCCACCACCCCCGCCGTCGCCCGCGCCGTCGGCCGCGGCGACCTGGCCCGCGCCCTGGCGTCCGGCCGCGACGGACTCTGGCTGGCGCTGCTCCTTGGCGCAGCCCTGGCCGCCGCCGGCGCCCTCGCCGCCGGGCCGCTGCTGGACCTGATGGGGGCCCATGGCGAGGTGCGCACCTTCGCCGTGGACTACCTTCGCTGGTCGATGCCCGGCCTGGTCGCCATGCTGCTGATCTTCGCCGGGACCGGGGTGCTCCGGGGGCTGCAGGACACCCGGACGCCGCTCGTGGTGGCCACCGCCGGGTTCGCCGTCAACATCGGCCTCAACGCGTTCCTGGTCTACGGGCTGGGGCTGTCCGTCACCGGGTCGGCGCTCGGCACCAGCATCGCCCAATGGGGCATGGCGCTGGTCTATGTGGTGATGGTGCAGCGCACCGCCCGCCGGCACGGGGTCCCGCTGCGGCCGGACTGGCTCGGCATCCGCGCCCTGACGCAGGTGGGGTCTTGGCTGATGCTGCGCACCCTCAGCCTGCGCGTCGCGATCCTCGCCACCGTGCTCGTGGCCACCGCCCAAGGCGCCGTGAACCTGGCCGCCCACCAGCTCGCGATGACCGTCTTCACCTTCCTCGCCTTCGCCCTCGACGCCCTGGCGATTGCCGCCCAGGCCCTGATCGGGAAGGAATTGGGCGCCTCACACCCGGCGGCGGCCCGGGAGCTGACCCGGACCATGGTCCGCTGGGGCCTGGGCTTCGGCGTGCTGACGGGGGTGCTGCTGGCGGTGGCTGCCCCGTGGGCGGGCCTGCTGTTCACCGCCGACGACGGCGTGCGCTCCACCCTGGCGCTGGCGCTGTGGGTCCTCGCCGCGGGCCAGCCGCTGGCCGGCTACGTGTTCGTCCTGGACGGCGTGCTGATCGGCGCCGGGGACGCCACGTACCTGGCGGTGGCGGGCGTCGTCAATCTGCTGGTGTACCTGCCGCTGCTGCTGGTGGTCCGGCTTTCCGGAATCGCCGGGGGAGAGGGGCTGCTCTGGCTCTGGGCCGCGTTCTCCTTCGGCTACCTCGGCGCCCGGGCCGTGACCCTGGGGCTCCGGGCCCGCACGGACCGCTGGATGCGGCTGGGCGACGCCTGAGGCCCGCCAGCGCCTAAACTGGACGGGTGACTCTCCCCGCCACCCCGAGCCCCTCGACCGCCCCGACCGCCGCCCCGGACCTTTGGAAGCCGGTCCTGCTGCGCGCCGCCGTCGCCCTGGTCTTCGGCGCCGTCACCGTCTTCTGGGCGGCTCCGCCGGTCCCGGCGATGGGCTGGACCGCCGGACTCTACCTGCTGGCCACCGGCGTGGTGCTGCTCTGGGGCGCCCGCCGGACCGGCCTGGCCGCCGGCAGTCCGCACGCGCGTCTCCTGGCCGCCGCCGGCGCCATCCTGGCCGGCACCGGGGCCGCCGTGGCGCTGCTGCCCTCCAACCTGGTCTTCGGCGTCGTCGGCGCCCTGGGCCTGGCACTGGCCGGCGCGGCCGAGCTGATCCTGGGGATCGCCACCCGCGGCCGGTCGGTGCTGGCCCGGGACTGGATCACCTCCGGCATCATCGGCCTCGGCACGGCCGTGGGGCTGCCGTTCTTCATCGACCTGGGCCCACACGCCCTCCTCGGTGTGGCCGGCGGGGGCGCCATTATCGGCGGCGTGCTGTGGACGCTGGCCGGGCTGACCCTGCGGCACGATGCGCGGGGCGTTTCCGCCGAGGCCGTAAACTAGACACGACAGGTTCTACCCGGCGTAGAACATTTGCGCGATCGCGACTGCCACGCCCCACGGCGCTGGCGGCAGGAGGAAAGCACCTTGGCACAGCAGAACCCAGGAGAACGCCGCACGATGCGGACTTCGGTCAAGGGACCGCTGATGTTCTCCGCCTTCTTCGCGGTGCTGGCCTTCTTCGCCGTACTCATCTTCGCCTCCGGCGGCAGCGCCAAGGCCCCCCGCTTTGACCTGGCCTTCACCGGCGCCGGCATCGCCTTCATCGTCACCCTGGTGATCGCCGCGATGCTCTCCATGAGCTACAAGGAGAACGCCGAGCACCTCGGCAAGGGCTCCGGCGTGAACCTCAGCTCCCGCCGCCCGGCGTCCTCCCCCCAGCAGGCCCCGCAGCAGGAAGAGTCCGACGGCGGCACCCCCGCCCACTAGGTTCGGCCCCAGCTCACTAGCCGGTCCCCTCTCCAGCGGCGCAGGCAGTCCTCAGCCGCCCCCTAGGACGCGGCCTTCCGTGCCCGGTAAGCCGCCACGTGCGCCCGGTTGGCGCAGTTGCCGGTGTCGCAGTACCGCTTGGAGCGGTTCCGGCTCAGGTCCAGCACGACAGCGTCGCAGTCGTCCGCGGCGCATACCAGCATCCGGTCCATTTCCTTGCTGCGGATGACGTCCACCAGCGCCATCGCCGCCTCCGTGCTCATCCGGTCCGCCAGGGGCGCCTCCGGCGCGGTGGCGTGCAGGTGCCAGTCCCAGCCGTCGTGCTTGCTCAGCTGCGGCAGTGCCCCCGCCTCACGCAGCAGCCGGTTCACGGTGTCCACCGCTTCGGACTCCCCGGCCCGCCAGAGGGCGGTGAGTTCGGTTCGCAACCGCAGGACGCTCTCCAGTTCGGCCACGTCGCGGCTCCGGGCGCCGCTGAAGCCCTCAGCGCTGAGGAACCGGTCCAGGGCGGCCGGATCCGGGAGATGTTCCTCCCCGTTCGCCGCGGTATTGATCAGGTTGACGACGGACCGGAGCGCAATCTCCGTGTCAGGGGCAAAAATCATCTTGACTCCTTACGTTCGACGCACGTACTGTCATGACCATAACCCGACTTTACTCCTGACAGGAGGCAGACCCTTGCCTGCCGCTCGCCGCCCCGCCGGCTCTCCCACCAGCACCCCGCACGACGGGGCCATCCCCGGCAGCCCGGGCACCGGCACCGTTGCCGGCACGCCAGGCACGCCCGCCGCCGGAACCGCCGCGCGGACCGGTGTCTCCTCGTTCCTCGCCTCGGGCCTGGGCGTGGCGCTGTTCTCCTCGGCGGTCTTCGGCCTGTCCGGATCCTTCGCCAAGTCCCTGCTGGAGACGGGCTGGAGCCCCGGCGCCGCGGTCACCGCGCGCCTGACCGGCGCCGCCCTGGTCCTCGCCGTCCCCGCGGCCCTCGCGCTGCGCGGACGCTGGCACCAGCTCCGGGACAACTGGCTCACCGTAGTGCTGTTCGGCGTGATCGGCGTGGCGGCCTGCCAGCTCTTCTACTTCAACGCCGTCGCCCGGCTCTCGGTCGGCGTCGCCCTCCTGCTCGAATACCTTGCCCCGGTGATGATCGTGCTCTGGCTCTGGGTGGCCAGTCGACGCCGGCCCCGGCCGCTGACCGTCGGCGGGACGCTGCTCTCGCTGGCGGGGCTGGTGCTGGTCCTGGACCTCACGGGGGCGGTGCGGATCGACCTGGTCGGCGTGCTCTGGGGCGTGGCGGCCGCCGTCTGCCTGGCCATCTACTTCTTCATCACCGCCAAGGAAAACGACACCCTGCCGCCGATCGTCCTGGCCTCCGGCGGCCTGCTGACCGGCGCCGCCGTGATGTGGCTGGCCGCGGCGACGGGTCTGCTGCCCATGGCCGCCTCCACCGCGGACACCCGCCTGGGTCCCTGGGTGACGCCGTGGTGGGTCTCCCTCGGCGGCTTGGTCCTGCTGGCCACCGTGCTGGCCTACGTCTCCGGGATCGTGGCCGCCCGGGCCCTGGGCTCCAAGGTGGCGTCCTTCATCTCGCTGACCGAGGTGCTGTTCGCGGTGCTCTGGGCCTGGCTGCTGCTGGGCGAGCTTCCCGGGCCGGTGCAGCTGCTGGGCGGCGTGCTGATCGTGGGCGGGGTGCTGCTGGTCCGGCTGGACGAGTTGCGGACGGCCGCCGCGGTTTCGGCGCCGCTGGACCACGCGAACGACGTCGAACCCGTCCCCTGGGCAGGCCGGGCGGGGTCACAAAAGGCGGATTAACAGCAGCAGGTCCGGACGCGGTGCGTCCGGACCTGCTGCGTAGTGGGCGGGTTGATTCCGCGGCCGCGTTTAGCGGGCGGAGGCGCTCTGCTGTTCGGTGGCGTTGCGGACCGCCTGCTGGCCGGCCTGCTGCAGCGCCTGGGACACCCGGGTCAGGGCCGCGACGTGCTCGCCGTTCCACTCGCTGCGGAACTTCTCCGCGTCCGGACCCATCCACTGCGTGCCGGCCAGGACCTTGGTCAGCATCGACTTCTGGTTATCGATTTCCTGCGACCCGGCCTGGAGCTTGGAACCCAGCGCCTTCAGCTGATCAACATCTGCACCCCAAATAGCCATGCGAAAAATCTCCTTAGATCGTCGGACCCGAACCTCTCGGCGTCCCCAGCGGCCCCCGGCTGATCCGGAAGTTCCTATGCCAAGAACCTACCCTGCCGCCTCCGCCAGCGTCGATGGGGACCCCTGCCCATGGAGCCCTGCCCATAGGGAAGGCCCCACTCAGGCTGCGGCCGGCCCCTGCTTCCCGAAGCTGCGGAGGCGGAGCGAGTTGGCCACCACCAGCACGGAGCTGGCGGCCATGGCCGCGCCGGCGATCATCGGGTTGAGCAGGCCCAGGGCCGCCACCGGGATGCCGACGGCGTTGTAAAAGAAGGCCCAGAAGAGGTTCGTCTTGATGGTGCCCAGCGTGCGGCGGGACAGCTCGATCGCCTGCGCCACCTGGGCCAGGTCGTTGCCCATGACGGTCAGGTCCGCGGCCTCGATCGCCACGTCCGTCCCCGAGCCCATCGCGATGCCGAGGTCCGCCTGGGCCAGCGCCGCGGCGTCGTTGACGCCGTCGCCGGCCATGGCCACGGTGGCGCCGTCGTCCTGGAGGGCGCGGACGGCGTCCACCTTCCCCTCCGGTGTGACCCCGGCGTAGACGTCCTCCGGGGCGATCCCGACGGCGGCGGCCACCTGGGCCGCGACGGCGGTGTTGTCGCCGGTCAGCAGGATGGGGCGCAGCCCCAGCCCGCGGAGCCGGGCGATGGCGGCCGCGGATCCGGGCTTCAGGGTGTCGCGCAGGCTGATGAGCCCCGCCGGTGCGCCGTCGACCGCCACCCAGATGGCGCTCGCCCCGGCGGCTTCCTCGGCCGCGAGGGTCTCGCGCTGGCCGCCGGTGAGCGCGACTCCGTTCTCCTCCAGCCAGCCGGAGCGGCCGACGGTGACCGTGTGCCCGTCGACCGTGCCGCGGACGCCGCCGCCGGGGGCGGAGTGGAAGTCCGCGACGGCCGGCAGCCGGTCCGCGGACCCGTCGGCCAGGGCGGCGGCCGCGATGGCCCGGGCGATCGGGTGCTCGGAGGCGGCCTCGGCGGCGCCGGCGAGCCGCAGCACGGCGCCGGCCTCGAAACCGGGGAAGGCGGTGGTGCCCGCGACGGCCAGGTGCCCGGTGGTCACGGTTCCGGTCTTGTCCAGCAGGATGGTGTCCACGGTCCGGGTGTCCTCGAGGACCTGCGGGCCGCGGATCAGAATGCCCAGCTGCGCGCCGCGGCCGGTGCCGGTGAGCAGGCCCACCGGGGTGGCCAGGCCCAGGGCGCAGGGGCAGGCGATGACCAGCACCGCCACCGCGGCCGTGAAGGCCGAGCGGAGGCCGGCGTCGGTGATGTCCGGTCCGGCCGCCAACAACCAGGCGGCAAAGGTCACGACGGCGATGCCCAGCACCACAGGGACGAACACGCCGCTGATGCGGTCGGCCAGCCGGGCGATGGGCGCCTTGCCGGACTGCGCCTGCGAGACCAGCCGTCCCATCTGGGCCAGGGTGGTCTCCGAGCCCACGCGGGTGGCCCGGACCAGGATCCGGCCGGAGGTGTTGATGGTGGCGCCGGTGACGGGGCTGTCCGGGCCGACTTCGACCGGCACGGATTCGCCGGTGACCAGGGAGGCGTCGACGGCGGAGCTGCCCTCGACCACCACGCCGTCGGCCGGGATCTTCCCGCCGGGGCGGACCACGATCACGTCGCCCACCGTGAGCCGGTCCGCCGGCACGGTGACTTCGAGGCCGTCGCGGAGCACGGTGGCGTCCTTGGCCCCCAGGTCCAGCAGCGTTTTCAGCGCATCCCCGGCCTTCTGCTTGGCGTTGGCCTCGAGGTAGCGGCCCAGCAACAGGAAGGTGGTCACCACGGAGGCCACCTCGAAGTACAGGCCCTCCGGTCCCATGCCGGCCATGCCGGGGTGTTCGGTGAGCCGCGGATTGGCCAGCAGCTGCCAGGCGGAGAAGACGTAGGCCGCGGTGACGCCGATCGAGACAAGGGTGTCCATGGTGGAGGACAGGTGCCGGGCGTTCACCGCCGCGGCCCGGTGGAAGGGCCAGGCCGCCCACGTGACCACCGGCAGCGCCAGCAGCCCGGCCACCCAGCCCCAGTTCGGGAACTGCGCGGCCGGCACCATGGAGAGCACGAAGACGGGCACGGTGAAGACGGCGGCGGTGATCAGCCGGGGTTTCAGGGCCGACGCCGCGCCGCGGGTTGCGCCGTCAGTTGCGCCGCCGTCGGACGCTTCGTCCCCGGCGGAGGCATCGTCCACGGCGGGGCGGTCGGCAGGGGGCGTCCGCACGGTGGCCTTGTAGCCCGCGGCGCTCACGGTGGCGGTGAGCTGGTCGTCGCTGATGCCGGCCGGAACGGTCACGCGGGCCGATTCCAGCGGCAGGTTCACCACCGCCTCCACGCCCTCCAGCTTGCCGAGTTTGCGCTCCACCCGGCCCACGCAGGACGCACAGGTCATGCCCTCGATATCGAGTTCCACCACCCGCGTCCCGGACTGGTCCAGCAGCTTGGCGTTTTCCACGGTACGTGCCTCTTTCCTTGCTCCTTCGTGCTGCGGGCGCCTTCTCCGGCGCTCAGTTCTGGTCAGTCGCCTTGTCAGGCTTCGTTAGCGACCACCAGGTAGCCGGCCTCGGCGACGGCCTCGCCGATCTCGGCCGGGGAGAGCTCCCGGGCGGAGCCGATGGTCACGGTGGAGATCCCGCCCGCGTTGAGGTCGACGTCGACGTTCTCCACGCCGTCCAGGGCCTCGAGTTCCTCCGTGACGGAGGAGACGCAGTGGCCGCAGGTCATGCCGGAAACCTCAATGGTGGTGGAAACGGTGCTCATGGTGCTCTCCTTCGTGGGCCGGGACGGCCCTGTTGGTGGCTGGCTGGGTATCTGGATGTGGGGGTTACCGGTGGGGTGGTGCGGCTCGCGGCGTTAGCGCAGGAGCCGGCCGATGGCGTCGGTGGCTTCCTTGACCTTGGCGTCGATGGCCTCCGACCGCAGCTCAGGATCCGGTTCGGCGGCCGCCCCGACGACACAATGGCCGATGTGCTCCTCCACCAGACCCAGACTGACGGCATGCAGGGCCTTGGTGACGGCGGCGACCTGGGTGAGGATGTCGATGCAGTACTTGTCCTCATCGACCATCCGGGCGATGCCGCGGACCTGCCCCTCGATGCGCTTGAGCCGCTTGAGGTAGGCATCCTTGTTCGCGGAATACCCGTGTTGGCCGAAGCCGGTGTGCGGGCCCTCGTGCTGGTCTGTCGCTGCGGTGGTATCTGCGTCCGCACCTGCGGGAATCAGGTCCCCGGCGGCGGCCACTGAAGAATCGGATGCGCTCATGGCCACCAAGATATACCCCTGGTGGGTATGGCGCAAGTACCCCCAGGGGGTATTCGAAGGTGTACGCCGCCGGAGAATGGGCATTAAAAAGCTCCGGAGTGCGTTATTGGGGGATACGCACTCCGGAGCAGTCATTGGGGTAGGCGTTCTTCCGCCTACATCCACGACTCTACGGGGCGCGCGGCGGCTTCGCCAGCACCTCGGATAACTACTTTCGCTTTAGTTTCCCGTGCCCCGGCCGGTCGGGCCGCCGCCGGTGTCCCGGGGAATTTCTCCAAGCGAAGGTGAAAAGACCATTGCGGGCCTTCACTCGTGGTGGTTCGATGGGGGCCATGGCATCCGAGGAAAACTTTGTCCTGGCAATCGGCACGAAAAAAGGGCTGTGGCTGGCCACCAGCCCCGACCGAGAGTCCTGGTCCCTGTCCGGACCGCACTTCCTGATGAGTGAGATCCCCAGCATCGGCATCGACACCCGGGACGGCAAGACCCGGATCCTGGTCGGCGTCCGCTCCGAGCACTGGGGACCCACCGTCTTCCACTCCGACGACCTGGGGGCGAGCTGGACCGAGCCCGAGCAGGGCGCCATCCGCTTCCCCGAGGACACCGGCGCCGCCCTGGAGCGGGTCTGGCAGATCTATCCCGACGCCGAGTCCCGGCCCGGCGTCGTCTGGGCCGGCTGCGAGCCGATCTCGGTGTGGAAGTCCACCGACGGCGGGGAACACTTCGAACTCAACCGCGGCCTCTGGGACCACCCGCACCGCAGCGAGTGGGGCTCCGGCTACGGCGGCGCGGCGGCCCACTCGATCGTCGTCCACCCTGACGGGGAGCGGGTGCACGTGGCCATGAGCACCGGCGGCGTCTACCGCTCCAAGGATGGCGGCCAGTCCTGGGACGCCCGGAACAAGGGCATCTCCGCCTACTTCAACCCCGACCCCTACCCCGAGTTCGGCCAGTGCGTGCATAAGATCGCCGCCGATTCCGCCGTCGATGGCCGGCTTTACGCGCAAAACCACCACGGCGTCTACCGCACGGACGACGACGCCGAGACCTGGGAATCCATCGCGGAGGGGCTGCCTGCGGACTTCGGCTTCGTCATGCTCACGCACCCGCACCGCGCCGGGACGGCCTGGGTGATCCCGCTGAAGGCCGACGGCGAGCGGATCCCCCCGGAGGGGAAGCTGGCAGTGCACCGGACGGACGACGCCGGAGCCACCTGGAAGCGGCTGGACGAGGGCCTGCCCGGCTCCGAATTTAACGCGGTGCTCCGCGATGCGGCCTGCGTGGACACCGCCGAGCCGGCCGGGGTGTACTTCGGCACCCGCGGCGGCAGCGTCTACGCCAGTGCCGACGAGGGTGAGCACTTCACCGAGGTCGCCTCGCACCTGCCCGACGTGCTGTGCGTGCGCGCGGCGCAGGTGGTCGGCGCCCCGGTCCCGGCATGACGGGCCGCCGTGGCTGAGATCAGCGTGCTGCTGCCGAGCGTCCTGGCGCCTCTGGCCGGCGGCCGGTCCGGCCTCGAGGTGGCCGCCGACGGCCCGCTCCCGGTGGGCCGGTTGCTCGACGAGCTGGCCGGCAACTACCCCGCGCTCGGCCGGCGCCTCCGGGACGAGACCGGCAGCGTCCGCCGCTTCGTGAACGTCTACGTTTCCGGCGTCGAAATCCGCCGTCTGCAGGGCCTCGGGACCGAGGTCTCGCCGGGCCAGGAGGTGCTCATCATCCAGTCCGTCGCCGGCGGCTGAGCTCCGGGTGACGCCTTGGCGGTCTGGCGGGATCCTCGGATGTCCAGGTCTTAGGCACCATCGAATGGCTGCACCTGCTGGCCGGGGGCAGTCCTGACTGACTACGCCCGCCGGCCGGTCGTGGGTCTCCGGTCCGGGCGGCGGTTGGATCCCCGGCTCAAGCGACGCGCCACAGGGTGCATTCGTCGGTATTGACGGCCTTCCGCATGCCGCTGTGCCGGTCCAGGATCCAGACGACGCCGATCCCCGGGGCCGTCTCCTGCACACAGCCGCGGCGGATGACGACGTCGTCGTAGTTCGGTCCCACCCGCAGGCGGGCCTCGATCTCGTCCCCCCGCCGCACCTGCTCGAGGCTGCGGATTCGGACAACGTGCGCTGCGGCTTCCTTCAACATGGCGGGCCTCCCGGACTGAAGCTGATGCCTGGACCTGCGGGCACTTCCAGTGTGGGAGCCCATTGTTGCCGCCGCGTTTCGGTGCGGTAAGGAACGGGTTAGTTCTCGACGCCGGGCCGGGTGCAGGCAAGAATGGGCGCATGGACCTGCCCCTGATGCCTCCGGTCGCGCCGATGCTGGCCAAGGCCGTCCCCGCCCTCCCGGAGGGGGAGCTGAGCTTCGAACCCAAATGGGACGGTTTCCGCTCCATCATCTTCCGCGACGGGGACGAGGTGGAGATCGGCAGCCGCAACGGCAAACCGCTGACCCGCTACTTCCCGGAGCTGGTCGAGGCCTTGAAGCGGAACCTGCCGCCGCGCTGCGTCTTGGACGGGGAGGTGGTCCTGGTGGCGGGGGACCGGCTGGATTTCGACGCGCTGCAGCAACGGATCCACCCCGCGGCCAGCCGGGTCAAGCTGCTGGCCGGGCAGACTCCGGCCAGCTTCGTCGCCTTCGACCTGCTGGCGCTGGACGGCGAGGACTTCACCGGCCGACCGTTCGCGGAACGCCGCGGGGCCCTGGAACGCGCGCTGGCCGACAGCAGCGCGCCGGTCCACGTCACGGCCGCGACCCGGGACCGGGACACCGCGGAGCGCTGGTTCAACCAGTTCGAGGGCGCCGGCCTGGACGGGATCGTGGCCAAGGCCCTGGACTCGGTCTACCAGCCGGACAAGCGGATCATGTTCAAGGTCAAGCACCAGCGCACCGCGGACTGCGTCCTGGCCGGCTACCGGGTACACACCTCCGGGCCGGACCGGGTGGGCTCGCTGCTGCTGGGGCTCTACGACGGCGACGGCCTGCTGGCCAGCGTCGGCGTGGTGGGCGCCTTCCCGATGCAGCGCCGGAAGGAACTCTTCGAGGAACTCCAGCCCCTGGTCACGGACTTCGCCGACCACCCCTGGGCCTGGGACCGGCAGGAGGACGGCACCCGAACCCCGCGCAACGCCGAGGGCAGCAGGTGGAGCGGCACTAAGGACCTCAGCTTCGTGCCGCTGCGGCCGGAGCGGGTGCTGGAGGTCAAGTACGACCACATGGAGGGGCCCCGGTTCCGGCACACCACCCAGTTCGTGCGTTGGCGGCCTGACCGGGACCCCCAGTCCTGCACCTACGCCCAGCTGGAGGAACCGGTCGGCTACGACCTGGCCGACGTGCTGGGCGCCGGCCGCTAGGCGTACGCTCCTCCCCGGTTACTGCCGCCTGCTGGCCCCGACACGCCGGAAGGCCCGGCGTGTTCCGTGAACACACCGGGCCTTCCGGGTTGTAACCGGGCGGGAATGTCCGCCCTGGCCTTTCAAACGGAGGCCGGCTCAGCGCAGGCCAAGCTCCTTGGTGGGGACCTTGAAGGTTTCCTTGGCGGTCAGCGCGGAGGCGGCGGCGATGACGCAGATGATGGCGGTGAATATGGTGATCTGGACCCAGCCACCGGCCTTGATGCCACCCATCGCGGCCACGATCGCCGGGGCGAAGCCGGCCATCAGGAAGCCCAGCTGGGTGCCGATCGCCAGGCCGGAGAAGCGGACCTTGGTGCTGAACATCTCGGCGTAGAAGGAAGGCCAGACGGCGTTCGAGGCGGCGTAGCCGAAGGAGAAGAAGCCGATCGCGGCCAGGAACATCAGCGGGACGGAACCGGATTCGAGGCTGAGCAGGAACACAGGGGTCAGCACCGCGCTGGAGAGCGCGCCGTAAATGAAGACGGGCTTCCGGCCGATCCGGTCCGCGAGCTTGCCGAACAGCGGCTGGGTGCCCAGGGCCATCAGGTTCGCGCCGACCACCAGCCAGAGGGTCACGGTGCCGTCCACGTTGGCGACCGTCTTGGCGTAGCTGATGGCGAGGGTGCCGAAGACGGTGGAGACGGCGGCGATGAACGCGCAGGCCACGACGCGCAGCACATCACGCCAGTGGTGCTTGAGCAGGTCGGCCACCGGGATCTTGGAAATCTTGGCGCTCTTCTGGGCTTCCTCGAAGGCGGGCGGCTCGTGCAGGGTGCGGCGGATGAAGAACGCGACCACCACGACGACGGCGCTGAGCCAGAACGGGATGCGCCAGCCGATGCCGTACTTGATCTCGTCCGGCAGGGCCAGGACCGGGATAAAGACGAGGGCCGCGAGGATCTGGCCGCCCTGGGTGCCGGTGAGGGTCCAGGAGGTGAAGAAGGAACGGCGGTTGTCCGGGGCGTGCTCCAGGGTCATGGAGGAGGCGCCGGCCTGCTCGCCGGCGGCCGAGAGGCCCTGGCAGAGCCGGGCGATCACCAGCAGTACCGGGGCCCACCAGCCGACCGTCTTGAAGTCCGGCAGGCAGCCGATGACGAAGGTGGAGGCACCCATCAGCACCAGCGTAAACATGAGGACCTTGCGGCGGCCCACCCGGTCGCCGAAGTGGCCCAGGATGATGGCGCCCACCGGGCGGGCGATGTACGCGAAGCCGAAAGTCGCGAAGGACATGATGGCGGCGTTGGTGTCCGCGTCCGGGAAGAAGACCTTCGGGAAGATCAGGGCGGCGGCGGAACCGAAGATGAAGAAGTCGTAGTACTCGACGGCGCTGCCGAGGAAGCTGGCGAGGGCCGCCTTCTTCGGCGTGCCCGCCGGAGTGGCGGTGCCCGGCGTCGTAGTCGGGAGAGTCTGGCTCATGGTGTTCCTTCGGGGTGACGGCATTGTCGGGGATGGATCTTGGGGGCCGTGCCGGCCGCTGGCTTCCCGGATGCGGCAGCCGATTGACCTGGAGTGGACCCTGTGAAGTAGCCGCATGGTGGGAGCTACTTGCGTGATGTAGCAAGCATGGCTGTGGGGCAGATCACTTGTCAAGGAAAATATTCACCATCTAGCAATAGCTCTCACAATGTGAGAACATCAATCCATGAGTGTGAACCAGGACACAATGCCGGCCGCCGATCAGTCCGGCGCCGAAGCTGCCGCCGATTCCGTTGCCGAGCCGGCCGCCGGGACGGGTCCGGAACCGGCCGCCGGTTCCCGCACCGACATGGTCGGCAAGGCCCTCGGGTTGCTGGTCCTGCTCGGCGACGAACCCCGCGGCGCCAGTGCCGCGGAACTATCCCGCCGCGCCGAGCTGCCGTTCAGCACCACCTACCGGCTGCTGGGCTCGCTGACCCGGGACGGCTTCGTCGATTACGAGCCGGATGGCCGCCGCTATCACCTGGGCCTGCGGGTGTTCCAGCTGGGTCAGCGGGTATCGAACCACCACGGCTTCGCCGGCACCTCGCTGCCCATCCTGCGCCGGGTGACCGAGGAGACCGGGGAGGCCACCATCCTCTCCGTGCGGGACGGCAACCACCACCTGACGGTGAACAAGGTGGACGGCCCGCAGACCTTCCGGGTGACCTCGGATCCCGGGCATCTGGGGGCGCTGCACACCACCTCCGTGGGGAAGGCGCTGGTTGCCTTCGCCGATGACGCCACCCGGAACCGGCTCCTGGAGGAACTCCCGCTCGATCCCCTGACGGAGCGTTCCATTACCGACCGCGGGGACTTCCGCGCCGAAATCGAGCAGGTCCGCGCCCGCGGCTACGCCACCATGGACGAGGAGAACGAGCTGGGCATGCGCGCCGTCGCCGTCCCCGTCTTCAATGCCCAGGGCCATGCCTTCGCCTCCCTGGCCACCGCCGTGCCGGTCTTCCGGATGAGCATGGAGGCCCTCGTGGCGCTGGTGCCCCTGCTGCAGGCGGCGGCCGCGGAACTCTCCGCCAGGCTGCCGCAGCAATAAATAAGTTCGTCATAAGAACATAAGTGCATTATGTGAACACTTCCAGTATTGTTACCCCTATCACTTTCGCCGCCGCCCCGAGCGGTGCGGCGGAGAGGGTGCCGTTGTCAAAGGAGCTAGACGGATGAGCAACCGAGCGGAGTCCTACCTCATAGGCCTCGTGGGTGATGGCGTGACGCCGTCGCTCACGCCGCCCATGCACGAACGGGAGGGCGATGAGCAAGGCCTGCGCTACCTGTACCGGCCCATCGACCTGATCGAACTCGGCCTGCCCGGCACCGCCGTCGGTGATCTCCTCACCGGGGCCGCGCGGCTCGGCTTCAACGGCCTGAACATCACCCACCCCTGCAAGCAGCTGGTCATCGAGCACCTCGACGACCTCACCCCGGACGCCCGCCGGCTTGGTGCGGTCAACACCGTCACCATCCGGGACGGCCGGCTGACCGGCCACAACACCGACTGCTCCGGCTTCGCCGCGGCCCTGGCCGACGGGCTCCCCGACGCCACCCTGGACCGCGTGGTCCAGCTCGGCGCCGGCGGCGCGGGCTCCGCCGTCGCCTACGCCCTGCTCACCGCCGGCGTCCGTGAACTGGACCTTGTGGACACCGACCCCGCCCGATGCGCCGCCCGCGCCGCCGAGCTGGCCGTCCTCTTCCCCGGCGCCACGGTCACGGCACGGACGACGGCGGAGCTGCCGGCCCTGATGCCGCGCGCCGACGGCCTGGTCCACTGCACCCCGGTGGGCATGGCCGCCCACCCGGGCCTGCCGCTGGACGCCGCGCTGCTGGAATCCCGGCACTGGGTGGCGGACATCGTCTACCGGCCGATCGAGACCGAGCTGGTCCGGGTGGCGCGGCAACGCGGCTGCGAGGTCCTCGACGGCGGCCGGATGGCCGTGGGCCAGGCCGCCGACGCCTTCCGCATCTTCACCGGCCGGGAACCGGACGCGGCCCGGATGCGCGGCCACTTCCTGGAACTCGTCGCCGCCGAGGAGGTGGCCGCCTGATGCGCACCGGAATCGCCACCGTCTGCCTCTCCGGCACCCTGCGGGAGAAGATGCAGGCCTGCGCCATCGCCGGCTTCGACGGGATCGAGATCTTCGAACAGGACCTGGTGACCTCGCCGCTGAGCCCGGAGGACATCCGCGCCATGGCCGCGGACCTGGGACTCACCCTGGACCTGTACCAGCCGTTCCGCGACTTCGACAGCGTCCCGGAGGAGCTGCTGGCCGGCAATTTCCGCCGCGCCGAGGCCAAGTTCCGGCTGATGTCCAGACTTGGCATGGACACCATCCTGGTCTGCTCCAACGTGGCCACCGCGTCGATCGACGACGACGACCTCCGGACCGAACAGCTGGCCCGGCTCGCGGAGCTGGCCGGGGAGCACGGGGTCCGGGTGGCGTACGAGGCCCTCGCCTGGGGCCGCTACGTCAACGACTACGAGCACGCCCACCGCCTGGTGGCCCGGGTTGACCACCCGAACCTGGGCACCTGCCTGGACTCCTTCCATATCCTCTCCCGGGACTGGGACACCGCACCGATCGAGGCGCTCGACCCGGAGAAGATCTTCTTCGTCCAGGTCGCAGACGCCCCCAAGCTGTCCATGGACGTGCTGTCCTGGAGCCGGCACCACCGCGTCTTCCCGGGCGAGGGACAGTTCGAGCTGGCCAAGTTCATGGGCCACGTGGTCCGCGCCGGCTACGCGGGACCGGTCTCGCTCGAGGTCTTCAACGACGTCTTCCGCCAGTCCGACGTCGAACGCACCGCCGTGGACGCAATGCGCTCGCTGATCTGGCTTGAGGAACAAAGCGCCAAGTGGCTCACGGGGAACGCGCCCGGCGCCGCCGCCGGCCGGCCCGCCCCGCGCCGGCACCCGATGGAGCTGGCCACGCTGCCGCGGGTGGCCGAACCCGCCGGGTTTAACTTCGCCGAGGTGCGCGCCACGGACACCGCCGCGCTGGAGAGCCTGCTGGGCCAGCTCGGTTTCGGCTTCAACGGCCGGCACCGCAGCAAGAACGTCCAGCTCTGGACCCTCGGCCAGGCCCGGATCATCATCAACGAGGACGCCCCGGCCCCGGCGGAAACCGCCATCGCCGCCGTCGGCTTCGACGTCGATTCGCCCGTGCTCGCCGCGGCCCGCGCCCGGCAGCTCAAGGCCCCCGCCGTGCCGCGCACCAGCCGCGCGGACGAGGAGGTCTTCCAGGGCTTCGCCGCGCCGGATTCCACCGAGATCTTCCTCTGCCAGGGCAGCCCGGACGGCACGGCCGCCTGGGTGGACGAGTTCGGCCCCGGCCACGCGGAGCCCGCCACGGGCGGGGAAACCGAGGGAGCGAGGGCCGTGATCGACCACGTCAACTTGGCCCAGCCTTGGCAGCACTTCGACGAGGCCGTCCTCTTCTACACCAGCGCCCTGGCGCTCCAGCCCCAGCCCTATGCCGAGGTGGCCAGCCCCACCGGGCTGGTCCGCTCGCAGGTCATGGCCACGGGCGACCGGGGCGTCCGGCTGGTACTCAACCTCGCCCCGCTGCACCAGCAGGAGGGCTCCGCGGAGCCAGCCGCCGGGAGCCACGCGCCGCGCCGGACCTACCAGGAGCACATCGCGGTGGCCGTCGATGACCTGGTGGCCACCGCCCGCGCCGCCCGGGACCGGGGCCTGGACTTCCTGCGCATCCCGGCCAACTACTACGAGGACCTGGACGCCCGCTTCGACCTGGACCCGGAGTTCCTCGCCACCCTGCGCGAGCTGAACCTGCTCTACGACCGCGACGCCGACGGCGAGTTCCTGCACTTTTACACCGCCACCGTGGGCAGCGTGTTCTTCGAAATGGTCGAACGCCGCGGCCGCTACGACGGGTATGGTGCCCCCAACGCGCCGGTCCGCCACGCCGTCCAGTACGACCACCGGCACCAGCTGACCCGAACCTCCTGACCCGCACCTCCCGAACTCAACAGCCTGACCCGACCATCATCCGAGAATCACCGATCCAGCACCACGAAAGGAGGCTGCAGTGCCTGAAGAGATGAACCGCGAGACGTTCAACGCGGACCCGCTCACCGAAGACGTGTCCGACGCGGCGCCCCAGACCCCGGCCCAGCCGGCCGTACCCGCCCTGGACACCGCCGCCGAGTCCCAGCAGATCCTCAGCGACGAGATGCAGGCCCTCGGCGCCGCGTATGCGCAGGCCCGTGCCAACGGCGCCGCCGCGGAAATCCAGCCGCGGTTGGACTACCCGCCGTACCGCAGCAGCATCCTCCGGCACCCCACGAAGAGCCTGCACCACGCGGACCCGGAGACCATCGAGCTGTACTCACCGGCGTTCGGGCACATGGACGTGCACGCGCTGGAGTCGGACCTGACCATCCAGCACAACGGCGAGCCCCTGGGTGAACGGATCATCGTCTCCGGCAGGGTCCTCGACGGCGACGGCCGCCCGGTCGCCGGCCAGCTGGTGGAGATCTGGCAGGCCAACTCCTCCGGCCGCTACATCCACAAGCGGGACCAGCACCCGGCCCCGCTGGACCCGAACTTCACCGGCGTCGGCCGCTGCATCACCGGCGCGGACGGCTCCTACAGCTTCACCACCATCAAGCCCGGCGCGTACCCGTGGAAGAACCACCTGAACGCCTGGCGTCCCGCGCACATCCACTTCTCGCTCTTCGGCCACGAGTTCACCCAGCGCATCGTCACGCAGATGTACTTCCCCGGCGACCCGCTCTTCGCCCTCGACCCGATCTACCAGTCGATCGTGGACCAGGACGCCCGGGACCGCCTGGTGGCCACCTACAACCACGACCAGACCAAGCCCGAGTGGGCGCTGGCCTACAACTGGGACATCGTCCTGACCGGGTCCAAGCGGACCTGGACCGAAAACGAGGCCCTCGGCGCGGAAGGCGACCACCATGAGTAAGTTGACCCCCACGCCCGGCCAGACGGTGGGCCCGTTCTACGGCTACGCCCTGCCTTACGCCAAGGACCGCGAACTGCTGCCGCCCGCCACCCCGGGCAGCATCCGGTTGCAGGGCGCGGTCTACGACGGCGCCGGCCACCCGGTCCCGGACGCCATCCTGGAGATCTGGCAGGCCGACGCCGAGGGTAACGTCCCGCATCACCCCGGCTCCCTGGTCCGCGACGGGTACACCTTCACCGGCTTCGGCCGCTGCGCCGTCGGCAACACCGGCGTCTTCACCTTCACCACCGTCAACCCCGGCCCCACCGCCCCGGGTGCCGCGCCGTTCATCTCGGTGGTGGTCTTCGCCCGCGGCCTGATGAACCGGCTCTTCACCCGCGTGTACCTGCCGGAGAACGAGGAAGCCCTGGCCAGCGACCCGCTGCTGTCCACCCTGGACCCGGAGCGCCGCCGCACGCTGATCGCCCGGCGCGAGGCCGACGGCGGCCTGCGTTGGGATATCCGGCTGCAGGGCGAGGGCGAGACGGTGTTCCTCGACTTCGAGGCCGGCTCCGAGGGCGAGGGCTCCGCGCCGTGACGGCTCCCCTTCCCGACGGCGACTTTGGCCTGCTCAGCCCGGTCTCGGCCGCCCCGCGGGTAACGGCGCTGACCGGCGACCGCGCCGTCCTCGCCGCCATCCTGCGGGTCGAGGCCGCCTGGGCCGGGGTTCTCGAGGAGGCTTCCCTGGCGCCCGCCGGGTCCGCCGCCGTCGTTGCGGCGGCCGCGGACGTGGACCGCTACGACCTCGCCGGGATCGCGGTCCGCGCCCAGGGCGGGGCGAACCCGGTCATCCCGCTGCTGGCCGACCTCCGGGCCCGGGTCACCACCCTGGACACGGAGGGCCTCGGGGCGTCCGCCGCGGTGCACGCGTCCCTGACCAGCCAGGACGTGCTGGACTCGGCCCTGATGCTGCTGGCCTCCGACGCCGTCGCCGAACTCCTGGCCGAGGTGCGGGAATCGACGGCGGCGCTGGCCGGGCTCGCCGAACGCCACCGGGACACCGTCTGCGTGGGCCGCAGCCTGACCCAGCACTCGCTGCCCTACAGCTTCGGACTCCGGGCCGCGCAGTGGTTCGCCGGGCTCGTCGACGCCGCGGCCCGCCTGGAGAGCCTGGAGTTTCCGGTGCAGACCGGCGGCGCCGCCGGCACCCTGGCCGCCGGCACCGCACTGGCCGGCCCCGCCAGCACCCCGTTCGAGCTCTCCGACCGGCTCGCCGCCAGCCTCGGCCTGGACCCGGTGGCTGCACCCTGGCACACCAACCGCCTCGCCGTCACGGCACTGGGCGACGCCCTCACCGCGGTCACGGACGCGGCCGGCAAAATCGCCGGGGACGTGCTGTTCCTCAGCCGGCCCGAGGTCGCCGAGCTGTCCGAACCCGTAGCCCCCGGACGCGGCGGCTCCTCGGCGATGCCGCACAAGCAGAACCCGGTCCTCTCGGTCCTGGTCCGCAGCGCCGCGCTGCAGGCCCCCGCGCTGGCCGCCCAGCTGCACCTGGCCGCCGCCAGCTTCAACGACGAACGGGCCGACGGCGCCTGGCACGCCGAATGGCCCGCGCTGCGCTCCCTGCTCCGGCTCGCCCTCGGCGCCGCCGGCCAGCTGCGCGAGCTCACCGCCGGGCTGCAGGTGCACCCGGACGCCATGCGGCGCAACCTGGACCTCTTCGGGCCGCTGCTGCTCTCCGAGGCCGTCGGCGCCGCCGTCGCGCCCCTGCTGGGGGACGGCGGCCGCGCCCGGCTGCAGGAGGTAGTGGACCGCACCCTGCAGGCGCCCGCCGCCGAGCGGGGCGCCACCTACCGCTCGCTGCTGCGGGAGGCCGTCCCCGCCGACGCCCTCACCGACGAACGGCTCGAGGAACTGCTCGACCCCGCGAACTACCTCGGCCAGTCCGGCGGGATCATCCGCCGGCTGCTCGACGCCCGGCCCGGCTTCGCTGACCCGGCCCTCCAGAAAGGTGTTTCCGATGACTAAGCCAACCCTCAAGGCCGTCCTGCTCTCGCCGCAACGCGAACTCGGCGACCGGCCCCTGGTGGTGGTGGGGCCCTCCCTGGGGACCTCCACCCTGCTCTGGAGCCAGGCCGGGGGCCTCCTCGGCAACGCATTCGACGTCGTTGCCTGGGACCTGCCCGGCCACGGGGTCTCCCCGGCCGCGACGGAACCCTTCACCGTGGCCGAACTGGCCGACGCCGTCGTCGAGCTCGTCGATTCGATCTCCCCGGGCGCCCGCTTCCACTACGCCGGCGTCTCCCTCGGCGGGGCCGTGGGGCTGCAGCTGGGCATCAAACACGGCGGCAGGCTCAAGAGCCTCTCCGTACAGTGCAGCGGCGCCAAGATCGGCACCCCCGAGGGCTGGCTGGAGCGCGCGGAGACCGTCCGGAACCAGGGCACCCCGGTGATGATCGAGGGCTCCGCCCAGCGCTGGTTCGCGCCCGGCTTCATGGAGCACGAACCCGAGCGCAGCAGCCGCCTGCTGCACACGCTCAGGGATGCCGACCGGTTCAGCTACGCGTTCTGCTGCGAGGCCCTGGCCGGCTACGACGTCCGCGCCGAACTCGGCAGCATCACCGTCCCCACCCAGGCCCTCGCCGGGGAGTTGGACGAGGTGGCACCGCCGTCGCTCGCGAAGGAAATCGTGGACGGCATCACCGCCGGCGGCGGCACCGCGAACGCCGCCACCCTGGCCGGCGTCGCCCACCTGGCACCCTTCGAGGCCCCCGGGCACGTCGCCGAACTCCTGCGCACCCTCATCACCTGGGCCGAGTCGAACGGGCCAGCACAGTGAGCGGCCCGGAACGGCACGGAGTCGTCCAGCCGGAGGCCACCAGCCGCGAGATCTACGACGGCGGCATGAAGGCCCGCCGCGAGGTGCTCGGCGACGCCCATGTGGACCGGGCCAACGCCGCCAAGGACGACTTCACCGAGGACTTTCAGGACATGATCACCCGGATCGCCTGGGGTGGCATCTGGACCCGGCCGGGCATCAGCCGGCAGATGCGCTCCGCCGTGACCATCACCGCGATGGTGGCGCACGGGCACTGGGAGGAGCTGGCCATGCACATCCGGGCCGCCCTGACCAACGGACTGACCCGGGACGAGATCAAGGAAATCCTGCTGCAGACGGCCATCTACTGCGGGGTCCCCTCGGCCAACACCGCCTTCAAGACCGCCCAGCAGGTGTTCCGCAGCATCGACGAGACCGAAGTGGACAAGAACCATGACTGAGGCTTTTCTGTACGACGCCGTACGGACCCCGTTCGGCAAATTCGGCGGCGGCCTGGCCGGCGTACGCCCGGATGACCTGGCCGCGCACGTGATCGGCGAGGCCGTCCGCCGGGCCCCCGGCCTGGACCCGGAGCGGATCGACGAGGTGGTCTTCGGCAACGCCAACGGCGCCGGCGAGGAAAACCGCAACGTCGCCCGGATGGGCACCCTGCTGGCAGGGCTTCCGGTCGGCGTCCCGGGGACCACGGTCAACCGGCTCTGCGGGTCCTCGCTGGACGCGGCGATCATCGCCTCCCGGCAGATCGCCACCGGCGACGCGGACCTGGTACTCACCGGCGGCGTCGAGTCGATGTCCCGGGCGCCGTGGGTGCTGCCCAAGACCGAAAAGCCCTACCCGGCTGGGGACATGGCCCTGGTGTCCACCACCCTGGGCTGGCGCCTGGTGAACAAGCGGATGCGCCCGGACTGGTCCATCTCCCTCGGCGAGGCCACCGAGCGGCTCCGCCAGAAGTACGGCGTCACTCGGCAGGCCCAGGACGAGTTCTCGGCCGCCTCGCACAACCTGGCCGCCGCGGCCTGGGACGAGGGCTTCTACGACTCCCTCGTCGCCGCCGTGCCGGGCACGGAACTGACGCGGGACGAGGGCATCCGCCCGGGTTCCAGCGCGGAGAAGCTCGCCGTGTTGAAGACCGTCTTCCGCGCCGAGGCCGACGGGCCCGACGGCGGGACCATCACCGCCGGAAACGCCTCCCCGCTCTCCGACGGCGCGTCCGCGGCGTGGCTGGGCAGCGAGGCCGCCGCGGGGCTGCTCGGCCTGGACCCGCTGGCCCGGATCGCCGGCCGCGGCGCGCACGCCAACGACCCTCAGTACTTCGGCTACGCCCCCGTCGAGGCGGCCAACAAGGCCCTCGCGAAGGCAGGGATCGGCTGGGACCAGGTGGGCGCCGTCGAACTCAACGAGGCCTTCGCCGCGCAGTCCCTGGCCTGCATCAACGGCTGGGGCATCGATCCCGCGATTGTGAACCGGCACGGGGGGGCGATCGCCATGGGCCACCCGCTGGGCGCCTCCGGCGGCCGGCTGCTGGGCACCCTGGCCCGCTCCCTGCAGGCGTCCGGCGAACGCTGGGGCGTCGCCGCGATCTGCATCGGCGTCGGGCAGGGCCTCGCCGTCGTCCTCGAAAACGTCACCGCCGGCGCCAGCAAGGGAAAGGCCTGAGCCATGCTGAACTTCGTAGACACGGTGGCCGATGCCGTCGCCGGTATCCGGGACGGGTCCACGGTGATGATCGGCGGCTTCGGCAACGCCGGTCAGCCCTTCGAACTCATCGACGCCCTGCTCGACGGCGGCGCCACCGGCCTCACGGTGGTAAACAACAACGCCGGCCAGGCGGATCAGGGCCTGGCGCTGCTGATCAAGGAGGGCCGGGTGCGGAAGATGATCTGCTCCTTCCCCCGCCAGTCCGACTCCTGGCACTTCGACGAGAAGTACCGGGCCGGGGAGATCGAACTGGAGCTTGTCCCGCAGGGCAACCTGGCCGAACGGATCCGGGCGGCCGGGGCCGGAATCGGCGGCTTCTTCACCCCCACCGGCTACGGCACCATGCTCGCCGAGGGCAAGGAAACCCGGTTCCTGGACGGCAAATGGCAGGTCTTCGAGACGCCCATCCACGCCGACGTCGCCCTGATCAAGGCGCTCACCGCCGACGGCAAGGGCAACCTGGTCTACCGCAAGACCGCCCGGAACTTCGGTCCCATCATGGCCGCGGCTGCCAAGCACACCATCGTCCAGGTCTCCGACGTCGTCCCCACCGGCAGCCTCGACCCGGAAAACGTCATCACGCCCGGAATCTACGTCAACAGCATTGTGAAGGTGGCCTGAGATGAGCACGCAGTCCGAGCGCCAGGAGAGTCTCCGGCGCTCCGAAGAGCCCCTGGGCCGGGACGAGCTGGCCCGCCTGGTGGCCCGGGACATCGCCTCCGGCTCGTTCGTCAACCTCGGCATCGGCCAGCCCACCCTGGTCTCCAACTACCTCGAGCCGGAACAGAACGTCACCCTTCACACGGAGAACGGCATGCTCGGCATGGGACCCGAGGCTACCGGGGGCCAGATCGACAGCGATCTGATCAACGCCGGCAAGATCCCCGTCACCGAGCTGCCCGGCGCCTCCTACTTCCACCACGCGGACTCCTTCGCGATCATGCGCGGCGGCCACCTGGACATCTGCGTCCTCGGCGCCTTCCAGGTCTCCGGGACCGGGGACCTGGCGAACTGGCACACCGGCGCCCCGGACGCGATCCCGGCCGTGGGCGGGGCCATGGACCTGGCCACCGGCGCCAAGGACGTCTTCGTGATGATGACCCTGCTGACCCGCGACGGCGTCTCCAAACTGGTGGAAACCTGCACCTACCCGCTCACCGGAATCGGCTGCGTCACCCGCGTCTACACGGACAAGGCCGTCTTCCTCATCGGGCCCGACGGCGTCACGGTGCGGGAGACGTTCGGCTGCACCCTGGCGGACCTGCAGGCCGTGGTGCCCGTGCCGCTGACCGCGGCCGGGCCGGAATGACGGGCCGCGCAGATAGGGTAGGGCGGTGACTCAAAAGCCGAACCCGTCCCCGGCCGGTGCCACGGAGGCGCCCGCCGCGAGCGACCAGTACGTCCAGTCGCTGGCCCGCGGCCTGGCCGTCATCCGCTCCTTCGACGCCGAGCACCCGCAGATGACGCTCAGCGAAGTGGCCGCGCGGACGGATCTGACCCGCGCCACGGCCCGGCGCTTCCTGCACACCCTGGTGGAGCTGGGCTACGTCCGCACCGATGGCAAGGACTTCGCGCTCACGGCCAAGGTGCTGCAGCTCGGCTACGCGTACCTCTCCGGGCTGTCCCTGCCGCAGATCGCCCAGCCGCACCTGGAGGAGCTCTCCCTGGCGCTCGGCGAATCAACCTCCGCCGCGGTGCTGGAGGGCCAGGACATCAGTTACGTCGCCCGGGTGGCGACGCGCCGGATCATGACCGTCGGCATCACCGTGGGCACCCGGTTCCCCGCCTATGCCACCTCGATGGGCCGGGTGCTGCTGGCCGCCCTCCCGCCGGAGGAGCTGGCGCGCTACCTGGACACCGCGGATCTGCGACCGCTGACACCGCACACCATCGCCGACCGCGCCGGGCTGGAGGCCGAACTCGCCACGGTCCGCGCCCAGGGCTGGTGCCTGCTGGACCAGGAACTGGAACTCGGGCTGATGTCCGTGGCCGCGCCGATCCACGACGGGCCGAAGGTGGTGGCGGCGATCAACGTGTCCCTGCAGGCCCAGGCCGTCGCGGCCCGCCCGGACCCCGCAGCGTACCTCGACTCGGTCCGCGAGGCCGCCGTCGCCACCGCCGAACTCATCTCGGCGGACCTCTCCGCGAAGAGCTGAGCCGCGGGCTTGGCGCGCGGACTGAGTCGCCGGGCGAGGGGTTCTAGACCCGGCGGGACCGGGCGAAGAGCTGCCGCAGCGTGAAGGAGGAGCCCAGCGCGCTGAACTGCAGCATCATCAGGAATTCGCCCTTGAGGTCCTGCACCAGCGGCGGATTGCTCGTGAGGTTGTAGCCCAGCAGGTCCCAGGCTCCCGGTTCGAAGAGCAGTCCGAAGGGCTGGTCGCCGATATATTCGGCCACATCCAGCCAGATGCTGCCGAAGAACGCCAGGAGCATGGTCAGCGCGGTCACGCCCAGCACCACCCAGGCCCCGCGCCGGGTCACGGAGCCGCCCCGGCCACCGGTGCTGCCGGCCAGATAGAGCCGCGCGGCGCCGGCCGCCGTCACGAACGACACCAGCGAGGCCATCCAGCCGAGCTTCCAGAGAGCCAGCCACAGCACGACGCCGGCCGGGACCACCGCCAGGGCGAAGACGGTGCCGCGCACGGCGTGCTCCAGCGTCTCGGTCCGCGGGCGGGGCAGCGGCAGGGCCGGCAGCAGCGTGTGCCGGCGGTCCGCCGAATCCGGCCACGGCGCGCCGTCGGGCCACCGCTGGCCGTAGCGGGGCTCCGCCCCGAGGTTCGTCAGTGAGTGTTCGTGTGCGTCGGAATCCGCGCGCTCGGTCATCATTCCCCCAAATGAGATGAGTCTTCCGGCCACATCGGGCCGCTAAATCCCGCCCAGTCTGGCACATACCTTGGACAAAATACGGATTCCCGGCGGATTGTTTCCCCGTCGCCGGGCCGGGGCCCGGTTACGCGGTGGAGACGGTGATGGTGACGCCCTCGTCGTCGTCACGGATCTGCAGCTGCAGCGGCCGGTTCACCAGGGTGGTGTGCATGTCCTCGCCGCCCTCGGGATCGAGTTGTTCGGCCAGCCGGGTCAGCGCCAGCGCCATGGCCCGGCCCCAGTCGTGGGGATCCCTGCTGGAGGCTTCGGCTTCCGCCGTGTGATGGTCCTGGTGTTCGGTCATGTGGCCGCCTTCCGCGTCCGAAGCGCACACGCCTCGGAGGTTCCGGGGCGGCATCCGGCCAGGCCGGCACGCTTCAGTCCTTGAACACGGTCAGTGTACTGACCATCCGAGCGGTGCGTCCACGATTCCGCGCCCCCGCTGTGCGGGATAGCGGGGCGGCGCGGATAGGATTTCACTGCGGGAGCCATCCCGCCACGCTGCCCGAAGGACGACATGCCACAGAACAATGCCGCGACCCAGGCCACCCCGGCCCCGGAGCATTCCGCACAGACCAGCCCGGCAGGGGACGCCTCGACGACCCGCCGCGCCGCCGTCGTCATCAACCCGATGAAATCCTCCGGCGAGGACTTCAAGACCGCCTTCTATGACCTCTGCGAGTCGGAGGGCTGGGCCGAGCCTCTCTGGCTCGAGACCACCGCCGAGGACACCGGCCTGGGCCAGGCGCGTGAGGCCCTGGAGGCCGGCGTCGACGTCGTCATCGCCGCGGGCGGGGACGGCACCGTCCGGTGCGTCGCCGAGGTCCTCGCCGGCACCGGCACCCCGATGGGCCTTGTGCCGATGGGCACGGGCAACCTGCTGGCCCGCAACATCGGGGTCGACATCACCGACCCGGTCGCAGCCAGCCGGGACGTCCTGGCCGGTTCCGACATCAAGGTCGACGTCGTCAAGGCACGGCTGGACCACGGCGGGGACGAGCAGGTGTTCCTGGTCATGGCCGGACTGGGATACGACGCGGCCATCATGGCCAACACCGTCGACGAGCTCAAGGACCGGGTGGGCTGGCTGGCCTACGTCGAGGCCGGCATCCGGCACCTGCCCGGCAAGCCGGTCCGCGCCCGGATCAGCGTCGACGGACAGCAGCCGGTCCGGCGCCGCATCCGCAGCGTCATGGTGGGCAACTGCGGCAAGATCACCGGCGGCATCGAGGTGTTCCCGGACGCCAAGATCGACGACGGCATCCTGGACGTCCTGATCCTCGCCCCGCAGGGCCGGCTCGGCTGGTTCAGCGTGCTGGCCGGCATGTTCGGCCGCAAGAACAACAAGAACAAGGCCGTGGAGTACTTCGTCGGCAAAACCGCGGAAATCAGCCTCGACCAGGAGCAGGAATTCCAGCTCGACGGCGACCACATCGGCAAGGCCAAGCACCTGAGCGTGGCCGTCGAGCACGAGGCCCTGACCATCCGGATGACGAAGGCCGCGCAGGCCTAGCGAGAGGCGCCCGGCCGCTAGCGGTGATCGGCCGGGACGTCCCGGGAGTCGCGGGACGTCCCGGCCACCACCGTCAGCAGGTCCCGGATCTCGGCCAGCAGGGCCGTGTCCGCCGGGAGCGGCTTCTCCTCCGGCTCCGCCGTCGCGAGCCGGTTCTTGACCATCCTGTTGATCCGGTTCATCGGCGCCACGAAGATGAAGTACACCACCGCGGCGGTGATCAGGAAGGTGACGAACGCGGTCAGCACCGCGCCCACGTTGACGAACGTCTTCTCGTTGCCCGGCCAGATGTGGAAGCCCAGGCCCTGGGCCTCCACGCCGCCCGCGGCCGCGATGATCGGGTTGATGATGTTGGTGGTGAAGGCGGTCACCAGGGCGGTAAACGCTGTACCGACGACGACGGCGATCGACAGTTCGATCACGTTGCCGCGCAGGATGAAGTCCTTGAATCCTTTGAGCATGGGGTCCTCCGGGAATGCTGCCGTACGGGTGTTTCAACCGCTCGACGCTACCACCGCAAGCACCCTCCGGGTCTTCCGTTGATCGGAAATTGAGGCGGCGGCGGGGACCTTCCGGGCGTAAGCTCGTCAGGGATGCCAGTGCCGCCGTCGTTCACCGAATGGCAAAGGAAGGCCCCTCACACCCCGTGCATCCCTCATCCGCCGCAGACCGCCGCGCACCGTTCGCCGACTTCTTCGCCATGTTCTTCACCATGGGCCCGGCCAACAAGGACCACCACCCCGCGCTCCGCTGCGCCGTCGGCGTCTTCGTCCCGCTGATCACACTGGTGCTGCTGCAGCGGCTGGACCTGGCCATCTTCGCCTCCTTCGGCGCCTTCGCCGGGATCTACGGCCGCAACGAGCCGCACGGCCGGCGGCTGGTGCTGCAGCTGCGCGCGGGAACGCTGATGCTCGCCGTGATCCTGCTGGCTGCCCTGACCGCGCACGCCGGCGCGCTGCCCGCGTTCACGCCGGCCGGGCGGATCTGGCTGCAGGTCGCGGCGACCACCCTGGTGGCCGGCGCCTGCTCGCTCATCGTCTCCCTGTGGCGGCTCCGCCCGGCGGGATCCCTGTTCCACATCTTCGCCTTCGCGGCGATCGCCTCCGTCCCGCGCCAGCCGCCGCTCTGGCAGGGCATGCTGGTGGCGGTGCTGACGGTCGCCTTCTCGCTCCTGGTGGGCATGTCCTCCCGCGTGGTTCCCGGCCGGCGGCGGCCGTGGAACTGGTCCGCCCCCGTCCGCCTGACCGGGCCGGAGCGTCGTGCGGCGTGGCAGGAGGCCGTCGGTTACCTCGTGGCCGCGGGCCTGGCCGGGATCCTGGCCACGGTGATCGGCCAGCGCCTTGGCATCGGCCACAACTACTGGGCCATGGTGGCCGCCGTCGTGCCCCTGGTGGGCCACACCACCCGGCACCGGATCAGCCGCGGCCTGCAGCGCATCCTGGGCACGGCCCTGGGCCTGGCGCTGCTCGCGGCGATCCTGGTGGTGCAGCCCCAACCCTGGCTGACGGTGCTGGTGATCGCCGCCTGTCAGTTCGGCGCGGAGATGTTCATCGCCCGCCAGTACCTGGTGGCCCAGCTCTTCGTCACGCCGCTGGCCCTTATCTCCACCCTCCTGGTGGCGCCCGTCCCGGCCGGCGTGCTGCTCCGGGACCGGCTCTTCGAGACCGTAATCGGCGCCGTGGTGGGCGTCGCCGTCGTCCTGGCGCCCGCCCTGTGGCGGCAGTGGAAGACTGGTCGCTAGCAGGAAACGTCGACGGCGGGAGCGTGGGGCATGGCCAATTCCGAATCGGGTGATTCGGTGGTGGACCGCGTGGTGCGCCTGCTGGAGGCCATCCCGGAGGGATCGGATGCACTGCAGCTCTCCGAACTCGCCGCCCGCGCGGGGCTGCCGCTGAGCACCGCGCACCGCCTGGTCCGGCAGCTGGCCGGGCACGGGCTGCTGGAACTCGGCGCCGGCGGGTCGGTCCGGCTGGGGCTGCGGCTTTGGGAACTGGTAAACCGGAACTCGCCCACCCTGGCCCTGCGGCAGGCGGCGATGCCGTTCATGGAGGACATTCAGCAGGTGCTGAACCAGAACGTGAACCTGGCGGTGCTGGACGGGGCGGAGGCCCTCTTCGTCGAACGACTCTCCCGGCGCGGCTCGGTGGCGAACCGGGCCAAGGTGGCCGGCCGGATGCCCGTGCACCTCTCCTCGGCCGGGCTGGTGCTGATGGCCCACCAGCCGCCCGCCCGCCAGGCGGCGTACCTGCGCGACTTCGCCGATCCCGCCGGGAAGGTGGGTGTGGCCGAGCTCCGCGCGCTGCTGGCCCAGGCCGCCGCCCAGGGCTACGCCGAACTCTCCGGCGTGGTGGATCCGGACACGTGGGGCATCGCGGTGCCGGTCCGGGACGCCCGCAAGCGCGCGGTGGCCGCGCTCGGCGTCGTGGTTCCCGTGCGGGAGATGCGGCTCAAGGCGCTGGTGCCCGCGCTGCAGACCGCCGCGCGGGGCATCGGCCGGCGGCTGGGGGAGACCCGCGCATCCTCGATCCATTCAACGGAACAGGTGTAACGCCGGTCACGCCCGTGCGGCACACTGGGAGGCAGTGATGATCCGGTCTGTGCGCCGCGCCCGCCCCGGGCCCGCCCGGACCCCGCAACGAAGCGAGGAACCCATGGCACGGCACGTCGTCCGCACGCAGGTGGCCATCGTCGGCGGCGGCCCCGCCGGCCTGATGCTCTCCCACCTTCTGGCCAGGGAAGGGATCGAGTCCACGGTGGTGGAGCTGCGCAGCAGGCAAGAGATCGCCGAGACCGTCCGTGCCGGGATCCTAGAGCACGGCACCGTCAACCTGCTGGTGGACGGCGGTGTTTCGGACCGGGTGCTCACCGACGGGGACCGGCACGACGGTATCGAGCTGCGCTTCAACGGCGAGAGCCACCGCATCGACTTCCAGGACCTGGTGGGAGAATCGGTGTGGCTCTACCCCCAGACCGATGTCTTCAAGGACCTTGCCGCCCGCCGCGAGGCCGACGGCGGAGACGTGCGCTACGGAGTCACGGACACGGCCATCCACGACCTCGACGGCGACCCCCGGGTCTGGTTCACCGACGTTGACGGCACCGAGGTGGAGCTCCGGGCGGAGTTCATCGTCGGCGCCGACGGCTCCCGCAGCCACTGCCGCGGGCAGATCCCGGAGGCGCACCGAAAGTGGTACTTCCACGAGTACCCGTTCGCCTGGTTCGGCATCCTGGCCGAGGCACCGCGTAGCTCGGAGGAGCTGATCTACGCCAACTCGGAGAACGGCTTCGCGCTGATCAGCCAGCGCACCGAGACGGTGCAGCGGATGTACTTCCAGTGCGACCCGGGCGAGGACGTCAACAACTGGAGCGACGAGCGGATCTGGGAGACGTTCCGCAGCCGGGTGAACGGCAACGGCTTCGAGCTTAAGGAAGGTCCGGTACTGGATAAGACGGTGCTGAAGTTCCGCAGCTTCGTGCACGCCCCGATGCGCCACAAGAAGCTGTTCCTGGCCGGGGACGCCGCCCACACGGTGCCGCCCACCGGGGCGAAGGGCCTCAACCTCGCCATCGCTGACGTCCGGGTGCTGTTCGAGGGACTGGACAGCTACTACAAGACCGGGTCGGAGGTTCTCCTGGACCGCTACAGCAGCCGCGCCCTGGACCGGGTGTGGAAGGCCCAGCACTTCTCCTACTGGATGACCTCCATGCTGCACACCCCCGAGGGTGCGGACGACTTCGCCCGGGCCCGGCAGCTGGGCGAGCTGAACTCCGTGGTGTCCTCCCGGCACGGCCGCGCCTACCTCGCCGAGGCCTACACCGGCTGGCCGTCGGCGCGGTAGGACGGCGCTCCGGGGAGCGGTCAGCCACTCATTCTTCCATCGACACTCCCTTGCGACGGGACTAGCCTTAAACCATCCCGCCATGACCCGACGAGGACGACGGAGAGGTGTCCATCATGGGAAGCGCAGACAATGTTGAACTGGTCCGACGGGGGTACGAGGCCTTCAACTCAGGGGATATGGCGACACTCAGCGAAATCTTCGCCGAGGACGCAGTGTGGCACGTGGCCGGAAGCGGCGTGCTCTCGGGAACCAAGCAGGGCCGCGACGCAATTCTCGCCTATTTCGGCGAACTGGGTGCCCGCACGCAGGGCAACTTCCACGCCAAGGTCCAGGACATCGTTGGCGGCGAGGAACACACGGTAGCGATCCAGCGGACCGTTGCGGAGGGTAACGGCAAAACCCTGGACATGGGCTCGGTCATCGCCTTCGTGGTCCGGGACGGGAAGGTCGCGGAGGGCAGGGAGTACTTCGAGAACACCGCCACGGCGGACGATTTCTGGGCCTGACCGAACATCCCCGCCCTCGTGTCCCTCAGGCCATCGCGGTGTGGGCCGCGCTGTGGGAATCGATGGTCTTCTCGTAGCAGAAGGAGTGATCCACGCCGATGTACGGCCCAAAGTTCGGCACCGGGGCGAACCCGGAGTTGGCGTAGAACTGCCGCCCGTCGGTCTGCACCGAGCCCGCCTCCGCCGTCAGCCGGGTGATGCCCAGGGCGTGGGCGTGGCCCTCCAGTGCCGCCAGGATGGAGCTCGCCACCCCCGAACCGCGGGTGTACGGCAGGACGTAGAGGCGCTTGATCTCGGCGGTCCGGGAGTCCAGGAGGCGCAGCCCGCCGCAGCCCACCGGCTGGCCCGAGCCCTTGTCATAGGCGACGAGGAACACCGCCGAGTCCGACTCGGAGGGTACCGGGCCGGGCTCGTGGTCCGGGCGGCCGAAGCGGGCATCCAGCTCGGCCTGCTGGGCGGCCCGGAGGTCTGCGCCCACGGGGTTGGCCCAGGGCACCTGCCGGATGTGAAGCCGCGGGTTGGTCTGCATCGTTGCCTCGTTTCACCGAAGGGTTATGCAGTCCAAGGCTAGGAAGCGGTGGTTTCCACGGTGTTTCCCGCAGGTAAGGGATGGGAGAACTTGGGGCGGTGACGGCGCGGAGGGCATCGATGCCGAACGGACCTCAGGCGGGGCCGCCGGCCGGGTCCTCCGCCGTCGGGTCGGCCAGGGCCAGGCCGCCCACGGGGCTGCCGTCCCAGTGGACCATCCGCCAGCCGTCCGCGGGGCCGCCCTCCAGGGCCACGATGCCGGTGTTGGCCAGCACGTGCCGGGCCGCGAACCCGGCGTCGACGTTCTCCGCGCGCAGGGCGGTCCAGACCCGGATGGCCGCGCCGTGGCTGACGACGGCGACCGTGCCGCCGTCGTCCGTGCTCCCCGGGGACGCCCCGCCCCGGGGCCCGGCAGCTGCCGCCGCGATCCGGTCGACGGCGTCGTCGAACCGGGCCAGGAAGTCGTGGCCGCTGGGACCGGTCGGCATCCGCCGGTCCAGCTCGCCCGCGGCCCACCCGAACACCGTGCCGAGGTAGCGCAGGTGGGACTCCCGGTCGGTGAGCTTCTCCAGCGCGCCCGCCTCGATTTCGTGCAGCCCGTCCAGGACCGTGACATCGAGTCTGCGGCGGCTGGCCAGCGGGGCGGCGGTCAGCTGGGTCCGGATCAGCGTGGAGGCGTAGAGCCGGCTGATTTCCAGCCGCGCCAGGGAACGGGCCAGGGCCTCCGCCTGCCGTTCGCCCAGCTCGGTCAGGCCGGGGCCGGGATTGCGCCGTGTCGAGCTGGCCGAGCACGTTGCCCGGCGTCTGGCCGTGCCTGATCAGGAGGAGCCTCATAGCCCGAATTTTACCGCCGTGCCCTGCGAGGGGAGCCGAGCGTCAGGGGATGAGGACGGTGGCCTGGATCGGGGCGTGGTCGCTGGGGTAGCGGTCGTCGAGGCGGAAGGTGTTGACCGCCGCGTCGGCCACCTGGATGCCGGGGGTGACGGCGATCCAGTCGATCCGGCTCTCGCCCACCACCGGGTCCTTGTAGTTCGGGAAGGTGCCGTACGCCGGGGTGAGGTGCCGCTTGGCGACCAGCCAGGAGTCCCGGAACGGGCCGCCGTCCACCAGGGTGGAGTATGCCCCGGACGCTCCGGCCCGGGCGTTGAAGTCGCCCATCACCACGGTGGGCAGCCCGGGTTCGAAGCGGGCCGTGTGGTCGATGATGGCCTCGGCGCTGCGCAGCTGGGCGTTTTCCGACTCGTGGTCGAAGTGCGTGTTGAGGACCATCAGCTCCCGGCCGGTGCTGCTGTCCTCGAACCGGCCCCAGGTGGCGATCCGGGTGGTGTCGTTGCCCCAGGTGGCGGATCCCGCGACGTCCGGGGTGTCCGAGAGCCAGAACTGGTCCCAGGCCTGTAGCAGCAGGCGCCGGGAGTTGTAGAAGATGCAGGAGTACTCACCGCGGCTGCCGCCGTCGCGGCCCTGTCCGATCATCCGGTAGTGGTCCGGGAGCGCCTCCTCGATCACCGCCAGCTGGTGCCCGAGGCCCTCCTGGATGCCCAGGACGTCCGGGAGTTCCTCGGCGAGCACGGCCTGCAGGGCCGGCGCCCGCTCCGGCCAGTAGTCGGCCTGGCCGGGGAGGGTGTGGTTGGTATCGCAGCGGATGTTGAAGCTCATCAGGCTCAACGCGGCGTCGTCCGCCCCCGGAGATTCGGGGGCGTCCGGCGCCAGGGGATCCGGGTCGGTCAGAACGGTCCGTGCGGTCGACGCTATGTCGCTCGGCAAGGGAGTCTCCTCGTGTCGGTTACAGTCCCAGAATCCACGATACGACTGGCCGGTCCTCGACGGCGGCGTAAACGCGGATATGCCGGAAGGTTAATTCGACGTGAATGACCTAGCGGCCGTCCGCCAGGTGATCGACCAGCTTGTCCGCGATGCCGGTGTAGCGGCCCGGCGTGAGCGCCAGTAGGCGTGATTCCGCCTCGGCGGAGAGGCCCAGGCCCTGGACGAACTCCTGCATCCGGGCGGCGTCCACCCGCTGGCCGCGGGTCAGGTCCTTGAGTCGTTCGTAGGGGTTTTCCATGCCCGGCACGCCGGCGATTGCCTCGGCGCGCATGACCATCTGGATGGCCTCGCCGAGGACCTCCCAGTTGGTGTCCAGGTCCGCGGCCAGCACGTTCTCTGCCACGTCCAGGCGGTCCAGGCCCTTGGCGACGTTGGAGATCGCCAGCAGCGAGTGGCCGAAGGCGACGCCGATGTTCCGCTGCGAGGAGGAATCGGTGAGGTCGCGCTGCCAGCGGGAGGTCACCAGGGTGGAGCCGAGCACGTCCAGGAGGCCGGAGGAGATCTCCAGGTTCGCCTCGGCGTTCTCGAAGCGGATCGGGTTGACCTTGTGCGGCATGGTCGACGAGCCCGTCGCGCCGGCGACGGGGACCTGGGCGAAGTAGCCGATCGAGATGTAGCTCCAGATGTCGGTGCAGACGTTGTGCAGGATCCGGTTGAAGCGGGCGACGTCGGCGTACAGCTCGGCCTGCCAGTCGTGGCTTTCGATCTGGGTGGTCAGCGGGTTCCAGGTAAGCTCGAGGCCCTCGACGAAGCCCTTGGCGACGGCTTCCCAGTCGGCTCCCGGGACGGAGGCGACGTGCGCGGCGTAGGTGCCGGTGGCGCCGTTGATCTTGCCCAGGTATTCGGTGCGCGCGATCCGGTCCAGCTGGCGGGTCAGGCGGTGCGCGATGACGGCCAGTTCCTTGCCCAGGGTGGTGGGGGTGGCGGGCTGGCCGTGGGTGCGGGAGAGCATCGGGACGGCGCGGTTGGCCTCGGCCATGGCGCCGATCTGGGCCACGAGCGTGCGGGCGGCGGGCAGCCAGACATTCTCGACGGCGCCCTTGATGCCGAGCGCGTAAGAGAGGTTGTTGATATCCTCCGACGTGCAGCCGAAGTGGACCATCGCGGTCAGGTGCTCGATCCCGATGCCGGGCAGGCGGCGGCCGATGTAGTACTCGACGGCCTTCACGTCGTGGACGGTGACGGCCTCGATCTCGGCGAGTTCGGCCACCGAGGCGGCGTCGAACTCGGTGACGATGTCCCGCAGCTGCTGCTGCTGCTCCGCGGACAGCGGGCCGGCGCCGGGCAGGACGTTGTTGCCGGTCAGGTGGATCAGCCATTCGACCTCGACGGCGACGCGGTCGCGGTTGAGCGCGGCCTCAGAGAGGTAGTCCACCAAAGGCGCGACGGCGGACTGGTAGCGGCCGTCCAGCGGTCCCAGGGCGATGGGGGTGCCGGAGGCGGCCAGGGCCAGGCGTCCGGACGGCGTGCGGGTCTCAGCTGTGGCAGCAGTTTCAGGCATGGTCCGATTCTTTCACGAAGTGCCGCCGGGGCCGAAGCCGGACGGTGGTATGACAGCCGCCCGGGCGGGGCGCAGCCCGTTGTCCACATAGCCGCACCGTGCCGTGTCCGCCCCCGGTGCGTGGCCCTAGCGTCGTTCTGTGGCCGGGGTGTGCAGGAGGCAACCCCAGGAAGAGAACACACGGCAGAGAACACGAGGAAGCCGGCTTAAGCCGGAGAAAGGAGGGATGCGCGATGACGTCCACAACCGTGCTGGCCGGGGACGCGGCGGCCTGCGCCTCCCGCAGCGCCGAGGTGCAGCGGCTCGCGGCCCGGGTGGCCGGATGCGCCGGGCAGGCGGACGCCGTCCTGGCGGCGCTGGCCCGGTTGGAGCTGCAGACCTGGCAGTCGCCGGCCGGGCGGGCGTACCGGGTGACGCTCTCGCTGCAGGCGGCCTCGCTCCGACGGGCCCGGGATGGCCTGCTCGAGGCCTCGTCGGCGGTGCTGGCCCACGCCTGGTTGGTGGCCCTCGCCCCCGGCCGGTCCGGGTTTTGAGAGGACGGGCACTGATGACGGAACTCAGCCCGGCAGGCTCCGGCGAGGTGCCACGTCCGGTGGCCCCGCCCCCGGACGGCATGCTCCGCATCCGCGGCGGGGTGGGCGGCGTGGCCTTCCAATTCGAAGAACTGCTGGCCGGCGCGGCAGCCCTGGACGCCTCGGTGAGGGACCTTTACGCCGTGGAAGCGGAGGCGGACGGGATCCGCCGGTCCCTGTTCTCCTATCAGCAGGACGCCTACCGCAGCGGCAGCGAAGCCATCACCGCTGTGGGGGAGGCAGGCCGGGGGATCGGCAGGGTCCGGGCCGAGCTGGAACACATCGCCGCCCAGGTCCGGGCCAGCCACCGGGACTACGAGTTCACCGAGGCCCGAAACGCCCTGCTGCTGAGGATGGGCCTGGCCGGACCCGAGTATGGATCCGCCGGCGGGGTCCTGGGCTTCCCCGGGGTGCGCGACCGGTTCGAAACCGGGCTCGCCTCACCGGGGAGTCTGGCGCTGCTGCTGGGCCTGCCGCTCCCGCTGGCCGGAGCGCTCGCCGGGGTTCCCGGCTCGGCCTCGATCGGTGGCCTGGTCAGGGCGCTGACGGACGAGCCCGGGCTCGGCTTCCTCAAGCCCCGTCCGGTCTCGGCCACCGCCGGGGGCACCAGCACCGAAACCGTGGACCTGACGCCGGCCGGACTGCTTCGCCGCACCGAGGACGTGGACCGGACGCCGGGTGAGATCGAGGTCATCAGGGTCGATGCCGCCGGCGGCCCTGCCTGGGTGGTGCTGGTCCCGGGGACGCAACTGGGCGGTCTTCCCGCCGGAACCAACCCCTTCGACACGGCCGGCATCGCGGAGGCGCTGGGCTATGACTCCGTCGAAACAACAGCCGCCATCAGGTGCGCACTGCGTGAGGCCGGCGCGGAGGCGGGCGATCAGCTGGTGGCCGTCGGCTACAGCCAGGGCGGCATCCACGCCATGAACCTCAGCCGGGACAAGGCATTCCTGGCCGAATTCGACCTTAAGTACGTCCTGACGGCCGGGTCACCGGTCGGTGGGATCAGCCCCGCCCCGGGGATCAGCAGCCTGCACCTGGAACATCGGGAGGACTGGGTGCCCGGGGCCGACGGCGCCCCGAACGCGGACACCCGCGACCGGGTCACGGCCACCCTGACCAACGCCCTGAGCGTCCCGGCGCCAAAGGACTTCGGCCTGGGGCCGGGACACCGGCTGGAGAACTACGAGGCCGGCGCCGCCGCCGTCGAAGCCTCCCGTGACCCGTCGCTGCAGGCGTCCACCGCCGCGCTCGCGGCCGTGGTGGGTACGGGCGGGACGGCGGCCGTCACCCGGTTCGCGCTCCGCCGCGAGGCACGCCCCGTACCGGCGGGAGGAGGGAGCGTCAGGGCCGACGCCGGCGGTATGGTCAGCGGCGGCCACCGGGAAGCCGGCCGGCCACCAGCGACACCAGGGTCACGATGATGGCGGCCAGGACGGCGGTCCAGAAGAAGGAGTCGATGGTGAAGTGCACCGGCGTGTAGGAACTCAGCCAGGCCGTCAGGTACAGCATGGCCGCGTTGATCACAACGGTGAACAGGCCCAGGGTGAGGATGGTGATCGGCAGTGACAGCAGGCTGACCAGCGGCTTGACGAAGGCGTTGACCAGGCCGAAGATCAGGCCGATAAACAGGTAGGCCAGGATGATGCCGATGGTCTCCGTGCCCTGCGTGACCCCCTGGTCCGCGACGGCGCCGGTGGTGGCCGTGGTGGAGATATTCAGTCCCGGCAGGATCCAGCTGGCCACCCAGAGGGCCAGGGCATTGACGATGACCCGCACAAAGAGAGAGCGCATGGCCCCATGCTGTCACATCACCGGACGCACGGGCAGGGTGGCGTCGTAGGCTAGGGGGCATGACTTCTTCTGACAGCCTGGCCGGCGGAATTCGCCCGCGGCCGGTGGTGGACCTGCTTCCCCGATACGCCGCCGGCAAGCCGCCGGCTCCCGTCGAGGGGCTGGTCAGCTACAAGCTTTCCTCCAATGAAAACCCGCTTCCGCCGATCCCTGCAGTGCAGCAGGCCATCGCGGCGCGGACCGACTTCAACCGCTACCCGGACCCGCTCAGCAGCAAACTTTGCGCCGCGCTCGCCGATTTCCTCGAGGTCCCGGCCGAGGACATCGTCACCGGCGCCGGCAGCCTCGGCGCCCTGAACCAGCTGCTGGCCACCTTCGCCGGCCAGAACGACGACGGCAAGGCCGACGAGGTCATCTACGCCTGGCGCTCCTTCGAGGCCTACCCCATCAGCGTCGGCCTCGCCGGTGCCGAGAGCGTCCGCATCCCGCTCACCGCGGACGGACGCCACGACCTGGACGCCATGGCCGCCGCCGTCACTGTCCGGACGAAGATGATTCTGCTCTGCACCCCGAACAACCCCACCGGGCCCATCCTCACCACCGAAGAGACGGAGCGGTTCCTCAACGCCGTGCCCGCGGACGTCGTCGTCGTGATCGACGAGGCCTACCAGGAGTTCGTCCGGGCCGAGGACGCCGTGGACGGCATCGAGATGTACCGCAAATACCCCAACGTGGTGGTGCTCCGGACCTTCTCCAAGGCTCACGGCCTGGCCGGCCTCCGGGTTGGCTACAGCGTCTCCCAGCCCGAGCTGACCCAGCACCTGCGCGTCACGGCCACCCCGTTCGCCGTATCCCAGCTGGGTGAGGACGCCGCGGTCGCCTCCCTCCAGCACTACGACCAGGTTGTAGAAAGGGTACAAAGCCTGGTCGACGAACGGGACCGGGTAACGGCAGGCCTGCGGGACCTCGGCTGGTTCGTTCCCGAGGCCCAGGGCAACTTTGTCTGGCTGAACCTCGGGGCCAACAGCGGCGAATTTGCCGCACTGGCGGGGGAGCAGGCGCTCTCCGTCCGGGCCTTCGGTGACGAGGGTGTGCGGGTCAGCATCGGCGAGACGGAAGCCAACACCCGCTTCCTCGAACTGTGTGCGAACTATACAAAAGCCCCGCAGCGTTCCTAGCGGTAAGCATCACCCCCTGCGGCCGCCCGCGGAGGGTACTGTGGGGACGAGTAAGCCATCATGTATGCCGGAACCGGGATGTATTCCTGGTGTGGCATATCTACCACCGAGTGCAGCGCCCCGGATGCGGCAGGCAAGGAGACGGTATGGGTACACAACTGCCCTCCACCGAGTTCGACGGAACCGACACGGATGACCGCCGCGAGGCGCAGGCCGAGGCTGTCCTGGGTGACCCCGACGTCCCCATGGTCCAGCTCCTGCGCCCGGACGGGACGTTGGGGACGGACCCGGTGTTCTCCGAGTACGCCGCCCGCCTGGATGCCGGGAAGCTGAAGGGCTTCTACGCGGACATGGCCAAGATCCGCCGGTTCGACGTCGAGGCCACCGCGCTGCAGCGCCAGGGCCAGCTGGCCCTCTGGGTGCCGCTGACCGGACAGGAAGCCGCGCAGATCGGCTCGGGCCGGGCCAGCCAGCCGCAGGACTACATCTTCCCCACCTACCGGGAACACGGCGTCGCCCTGACACGCAACGTGGACCTCGCCGAGCTGCTGCGTCAGTTCCGCGGGGTGTCCAACGGCGGCTGGAACCCCAAAGACACCAACTTCCACCTGTACACGCTGGTCCTGGCGGCCCAGACGCCGCACGCCGTCGGCTACGCCATGGGCGTCCAGCGCGAGCAGAAGCTGAACCCCACCGGGGAGAAGGCCGCCGTCATGGTCTATTTCGGCGACGGCGCCAGCTCCGAGGGCGACGTCCACGAGTCGATGGTCTTCGCGTCCTCGTTCAACGCCCCCGTGGTCTTCTTCTGCCAGAACAATCACTGGGCCATCTCGGTCCCCACCACGGTGCAGACCCGGATTCCGCTCTCCAACCGCGCCAAGGGCTACGGCTTCCCGGGCATCCGGGTGGACGGCAACGACGTCATCGCGGTGCACGCCGTGACCGAATGGGCCCTGGACCGGGCCCGGCGCGGCGAGAGCCCGGTGCTGATCGAGGCCTTCACCTACCGGGTGGGCGCCCACACCACGGCGGATGACCCCACGAAGTACCGCGGCTCCGAGGAGGAGGCGCAGTGGCGGGCCAAGGATCCGCTGGAGCGGCTCGAGAAGTACCTTCGGGCCGAGGGCCTCGCGGACGACGCCTTCTTCGAGCAGGTCAAGGCCGACGGCGACGAGCTCGCGGCCTACGTCCGCAAGACCACCCACGACCTGGAGACCCCGGACATCCGGCAGGCCTTCGCGAACACCTACGCCGAGGCCCACCCCCTGGTGGCCGAGGAACTGGCCTGGTTCGAGGACTACAGCGCCGGCTTCGCCGATGAGGCGGCGGACGCCGAGGACTCCGGGACACAGGGCACAGCGACAGACGGGGCAGCCAGCCGATGACCACCATGACCATTGCCAAGGCCATCAACGAGGGGCTGCGCGCCACCCTATCCGGCAACCCGCGCACCCTGCTGATGGGCGAGGACATCGGACCCCTCGGCGGCGTCTACCGCGTCACCGACGGCCTGATCGGCGATTTCGGCGCCGACCGCGTCGTCGACACCCCGCTGGCCGAATCCGGCATCATCGGCACCGCTATTGGCCTGGCCCTCAGCGGCTTCCGGCCCGTCTGCGAGATCCAGTTCGACGGCTTCGTCTTCCCGGGCTTCAACCAGATCACCACCCAGCTGGCCAAGATGCACTCGCGCAGCAACGGCAACCTCACGGTCCCCGTGGTCATCCGCATCCCCTACGGCGGCGGCATCGGCTCGATCGAGCACCACTCCGAGTCGCCCGAGGCACTGTTCGCGCACACCGCCGGGATCCGGATCATCACCCCGTCCAACCCGCACGACGCCTACTGGATGATCCAGCAGGCCGTCGACTGCCAAGACCCGGTGATCGTCTTCGAGCCGAAGCGCCGCTACTGGCTCAAGGGCGACGTCGACACCGCCGCCCCGGGCCGCTCCGCCGACCCATTTGCCGCCCATGTGCTGCGCGAGGGAACCGACGCCACGGTGGTTGCCTACGGCCCGCTGGTGCCCGTGGCCCTCGCCGCCGCCAACGCCGCGGCCGAGGACGGGCACAGCGTCGAGGTGATCGACCTGCGCTCCATCTCACCGATCGACTTCGACACCGTCACCGCGTCCGTGAAGAAGACCGGCAGGCTGATCGTCACACACGAGGCCCCCACCTTCGGCGGCATCGGCGGCGAGATCGCGGCGCGTGTCAGCGAGCGGGCTTTCCACTCCCTGGAGGCGCCGGTGCTGCGCGTCGGCGGCTTCCACATGCCCTACCCGGTGGCCAAGGTCGAGGAAGATTACCTGCCGGACATCGACCGCATTCTTGAGGCGCTCGAACGCGCCCTCGCCTACTGACGGGGAGCACCATGACCGTAAACAAGTTCAACCTCCCGGACGTCGGCGAGGGCCTGACCGAGGCCGAAATCGTCTCCTGGAAGGTCAAGGCCGGCGACACGGTGGCCGTCAATGACATCCTCTGCGAGATCGAGACCGCCAAGTCGATCGTCGAACTCCCCTCGCCCTACGCCGGGACGGTGGCGGAGTTGCTGGTCGCCGAGGGTGTGACGGTCGACGTCGGCACCCCCATCATCAGCGTGGCCGACGCCGGCGCACCCGCGGCACCCGCCCCGGCGGCTTCCGCGGCGCCCGCCACCGACCGGACCCAGGCGCCGGAGGCCCCGGAACCGGCACCGATGTACGGCACGCTCACCCCGGGCGGCGACGCCGAGCCCGCCGCAGAAGCCGACGGCCGCCCCGCCGGCGGCCCGCTGGTTGGCTCCGGCCCCAAGGCCGACGCCGTGAAGCGCCGCCGCCGGACCTCCGCCCCGGCAGCGCCCGCAGCCAGCCCGGCCGCAGCCCCCGCGGCAGCCGCTCCCGCCGAGCCGGTCGAGTCGCACGACATCTGGATCGACCCGGCCTCCGTCACCCAGGCCGGACGCGGACCCCAGGCCCCCGTTGCTGGGGCCGACCCGCGCCCCACCCTCGGCGGAGCCATCACCGGCCTCGTCTCCAAGGTCCTGGCCAAGCCGCCGGTCCGGAAGATCGCCCGTGACCTTGGCATCGACCTGGCCGACGTCGTCCCCACCGGCGCCCGTGGCGAGGTAACCCGCGAGGACCTGGTCAGCTACCAGGCGCAGCGCGACGCCGAGCTGGACAAGGCGGACACCTTCTGGGGCAAGACGGGCCGCCCCCAGGAACAGCGGATCGAGAAGATCCCGGTCAAGGGTGTCCGCAAGGCCACCGCCCGGGCCATGGTCGAATCTGCCTTCGCGGCCCCGCATGTGAGTATCTTCGTCGACGTGGACGCCAGCCGCACCATGGAGTTCGTCAAGCGGCTGAAGGCCTCACGCGACTTCGAGGGCATCAAGGTCTCGCCCCTGCTGATCTTGGCCAAGGCGGTCATCTGGGCCGCGGCGCGTAACCCGAGCGTCAACGCCAGCTGGGTGGACGCCAAGGACGGCAGCGACTCCGCGGAGATCCACGTCAAGCACTTCATGAACCTGGGCATCGCCGCGGCCACGCCGCGCGGGCTCATGGTGCCGAACATCAAGAACGCTCAGGACCTCTCGCTGAAGGAACTGGCGCTGGCACTGAACGAGCTGGCCACCACGGCCCGCGCCGGGAAGACCCAGCCGGCCCAGATGCAGGGCGGCAGCCTGACCATCACCAACATCGGCGCCCTCGGCATCGACACCGGCACCCCGATCATCAACCCTGGCGAGGTGGCGATCGTGGCCTTCGGAACCATCAAGCAGAAGCCGTGGGTACTGGACGGCGAAGTCATCCCGCGCTGGATCACCACGCTCGGCGGCTCCTTCGACCACCGCGTGGTGGACGGGGACCTCTCGGCCCGCTTCATGGCTGACGTCGCCTCGATCCTCGAGGAACCGGCGCTGCTGCTCGACTAACCGGTTCCGACTCACCGGGTCTTCCCGTTAGTGAGAACCTTCTGGAGGCTCTACGCTCCGGAGTAACCGGAGAGGAGCTGGCCGATGACCCGGCTGCCGCCCCAGTTCGCGACGGCGATGGCCGCGGCAAACATGGTGCCGGCCACGCCGAAGCTCGCGCCGGTGACGATGGAGAGGAACTTCCAGTCCTCCCGCAGCACGCTGCGCACCGTCGCCGGCATCTGCAGCGACGGGGAAATAAGGTTCGGCGCCGAGTCCACGCTGCCGTCGTCGAGGTAGGCCACCACGCGGCCGGCGGCGCGGTCCACGCGCATGGCGCTGATGTGGTTGCCGTGGCGGGCCAGCAGGATGTCATGCCCGACGAGCTGGCGGCGTTGCAATGTAGGCAGGGTAGGCAAAGGATTCTCCCGGAAACGTGGGCGGATAGGACTGTCCGCACCGTCGGGGGCACCTCCCATTTTACCGCCGCGCCGACCGCCGGCCCGGACCGGAGCCGGGTGAGACTGCCCACTGGCCACCGTGACGGCGGTCAAAGTGCCGCCCTCCTGTCCGACGGCGCCCCGCGGCATTAGAGTGGCACCAGCCGCCGCGGTGCGGTCCTCACCGATCAAAGGAGATAGTGGTGTTCCGGAGTCCGTTCCCCGCCGTAGACATTCCCGACGTCAGCCTCTACGACTACCTTTTTGCCGGCCTCGACGACGCCGCCTTGGACCGAGTGGCGCTGGTGGACGGAAGCAGCGGCGCGGAGACCAGCTACCGGGAACTGCGCGACGGTGTCAACGCCGTCGCCGGAGCCGTTGCGGCCCGGGGCCTCGGCGTCGGCGGAGTCGCGGCAATCCTCTGCCCAAACACCCCGGCCTTTGCCGTCGTCTTCCACGGCCTGCTTCGGGCCGGCGCCACCGTCACCACGGTCAACTCCCTGTACACGGCCGAGGAAACCGCCAAGCAGCTCGACGACGCCGGCGCAGACTGGCTCTTCACCGTCTCGGCGCTGCTCCCGGCCGCACGCGCCGCGGCGCAGGAGGCGGGCATTCCCGCCGACCGGCTGGTGGTGCTCGACGGCGCCGAGGGGCACCCCTCGCTGCGGGACCTGCTGACCGCCGGGGATCCCGCCCCTGAGGTCAGCTTCGACCCGGCCACGCACATCGCCGTGCTGCCCTATTCCTCCGGCACCACCGGCCGGCCCAAGGGCGTGATGCTCAGCCACCGCAATCTGGTGGCCAACGTCGAACAGTCCCGGAACCTGCTCAAGGTCACCGCCGAGGACCGGGTCCTGGCGGTCCTGCCGTTCTTCCACATCTACGGCCTGACGGTGCTGCTGAACCTGGCCCTGCGCGAGGGCGCCCGGCTGGTCACCATGCCCAGGTTCGATCTCGCGGAGTTCCTCAGGCTGATCCAGGAGCAGCGCTGCAGCTTCCTCTTCATCGCCCCGCCCGTGGCCGTGGCCCTGGCCAAGCACCCCATGGTGGCCGAGTACGACCTCGGATCCGTGCGCACCACCATGTCCGGCGCGGCGCCGCTGGACGGCGAACTCGGCACCCGGCTCGGCGAACGGCTGGGCTGCCGGGTCCTCCAGGGCTACGGCATGACCGAGATGAGCCCGGTCTCGCACCTGATCCCGGTCGACGCCGTCGACGTCCCGGTCAGCTCGGTGGGCTACACCGTCCCCAATATGGAGTGCCGCCTGGTGGACCCCGCCAGCGGGGACGAGATCGAGATCCCCGCCGAGGGCACCAGCGCACCCGGACACCTGCTGTGCCGCGGCCCGAACGTGATGCTCGGGTATCTGAACCGGCCCGAGGAGACCGCGGACACCCTGGACACGGACGGGTTCCTGCACACCGGGGACATCGCCACGGTCCGCGCCGACGGGGTGGTCACAATCGTTGACCGGCTCAAGGAACTGATCAAGTACAAGGGCTACCAGATCGCCCCGGCCGAGCTCGAGGCGCTGCTGCTGACCCACCCGGGAATCGCGGACGCCGCCGTGATCGGCAGCGTCGACGAGGACGGCCAGGAGGTTCCCATGGCCTTCGTGGTGCGCCAGCCCGGGCCCGACGGCGACGCGCTGGATGAGGTGGCCGTCGAGGACTTCGTGGCCGCGAAGGTCGCCCCGTTTAAGAAAATCCGCCGGGTACAGTTCATCGACGCCGTGCCGAAGTCGGCCTCGGGCAAAATCCTGCGCCGGGTGCTGAAAAATCCGCACCCGGCGCCGCAGGCCTGAGCCGGCCGTAAAACTTGAGCCGCCCGGGCGGCCGGGGTGACTATTCCGGCGAGTCGGTCTTGGCGATGTAGACGTCGCAGGGGGCGTTGTGGGCCACGCTGTTCGCAACGCTCCCCAGCACCCGGCCCAGGCCGCGCATCCGGCGGTTGCCCACCACGATCATCCGGGCGCCGGTGCGCTCGGCCTCCTGGATCAAGGCCTCGGCGGGCTTGCCGCGCGCCGCGGAGTAGGTCACGGGGGTGCCTTCGGACTGCAGCTTCTCGGCCACGCCCTTGGCGACCGTCTCGGCGTCGCCGGCGTCGGAGACGATCCACTGGTCGCTGCCGCTGCCGAACACCTGCGTCCGGTCGCTGTCGAAGGCGCTGACAACGTGGAGGGTGGCACCGAGGGAGGCGGCCAAATCGCGCGCGGTGTGCGCGGCGCGCAGGGCAGTCTCGCTGCCGTCGACGCCGACGACGATGATTCCGGACATGAGGTCTCCTCTAATTCAGGCGGGCCAGACAATCAGTTCAGGCTACAACGCCCCGACGGCTTCCCGCAGGACCGGCGCCAGTCTGCGGACGCCTTCCTCGATCGCCTCGGCCGGGACGGCGCTGAACGCGAGCCTCAGCTTGTTCGAGGGCTCGTCGGAGGGGCTGAACGCGGCACCCGGAATGAAGACCACCCCGGCGTCGATCGCCTTCTGCAGCAGCGGGTAGGTGTCGATGCCCTCCGGCAGGGTGACCCAGACGAAGAAGCCGCCCTCGGGCCGGGTCCAGCTGAGCCCCTCCGGCATGTACTCCTCCAGGGCTGCCAGCATCGCCTCGCACCGCTCCCGGTAGAGGCCGCGGTAAGTGGCGATCTGACCCTGCCAGTCGTAATCGCGGAGGTAAGCCGAGACCAGCATCTGATTCAGCGTCGGCGGGCACAGGGTGACAGCCTCGGAGGCCAGGTAGTAGCGGCGCTGCAGGTGCGCGGGGACCAGCGCCCAGCCGATCCGCAGGCCGGGGGCGAAGATCTTGGAGAAGGACCCCATGTAGATGACGTCGTCCGGGTTCCCGGCCCGCAGCGGCGTCAGCGGGCGGCCGTCAAAGCGCAGCAGCCCATAGGGGTTGTCTTCCAGGATGATGATATTCGCGTTACGGCATATATCCACGACCCGCTGCCGGCGCTCGGCGGCCAGGGTGATGCCGGAAGGGTTGTTGAAGCTGGGGATCGTGTAGAGGAACTTGATGTTCTTGCCCTCGGCCTGCAGGGCGGCGATCCTGGCCTCCAACTGCTCCGGGACGATGCCGTCGCCGTCCATCGGAATGATGGCGACCTCCACCTGGTAGGCCTCGAAGGTGTTCAGCGCGCCGACGTAGGTCGGGTCCTCCACCAGGACCACGTCGCCGGGGTTGCAGAAGACCTTGGTGGCCACGTCCTGGGCGGACTGGGAGCCCGCCGTGATGACGATGTTCTCCGGGGCGGCGTCGAGGATTCCCTCGGCGGCCATCACCTCGCAGATCTGGCGGCGGAGTTCCTCGGTGCCCTGGCCGCCGCCGTACTGGAGGGCGGTCAGGCCCTCCTCGGCGATGATCCGGGCCGCCGATTCCGCGAGCCGGTCCAGCGGGAGGGACTGGAGGTACGGGCTGCCCCCGGCGAGGGAGACCAGTCCGGGCCGCAGGGAGATGTCGAAGACGTCCCGCACGGCCGATTGCTTGATGTTTGCTGCGCGCTCCGAGAAGAGTTCCTCGTGGCGGTGGGCGGACGTAGCCGCGCGTTCGATTGCGTCAATGGCCTCGGCCGGCAGGACAGCGCCGGCGGCATCAAGTGTTTCGTGGGTCACACCCTCAGGATACAGCGCTTGTTGTTATGGGGAAAACTTTTGTTCACAAGATCGAGCGCACACGAAAGCCCCCGGCAGCCAGCGGCCGGCCGGGGGCTTCCGGGGCAGGGGAGACTAGGCCGCGTCGGCGATGCGGGCCTCTTCGATGGCCTGGAAGACACCCTTGATCTGCTCCACGACCTCGGCGTCGTCCTTCGGGTGGACCTCGGCGAAGCGGACCATGGAGCCCGGGACGGCGAGCTTGACGTCCTCGAGGACCCGGGCGCCGGCGATCCCGGCGGCCTTGCGGGCCTCGTCCTGGGCCCAGACGCCGCCGTACTGGCCGAAGGCGGTGCCGACGACGGCGGTGGGCTTGCCGTTGAGGGCGCCGGCGCCGAACGGGCGGGACAGCCAGTCGATGGCGTTCTTCAGCGGGGCGGGAACGGTGCCGTTGTACTCGGGGGTGACCAGGAGCAGCGTGTCAGCCTCGCTGGCGGCCGCGCGCAGGGCGGCCGCAGCGGCGGGAACCTGGCCCTCGACGTCGATGTCCTCGTTGTAGAACGGGATGTCACCCAGGCTGTCGTGGATCACGACCTCCACCTGCTCCGGCGCGTTGAGCTGGATCGCCTCGGCGAGCTGGGCGTTGGTGGAGCCGGCGCGGAGGCTGCCGACGAGGGTGAGGACGGTGGTGCTGGACATAGAGTCTCCTTCGTGTGCGCCGGGAGCGGCGCGTGGCTGTTGGAATCGGCCCGGAGGCCTTCACGGAGGTAAACGGACTGCGGTCCGTTTAATATTCCCGGCGGCTAGGATGTGGAGCGTGAGCCACATCCCCCTCCGCCCCGGCATGCCGGGGTCCGCGCCCGGTGCCGCCCTGCCCTCGGCCGCCGGCAGGCCGTCCGAGCGCCGGGACGCCGCGCGGAATCGCGAACTCCTGCTGGCCGCCGCCCGGGAACTGATCGCCCAGGGCGGCGCGGAGGCCCTCACCATGGATTCCCTTGCCGCACGGGCCGGCGTGGGCAAGGGCACGGTGTTCCGCCGCTTCGGCAGCCGCGCCGGGCTGATGGTGAGCCTGCTCAGCGACGCCGAGGCGGAGTTCCAGGGCCGGTTCATGTTCGGTCCGCCGCCCCTGGGCCCCGGCGCCCCGCCCCTGGACCGGCTGGTGGCCGTGGGTGCCGCCCGGATCCGCTGGGTGCTGGAATTCGGCGACCTCGCCCGGGCCGCGGACGAATCCCCCTACAACCGGTTCGACGTCCCGGCCGCCGTCCTCTGGCAGCGCCACCTCGAAATGCTGCTGCGCGAGGCGGGCTTTACGGCGGACCCCTGGCTGATGGCCGGATCGCTCAGCGTGACTCTCGAGCCGGAGCGCATCCTCTATGCCGTCAGGGTGCACCAGGTGTCCCCGGAGCGGCTGGCTGAGTCCTGGCGGGAGTTGGCCGTCCGGGTGGTTGGCACCGCGTAGAGTACGCCCTCTTTCGGCCGTCCGCCAAGTCAAATCAATTCAAAGGAATTATTCATAACGATCTGGTAGTGACGGTCCCGGATTGGCGCATTTCCCGCCCGGCGGCGCGATTTCTATGTGGTAGTTTCCTCTGGAATGTGACCCGCAACATACTGCCTTACGAGGCTGGCCGATGGGCCTGCGGGTGGCCACGCACCTGCTGGCCTTGATCCCGGACCGACGGCGGAGACCCCCCGTCACGCGGGGACTACGGAAGGATTCGCGCTGTGAACGAACTCATGACCCTGCCCCGCGGCCGGGCGGACCTGCCCCGCCCGGCGGCGCCCGCCACCGCAGCACAGCCGACGGCCAGCCTGACGTAGCCGCATGCTCCGCTACCTGGCCAAACGGGCCGTCACCTACGTCGTCATGATCTTCCTGACCACCAGTGCCGGATATTTCCTGGCGGTCACCAGCCTGCAGCCGGCGCTGCTGGAACAGGAACGCATCCCGCGCCCCACCCCCGAGCAGGTCGCCAACTCCTTCAGGCTCAAGGGCCTGGACCCCGCGCTGAGCCCCTGGGAACGCTACGTGGACTGGCTCACCGGGATCGTGACCCGCTGGGACTGGGGCCGCAGCCCCAACGGCGCCTACATCAACGCAGAGTTTGGCGACCGGGTCTGGATCTCCACCCGGCTCTTCCTCGCCTCGATCATCCTGACCCTGATCATCGGCGTCGCCCTCGGTGTCTACACCGCGGCCCGGCAGTACAAGTTCTCCGACCGCGCCATCACCTCTTACAGCTACCTGGTGTACATCGTGCCCGCTCCGATCGCGTACTTCCTGGTGCAGCTGTGGGCCATCAACATCAACGAGACCGTGGGTGACCGGATTCTGTTCGTCACCGGCATCTCCACCCCCGGCCTGGAGGGCGACGGCTGGGTGCAGTTCCTGGACATGCTCGCCCACTACGCCGTGCCCACCTTCGCCATCACGATCGTGGGCTGGGGCGCCTACCAGATCGCGCAGCGGCAGTACCTGCTGGACAACGTCAACGCCGACTTCGTCCGCACCGCCCGCGCCAAGGGCCTGACCCGCAACCAGGCCATCACCCGGCACGCCCTGCGCGTCTCCTTCATCCCGGTGGCCCAGAGCATCGCCTTCACCATCCCGGCGATCTTCGCCGGCGGCTTCTTCGCGGAGAAGATCTTCGCCTGGCACGGCGTGGGCTCGTGGAGCATCGACGCGATCGCCCTCCAAGACGTGAACGCGGCGACGGCCACCCTGGCCTACGGCTCCGTGATCTTCGCAATCGGCGCGATCCTCGCCGACTTCGCCACCACCCTTGTCGACCCGAGAGTGCGGGTGCAGTAGCCATGACCAACCTCAACGCCATCGACCCGGCCGCGGTCGCCGAGGAAGCAAAGATCGAGGACGGCGACGTCGTCATCGCCAAGTCGCGGATCATCCTCCGCCGCTTCCTGCGCAACAAGACCGCCGTCGCCGGGCTCGTCATCTTCATCCTGCTGACCCTGCTCTCCTTCTTCGGCGGGGCACTCTCCAGCTGGGACAAGGAGACCATCGACCCGTTCAACATCGGCACCGAACCCTCCGCCGAGCACCTGCTGGGCACCTCCCAGGCCGGCATCGACCTGTACGCGCTCACCGTCGAGGGGACCCGGGTCTCCATCCTCATCGGCCTGGTGGTGGGACTGGTCTCGGTCCTGATCGCGGCCGTGTACGGCTGCACCATGGCCTACTTCGGCGGCAAGGTCGACAAGGTCATGCTCTTCATCCTCGAAGCGCTGATCATGATGCCGGCGCTGCTGGTCGTGGCCGTGGCCACGAGCGGCGGCGGGGACGGGCTGAAGAAGAGCCTGCCCAGCTGGCTGCTGCTGATTATCGTGCTGCTGGTCTTCAGCTGGATGGGCACCGCCCGCCTCATCCGGTCCCTGTCGATGTCCCTGATGCAGCGGGATTTCGTCAAGGCCGCCCAGTACATGGGTGTTCCCGCCCGGCGCATCGTCTGGCGTCACCTGGTCCCGAACATCGGCTCGCTGCTGGTGCTCGACATCACCCGCGGCGTCACCGGCGCCATCCTCTCCGAGGTCGCCTTCTCCTTCATCGGCATCGGCATCAAGGTCCCGGACGTGAGCCTGGGCGTGCTGATCGGCCAGGCCACTTCCCAGGTCTCCACCTTCCCGTGGATGTTCTGGGTGCCGCTGACCGTGATGTTCCTGCTCACCGGGTCCCTGGCAATGATGAACGACGGCCTCCGGGACGCGTTCGACCCCAGCTCCAGCTCGATTGGCAGCGCCAAGAAAAGGAAGAAGGCCACCGCATGAGCAGCGACACCACCGGCCTCGGCACCGCCGAACGCCTCAATACCACCGAACGCCTCCATGCAGCCGGCCTGCACAGCGCCGATAGTGCGCCCGCGGGCGCCGTCCTCTCCGTCCGGGGCTTGAACGTCCGCTTCAACACCGAGAACGGCGTGGTCCACGCCGTGCGCGGCATCGACTTCGACCTGATGCCCGGCAAGACCCTCGGCATCGTGGGCGAATCCGGCTCCGGCAAGTCCGTGACCTCCATGGCCATCATGGGCCTGCTCCCGGAAACCGCCGATATCAGCGGCTCGGTCCGGCTGCACGGCACCGAGCTGCTGGGCCTGAGCGACAAGGCCATGTGCCGCCACCGCGGCAACGAGATGGCCATGGTCTTCCAGGACCCGCTGTCCTCGCTCACGCCGGTGTACACCGTGGGCGCCCAGATTATCGAGGCGCTCACCGTGCACAACCCCGGGATGAGCAAGCAGGCCAAGGAGGCGCGCGCCGTCGAACTCCTCGCCATGGTGGGCATCCCCAGCCCGAAGGACCGCCTCAAAGCCTTCCCGCACGAGTTCTCCGGCGGCATGCGGCAGCGGGTGATGATCGCCATTGCGATCGCCAACAACCCCCGGGTGCTGATCGCGGACGAGCCGACGACGGCGCTGGACGTCACCATCCAGGCGCAGGTGCTGGAGGTGCTGCACACCGCGCAGGAAGAGACCGGCGCCGCCGTCGTCATGATCACCCACGACCTGGGCGTCGTGGCCGGCATGGCGGACGACATCATGGTGATGTACGCGGGCCGGCCGGTGGAAACCGGCAGCGTCGACGACATCTACTACAACCCGCGGATGCCCTACACCATGGGCCTGCTGGGCGCCGTGCCCCGCGTGGACACCGCCGAGAAGACCTCGCTGGTGCCGATCGAGGGCATCCCGCCGAACCTGATCAACGCCCCCACCGGCTGCTCCTTCGCACCCCGCTGCCCGCTGGCCACGGAGGAATGCCTCGACGGCGAGCCAGCGCTGCTGGCCGTCGGCGGCGCCGGGGACGGCACACTCGAGCACCGCGCCGCCTGCATCAAGAGCGAAGAGCTGGGCGCCGGGGTGGACGTGCACCGGATCTTCTCCGCCCCCGAGGTGCCGGTCTCCCGGTTCGACGCCGTCCCGCGCGCCGACCGCAAGGCCGTGCTGGAGCTGACGGACGTGCGCAAGCACTTCCCGCTGCTCAAGGGCTCCCTGATTAAGCGCCGGATCGGCACTGTCAAGGCCGTGGACGGCCTCAGCTTCGACATCCGCGAGGGCGAGTGCTTCTCGATCGTGGGCGAGTCCGGCTGCGGCAAGACCACCACGCTCCTGGAGATCATGGAGTTCCACCGGGACCAGGACGGCGAGGTCACCATCGGCGGCCTGAGCAACAAGGCCGCCTCGGACGCGAAGACCAAGGCCGCCATGCGCCGGGAACTCCAGATGGTCTTCCAGGACCCCACCGGCGCCCTGGACCCGCGCTTCACCGTCTTCGAGGTGCTGGCCGAACCGCTGGAGAACTCCGGCATGGCCAAGCCCGCGATCCGGAAACGGATCATGGAGCTGATGGAGCTGGTGGGCCTGCAGCCCGACCACGTCAACCGCTTCCCCAACCAGTTCTCCGGCGGCCAGCGGCAGCGCATCGGCATCGCCCGGGCGCTGGCGGTCAATCCCAAACTGGTGGTCCTGGACGAGCCGGTCTCCGCGCTGGACGTCTCGGTCCAGGCCGGCGTCATCAACCTGCTGGACCAGCTCCGCGCCGAACTGGGCCTGAGCTACCTGATGGTGGCCCACGACCTGTCCGTGGTGCGGCACATCTCCAACCGGGTGGCCGTCATGTACCTGGGCAAGATCGTGGAAATCGGCGACGTCGACGAGGTCTTCGACCGCCCCCGCCACCCCTACACCCGGGCGCTGCTCTCCGCGATCCCGGTGCCGGATCCGCGGCTCGAACGCACCCGGGAACGGATCATCCTGCAGGGTGACCTGCCCTCGCCGCTGGATGCGCCGCAGGGCTGCAACTTCGCGACCCGCTGCCCGGTCTTCGCCGCGCTTCCTCCCGCCAAGCAGGAGAAGTGCCTGACCATCGAGCCCGTGCTCGAAAACGCGGCACATCCCGAGGCGGCCCCGGGCCGCCCGGCCGGCGGTCCGCCGTCGGCCCCCACAGACCAGCAATTCGCCTGCTTCTACCCGGACGGCGACCTGGACGCGGACATGCTCGTAGTCCACGAAACCACCTGACCTACCCGTCAGGCGCAGCAGTGCAACAGAAAAAAATGAGGGGAAAAATGAAGAATCTCACCAAGATCGGCGGCGTCACCGCCGTCGTGGCAGCTCTCGCGCTGACCGCCTGCGGCGGTGGCGGGGGCGGGTCGAAGGGCCCGGAAGCCGCCAAGGGCCAGGACTCGGGCAGCGACCTGTCCAAGCTCATCAGCATCAACGCCAAGGACCCGAAGGACCTGCAGCAGGGCGGCAAGCTCACCCTGCCGCTGGGCAACATCGGCCCGGACTTCAACGGCTTCTCCAACACCGGCAACAGCGCGGACAACACCGCCCTGCACCGCCCGATCGACGAGGCCGGCACCTGGGGCTGCTGGAACTTCGACTTCGACGGCACCGCCTCGCCGAACAAGAACTTCTGCGAGGACGTCAAGAGCGACGTCAAGGACGGCAAGCAGACCATCACCATCAAGGTGAACCCGAAGGCCACGTTCAACGACGGCACCCCGATCGACGTAAAGACCTTCGAGAACACCTGGAAGATGCTCAACGGGCAGAACAAGGACATCGACATCGTCACGTCCGGCGCCTACGAGTTCGTCGACTCGGTCAAGGCCGGCGCCAACGACAAGGAAGTCGTTGTCACCACCACCCAGCCGGTCTACCCGCTGGACTCCCTCTTCACCGGCTTCATCCACCCGGCCGTCAACACCCCGGAGATCTTCAACACCGGCTTCACCGGCGACATGCACCCCGAGTGGATGGCCGGCCCGTTCAAGGTGGACAAGTACGACACCGCCGCGAAGACCGTCACCATGGTCCCGAACGACAAGTGGTGGGGCACCAAGCCGGTGCTGGAAAGCGTTGTCTTCCGCCAGCTCGAGTCCAGCGCCGCGATCGCTGCGTTCAAGAACGGTGAAATCGATGGTGTGTCCGCAAACACCATCACGCCGTACAAGCAGCTCGACGGCACCAAGAACTCCGAGATCCGGCGCGGCCAGCGCCTGTTCGCCGGCGGCCTGAACATCAACGCCCAGAAGGCTCCGATGACCGACGTCGCCATCCGCAAGGCGATCTTCACCGCAGTTGACCGCGAGGCCCTCCGCAAGGTCCGCTTCAACGGGCTGAACTGGGAAGAGGAAAGCTCCGGCTCGATGATGCTGCTGCCGTTCTCGAAGTACTACCAGGACAACTACCCCGTCACCGAGACCGGCCCCGACGCCGCCAAGAAGGTCCTGACCGACGCCGGTTACAAGGCCAACGCCGCGGGCATCATGGAAAAGGACGGCGTCCCCGCCGCCTTCAAGATCAGCAACTTCGGTGACGACCCCACCACGCTCGCCTTCGCCCAGACCCTGCAGAAGCAGCTCCAGGCCGGCGGCATGGATGTCGGCATCGACCAGCGCGCCTCCGCCGACTTCGGCAAGGTCCTGGGCAGCCGCGACTTCTTCCTGAGCGTCTCCGGTTACACCGTCGGCGCCGACGCGACCGACTCCGTCAAGCAGTTCTACGACTCCAAGACCAACGAGAACGAGCTCGGCGACGCCGACCTCGACGCGAAGATCAAGAAGCTCTCCACCATCGCCGACAACGCCGAGCGCAACAAGGCGGCCATGGAGGTCGAGAAGGAGCACATGGCGAAGTACTTCTCCATGGGCGTCGTGATGAACGGCCCGCAGATCTCCTTCGCCCGCACGGGCCTGGCGAACTACGGTCCCTCCCTGTTCAAGAGCCTGTCCCAGGTTCCGGACTGGACCACCATCGGCTGGGAAAAGAAGTAACCTCCCCTCCGACGCTCCCGCAGCTTAAGCGGGAATTCGGGCGGCGCTCCCTCACCTTGTGGGGGAGCGTCGCCTTTTTGTAGCCGAAACCGAGGGAGCGCCCCTCCGTGTGCAAGGGGCCGGTAGCGTGGACCCATGGCAGCCCCCACGCACCCCCTCCGCACCGCCGTCGCCGGGTTCGGCCTCTCCGGCAGCGTCTTCCACGCCCCCCTGATCGCCGCGGACCCCGCCTATTCGCTGGAGGTCATCGCCACCGCGGACCCGGGCCGGCGCGCCGCGGCCGCCGAACGCTACCCGGGCGCCCGGCTGGTGGACACCCCGGAGGCCATCCTGGCGGGCGCGGACGGCCTGGACCTGCTGGTGCTCGGCACCCCGCCGGCCACGCACTACCCGCTCGCCCGCGCCGCACTGGAGGCCGGGCTCGACGTCGTGGTGGACAAGCCGTTCACCGTGACCAGCGCCGAGGGCCGGGAGCTGACCGGCCTGGCCGAGCGGCTGGGCCGGGTGCTCACCGTGTTCCAAAACCGCCGCTGGGACGGCGACTTCCTGACCGTCCGCGGTCTGCTGGCGGCCGGCAGCCTGGGCCAAGTGGCGCGCTTCGAGTCCCGGTTCGAGCGCTGGTCCCCGGCGGTCAGTAAGCCGTGGAAGGCGGCGGCGACGGCGGCCGAGGGCGGCGGGGTGCTCTACGACCTGGGCACCCACCTGGTGGACCAGGCATTGCGGCTCTTCGGGCCCGCCACGCTCCGCCATGCCGAGCTGGCCGTGCGGCGGCCCGGCGGGGCCTCAGACGACGACGCCTTCGTGGCGCTGCGGCACGACTCCGGGGTGACGAGCCACCTCTGGATGAACCTGCTCTGCGCCCAGCAGGGGCCGCGGTTCCGAATCCTGGGCAGCGGCGGCGGCTACACCAAACACGGCGTGGACCCGCAGGAACCCTACCTGGCGGCCGGCGGCAGCCCGCTGGACGCGTCCTACGGGGTCGAGCACACGGAGTGGGCCGGTCTGCTGGGCCGTGACGGCCACCTGGACCGGCTGCCCACCGAACGCGGCGCCTACCCGGAGTTCTACCGGTTGCTCGCGGAGAAGATCGCCGACGGCGGCGCGAACTCGCCCCTGCCCCTCCCGGTCGATCCGCAGGACGCCGTCGAGGCCCTGGAGATCATCGAGCAGGCGCGGGAACTGGCCGGGGAGAGGCCCTAAAACGCGCAACGCTGGACGACGGGCATCCGGCAGCGTGCGTCAAAGCGACGAAGGAGCAGCACGCAGAGGATGTCTGTCGCCCAGCGCAGCGGGACGATGACGGTGTGAGTTACGCCGAGACGAGCTCGTGCCAGTCGGAGACCAGGGGCAGGTTGTGCGCCTCGGAGACGGAGCGGTGTGCCACCTTGCCGGCGGCGATGTTCAGGCCGGCGGCCAGGGAGGCGTCCCGATCGAACGCGGCCTTGACGCCCAGGTTGGCCAGCGCCACGCCGTAGCGCAGCGTGACGTTGGTCAGGGCGTAGGTGGAGGTGTTCGGCACGGCGCCGGGCATGTTGGCCACGCAGTAGAAGATCGTGTTGTGGACCTTGTACGTGGGTTCCTGGTGCGTGGTGGGGTGGGTGTCCTCGAAGCAGCCGCCCTGGTCCACGGCGATGTCCACCAGGACCGAGCCCGGCTTCATCCGGGAGACCAGCTCGTTGGTGACCAGCTTGGGGGCCTTGGCGCCCGGGATCAGCACCGAACCGATGACCAGGTCGGCGTCGACCACGGACTTTTCGATCTCGTAGGCGTTGGACGCGACGGTCTTCAGGCGGCCCTGGTACTGGGCGTCCAGTTCACGCAGCCGGTTGATGTTGATGTCCAGGATGGTGACGTCCGCGCCGAGGCCCAGGGCCATGGCGGCAGCGTTGGTGCCGGCCACGCCGGCGCCCAGGACCACGACCTTGGCCGGTCGGACGCCTGGGACGCCGCCGAGCAGCACGCCCTTGCCGCCGGCCGGAGCCATCAGCGATGTGGCGCCCACCTGGACCGACAGGCGGCCGGCGACCTCGGACATGGGCGCCAGCAGCGGCAGCGCGCGGCCCTCCTGCACGGTCTCGTAGGCGATCGCGGTGACGCCGGAGTTGATCAGTTCCTGGGTCAGTTCCGGCTCGGCGGCCAGGTGCAGGTAGGTGAAGAGGATCAGGCCCTTGCGGAAGCGGTGGTACTCGGCCTTGACCGGCTCCTTGACCTTCATCACCATGTCGGCGCGGGCCCAGACGTCGTCGGCCTCGGCCACGATCTCGGCGCCGGCGATGGCGTATTCCTCGTCCGTGATGCCCGAGCCCAGGCCCGCGCCGCGCTCCACCAGGACGGTGTGGCCGTGGTGGCGGAATTCGTGCACGCCGGCCGCCGTGATGGCGACGCGGAATTCGTTGTTCTTGATCTCTTTGGGGACACCGATGATCATGTGTGAAGCTCCAAAAGTGGCGGCCTGGCCGGCCGGGTGTACGGGGGAAGTCGTGATTCCAGAATAGGACCGGCTGTGAGGCAGGCGACAGGGACGTCCTGCCCGCCTGACGCCAAAACCTTGCCATTCCGCGGATGTTATCCGGCGTGATTCGACAGATGTCGAGGGTGCAGGCGGCAGGTGTCGCCTGCTGTCCGGAGTCGTCCGGCTTCGCCGCGGCCCGGGCGGGGCAGTACTGTGGCAGCATGCAGCAGCAGGAAGTCGAGCAGCTCGTAGAGCGCGTGGCCATGCGCCTCGGGCGCGGATTGTCCCTCGAGGACCTCGACGGCGTCCTGCTCGCCTACTCCTCCAACCAGTCCGCCGCGGACCGGGTCCGGGTGAACTTCCTGCTCAGCAAGCGCGTCCCGGTGGACGTCAGCGCCTGGCAACTCTCGCACGGCATCGCCACCGCGGTCCGGCCGGTAGTGGTCCCGGCGAACGAGGAGCTGGGCATGCTGGGCCGGGTCTGCGTACCCCTGCTGGTCCGCGGCTTCCGGGTGGGCTACCTCTGGGTCCAGCTCGACGCCGGAGAACCCACCGCCGGATCCGTCCTGGCCCAGCTGCCGGACGTGGCCCGCGACCTCGAGCAGCTCTCGGCACTGCTGCTGGACTCCAACACCGCCGAATCCGAGTTCCGCCGCCGCCGGGAACGGGAGTTCCTGGCCGCCTGCCGCGGGGAGGCGAACGCCGTCGCCGCCGTCGCGGGCTGGAAGGAAGTCCAGGGCCGCGGGCCCTGGCAGCTGGTCACCGTGCTCGACGCCGACGGCTGGGCCGAGGGATCGGACCCCACGGACGCCACGCTGGTCCACCGCTCCGCCGCGCTGCAGGCCACCATCGGCGTGGACGCGGCCCTCTTCAGCGCCGGAACGGAGACCCACGCGGTGATCCTGTTCAAGGAGTCCACCGGCCGGGCGGATCACGCCCAGGTGCTGGTGCACTATCAACTCGAACTGGCCAAGCGCTCCGGCCGCCCCGTCCGGCGGATCATCCTGGGAACCTCGGAGGGATTTTCCCGGCCCCGGGGTCTCGTGGAGGCGTACCAGCAGTCGCGCCAGGCGGCGCAGGCGGCCGCCGTCGATCCGCAGCTGGGGGAGCTGGTGGACTGCCGGGCCACCGGGATCTATCAGCTGCTGGCCTCCGCGGGCGGCGGCGCCGGGGCGTGGGCCGATGCGGGGTCGGTGCACTTCCGCACCCTGGCCGACCATGACCGGAACGGGGAGCTCTTGCCGGTGCTGGAGCTGTTCTACGACAACGACGGCTCGGTCCAGGACGTCGCGGCGAAGCTGCACCTGCACCGCAGCAGCATCTACAACCGGCTGGGACGGATCCGGCAGCTGTTGGGCGTCGACCCGCTCAAGGGCCTGGTCCGGCTGGAACTGCACGCGGCGCTCAAGGCGCGGCGCTGGGCCGAGCGGCCAAGGATCTAGCGGCCGGGTGCCAACGGCCAGGGACCCAGCGGGAATCTACCGCTCGTCCGGCTCCGGGCGATCGTGCACCGAGTCGCGCGGGGCCTGCCGGGCGGTTTCCCGCCGGCGGCGCGTGAGCCGGCTTTCGGTCCAGAGGGCGACGGCGACGAAGACCACGCAGCTGGCCATGAAGGAGGCGGTGTTGTTCAGCCCCATCAGGTTTCCGAGGATGCCGGTGATCACCATGGCGGCGATGCCGGCCAGGATGTGCCACCCTCTGAACTTACCCACAATTCCAGCGTAACCCCGGGGTCCGCCGCACTTTCGCCCCGGGGCCGGATTGTTGCTTGATCCTTATCACGCCGTCAGGATTCTTCGGCGGAAACGGGGGACTCGGCGGGCTCCCCGGCCGCGGCCCCGCTCTTCTTCTGCGTCTCCAGCCACGCCATGATGTCCGCCAGCCGGATCCGCCGGTGCGTCCCGCGGTACTGGACCGGGATCTCCCCGCGGTCCGTCATGTTGCGCAGGTAGGTGTGCGAGATCCCGGCCAGTTCGGCCGCCCGTGAGGTGGTCAGCATCTCCTCGACGCTGCTGACCGTGACGGATTCGCCGCGGCTGAAGCGCTGCAGCAGATCCACGACGGCGTCCCGGGCGGAGGCGGGCAGCCGGTGGACCGTCCCGTCGACGAAAACGGTGACGTCGGTGCTGCCGTCGAGGGCGTAGCGGAGGGCCTGGGCGTCCTCGGCGGGGAGCGCGGCGGTGACCCGGGGCGCGATGAGTGTCATGGACTGCATCCTAGCGTCCCGGGCCCGCCGCGGCGGCTGCTTTGGAGGTCCGGCTCAGAGGCCCAGTTCCTCCAGGACCGGAAGCTTGGCCCGGACCCAGGCGCGCGCGTCCGTGGCGCTCGGGGCGGAGAGGGCCAGCTTCGCAAGTTCCTGCGCCTCGGGCAGGGTCACGGTCTTCAGGACCGCGGCCACGGCCGCGATGGAGCGGGCGGTCATGGACAGGGTGGTCACGCCCAGGCCGGTGAGGACCACGGCCAGGGCCGGGTCCGCCGCGGCCTCGCCGCAGACACCCACGGACTTGCCGTGGCCCTCGGCGATTGAGCCCTCCACGGTCAGTCCCACCAGGCGGAGCACGGCGGGCTGCCACGGGGTGTTCAGGCCGGCCAGGGGGCCGAGTTGCCGGTCCGCGGCCATGGCGTACTGGGTCAGGTCGTTGGTGCCGAGGCTGGCGAAGGAGACCTCGCGCAGGATCGCTTCGGCGGTGAGGGCGGCGGACGGGACCTCGACCATGACGCCGGGGGTCTTCAGGCCGGCCTCCGCGCACATGGTGGCGAAGCGGGCCGCCTCCTCGGCGGTGGAGATCATCGGGGCCATCACCCAGACGTCGGCGTCGGACTCGGCCGCGGCGCGGGCGATCGCCTGCAGCTGGCGCTCCAGGACGCCGGGGGTGGTCAGATCGGTGCGGTAGCCGCGGACGCCGAGCGCCGGGTTGGGTTCGGTGGCGTCGGTCAGGAACGGCAGCGGCTTATCAGCGCCGGCGTCCAAGGTGCGCAGCACCACCTTCTTGCCGGGGAAGGCGTCGAACACCTCCTTGTAGGCGGCCGCCTGCTCGTCCACGCTCGGCTCATTGTCGCGTTCGAGGAAGCAGAACTCGGTGCGGAACAGGCCCACGCCCTGGGCGTTGAGCCGGGCGGCGGCCGCCGCGTCCTTGCCGCCGCCGACGTTCGCCAGCAGCGGCACCTGGTGCCCGTCCGCCGTCGTTCCGGTGCCGTCGAAGTCGGCCAGCAGCGACGCGGTAGCTGCCCACTTTTCGGCCGCGTGGCGCTGTTCGTCGCCGGGCTCGGCGGTGATGGTGCCGGCGGCGCCGTCGACGTAGACCTCGGTGCCGTCGGCCAGGGCGTCCACGCCCGCGGCCGCGACGACGGCGGGCAGGCCGAGCGAGCGGGCGATGATCGCGGTGTGCGACTGCGGCCCGCCGCCGGCGGTGAGCAGGGCCAGGACCTTTTCCGGGTCCAGGGTGGCGGTGTCGGCCGGGGCCAGGTCCTCGGCGATGAGGATGAAGGGAGTCTCGGCGCTGGGAATACCGGGGGCGGGCACGCCTCGCAGTTCGGCGACGATCCGGGCGCGGACGTCCAGGACGTCGGTGGCGCGTTCGGCCATGTAGCCGCCGAGGTTGTGCAGCATCTCCGAGACGGAGGCGCCGGCCTCCCAGATGGCCCGCTGGTTGGAGGTGCCGCGGGCGATCAGCTTTCCGGCCGTCTTCAGCAGCATGGTGTCCGTGGCCATCAGGGCCGTGGCCTCCAGCACGGCCTTGCCGTCACCACTGACGGTCTGGGCGCGGTTCTTGAGCTGGTCGTGCACGGCCTTCGCGGCGGCTTTCAGCGCTGCCGTCGCATCCTCGGCGGAGACGCCGGCTTGCAGCTGCTCTCCGGCGGGCGGCTCGCTGACCGGTTTTGGCATCTGACGGATGGTGCCGATGATCCGGCCGGGGCTGACGCCTACACCTTGGAAGTTCTGCACTGAAAGTCCTCATTCTCTGCCGTGAGCCAGTAAGACGGTTCAGATGCCGCTGCTGAGCCGCTAGACCCTAGATTTCCCGGGGCCGTCCACTACGTCAACCCGGAACCCGAAGCACCTGAAAAAGTCGATGGAAAAAAGTGTTGTGATGCACTTCATATAGCGTTGCTATAGGTGCTAGGGTAGCGGCTATGAGTATCGATGGCCAGCTACCGCCCAAAATCCGGCTGCTCCGCGCAGCCGCCGGACTGCTGGCCAAATCCGGAGGCGCCGCCGTCTCCACCCGCCAGATCACGCAGCTGGCCGGAGTCACGGCACCCACGCTCTACCACCACTTCGGGGACAAGGAAGGCCTGTTCGACGCCGTCGTAGCGGCCGGCTTCGAGGAGTACGTGGCGGGGGAGCGGGACTTCGAACCCTCCGGACGTCCGCTGGAGAACATCCGGCGGATGTGGGACAAGCACGTCCAGTTCGGCCTGAAGCAGCCCGAGCTGTACCTGGTCATGTTCGGTAACATCCGCCCCGAAAGCCGCCCCGCCGTCGTCGCCGACGCCGAGGCGCTGCTCGAAGGCATGCTGAACAAGGCCGCCGTGGCCGGCCACCTGGCCGTCCCGCCCAAGGAAGCGGCGCGCAGCATCCTGGCCGCAAACGTGGGCGTCACCCTGATGCTCATCACGGAGAAGGCCCCCGAACGGAACCTGGAGCTCTCGGCCATGACCCGGGACGCCATGATCTTCGCCGTCTCCACCGATCTGGCCCGCGAGGCCGACCCGGAAGACCCCGGCAAGTCGCCGGTGGTGGTGGCCGCGATCGCCTTGAACGCGGCCCTGCAGTCCTCGCACTCGGACCAGCTCTCCAGCTCTGAACTCAAGCTCTTCCTCGAATGGCTCCACCGGATCTCCATCAGTTCCACCAGCTAGCTCGTCGAAATATCGGACACTCCTGCGGTGCAGCAGGAAAACACGGTTAGGAAATCACATGGCAACAGAGACAGTTGCGAAACCCCGTAGCAGCGTGCGGGTCGGCGTCCAGAAATTTGGCACCTTCCTCTCGGGCATGATCATGCCGAACATCGGCGCCTTCATCGCCTGGGGCATCATCACCGCCTTCTTCATCCCGGCGGGCTTTACCCCCAATACCGAACTGGCCAAGCTGGTCGGCCCCATGATCACCTACCTGCTGCCGCTGCTGATCGGCTACACCGGCGGCCGGATGGTCTACGGCGTCCGCGGCGGCGTCGTCGGCGCGGCGGCGACCATGGGCGTGATCGTCGGCACGGACATCCCGATGTTCATCGGCGCCATGATCATGGGCCCGCTCACGGCCTGGATCATGAAGAAGCTCGAGAGCCTCTGGGAGAACAAGGTCAAGCCCGGCTTCGAGATGCTGATCGACAACTTCACCGCCGGCATCGTCGCCGCCATCATGGCCATCTTCGGCATGCTGGTCATCGGCCCGGTGGTCAAGGCCTTCAGCAACGGCGCAAGCGCCGTCGTCGAATTCCTGGTCAACAACGGCCTGCTGCCCTTCACCAGCATCTTCATCGAACCCGCCAAGGTGCTGTTCCTGAACAACGCCGTCAACCACGGCATCCTCACCCCGCTGGGCACCGAACAGGCCCTCGCCCAGGGCAAGTCCATCCTGTTCCTGCTCGAGGCCAACCCCGGCCCCGGCGTCGGCATCCTGCTCGCCTACATGCTCTTCGGCAAGGGAATGGCCAAGGCCTCGGCCCCCGGCGCCGCGCTGATCCAGTTCGTCGGCGGCATCCACGAGATCTACTTCCCGTACGTGCTGATGAAGCCGATCATCATCCTCGCCGCGATCGGCGGCGGCATGACCGGCATCTTCACCCTGGTCCTCACCGGCGCCGGCCTGCGCTCGCCGGCCGCGCCGGGCAGCATCATCGCCGTCTTCGCCGCCACCCCGGCGGACAGCCTGCTGGGCGTGGGACTGTCCGTGGTGCTGGCGGCCACGGTGTCCTTCCTGATCGCGTCCGTCATCCTCAAGTCCAGCAAGGACGTCGAGGGCGACGAACTCGGCGCCGCCACCAGCCGGATGGAAGCCATGAAGGGCAAGAAGAGCTCCGTCTCCTCCGCCCTCACGGGCGCCGGTGCGGGTGCCGGCGGCGTCGCCGTGCTGGCCGGACCGGTGAAGAACATTGTCTTCGCATGCGACGCCGGCATGGGCTCCTCCGCGATGGGCGCCTCGGTACTGCGGAACAAGATCAAGGCGGCCGGCTACCCGGACGTCAAAGTCACCAACTCCGCCATCGCCAACCTCAGCGACAGCTACGACGTCGTCATCACCCACCAGGACCTGACCGAACGGGCCAGGCCCGTTACCGCCAGCGCCGTGCACGTCTCCGTGGACAACTTCATGAACTCGCCGCGCTATGACGAGGTCGTGGAGCTGGTCCGCAGCAGCAACGCCCCGGCGGACGCCTCCGGCGCCGTTGCCGCGGGAACCGCCGCGCCTGCCGGAACCGCAACCGCTCCCGCGGAAGCCGGGACGGCCGCACCGTCGGACATCCTGGTGGCCGACAGCGTGGTCCTGCAAGGCTCCGCCACCACCCGTGACGGCGCGATCGACGAGGCCGGCCGGCTCCTGCTGGACCGTGGCGCCGTCGATTCCGGCTACCTGGACGCCATGCACGAACGCGAGGAATCTGTCTCCACCTACATGGGCAGCTACCTCGCCATCCCGCACGGCACCAACGCCGCCAAGGACCACATCATGAAGTCCGCGGTGTCCGTGGTCCGGTACCCGGAGGGTATCGACTGGAACGGTAAAGAGGTCAAGTTCGTCGTCGGCGTCGCCGGCGTGAACAACGAGCACCTGCAGATCCTCTCCTCGATCGCGAAGGTGTTCACCAACAAGGCGCAGGTCGCACAACTGGAGGCGGCCACCACCGTCGACGAAGTGCTGGACCTGCTGGGAAAGGTCAATGACTAGTGAAGGCTGTTCATTTCGGAGCCGGGAACATCGGCCGAGGGTTTGTCGGGCTGCTGTTGCATGAGGCGGGCTATGAGGTGGTGTTCGCGGATGTCGCGGACGCGCTGATCTCCCAGCTCGCCGCGGCGGACAGCTACCGGGTACACGAGGTGGGGGAGACCCCGGCCGTGCGCACGGTGGACAACTTCCGCGCGCTGAATTCCGGCAGCCAAGAGGACGCCGTCGTCGCGGAGATCGCGACGGCGGACGTCGTCACCACCGCCGTCGGGCCGCACATCCTCAAGTTCGTGGCGCCCGTGATCGCCAAGGGGATCGCGGCCCGCGCGGCGGGGCTGGCTCCGCTGCAGGTGATGGCGTGCGAGAACGCCATCAACGCGACGGACATCCTGAAATCCGAAATCACCGCCCAGTGGGATCCGGCCGCCGGCGACCTGGCGGCAGCCGCGGTGTTCGCCAACACGGCCGTGGACCGGATCGTGCCCAACCAGGAGGCCGGCCAGGGCCTGGACGTCACCGTCGAGACCTTCTACGAGTGGGTCATCGACCGGACACCGTTCGGGGACCACCAGCCGGTCATCCCGGGCGCCACGTTCGTCGACGACCTGGGCCCCTACATCGAGCGGAAGCTGTTCACCGTCAACACCGGGCACGCCTCCGCGGCGTACTTCGGCTTCGACGCCGGGCTGGAGAAGATCTCGGACGCCATGGCGGACCAGGACGTGGCCGCGGACGTGCGGGCCGTCCTGGACGAGACCAAGGAACTGCTGGTGGCCAAGCACGGCTTCAACCGTGACGAGCAGGAAGCCTACGTGCAGAAGATCCTGGGCCGCTTCACCAACCCGTACCTGCCGGACACCGTGAACCGGGTGGGCCGGGCACCGCTGCGCAAGCTCAGCCGGCACGAGCGCTTCATCGGACCGGCCGCCGAGCTGGCCGAGCGGGGCATCGTCCCGGAAGCGCTCCTCGGGGCGATGGCCGCCGCGCTGCGCTTCAACGACCCGGCCGATGCCGAGGCCGTGGAGCTGGGCCAGATCCTGGCGTCCTCCAGCCCGGAGGACGCCACCGCCCGGATCACCGGCCTGGAGCCGACCCATCCGTTGTTCCCCGCCGTCTGCGCCCTGGTCACGGAGGCCAAGGCCGCGCTCTGACGGCGTTCTGCTGCACCAACAAACAACGGGCCCTCCCTCACATCATGTGAGGGAGGGCCCGTCGTTTTGCTACAGGACCTGCGGGAGCGTCAGGGGCGGGCGGCGGCGGTTTCGGCGTCGGCCATGGACTTCCACTCGGCCACCCGGGCCTGGTGCAGCGGGGACCGCCGGACGACGGCGAACGCGACGCCCAGGATGGCGAACCACAGCGGGGTGACCAGCAGGGCCACCAGGGTGTCCGGCTGGGTGGTCAGCGCCCAGACCAGGAACGCGAAGAACGCGAACACCACCCACACCATCGGGATGCCGCCGGGCATCTTGAAGGTGGAGGCGTCGTGCAGCTGCGGCCGGCGCTTCCGGAAGACCAGGTAGCTGGCCAGGATGATGCTCCAGACGAACATGAAGCAGACCGCCGAGACGGTGGTGACCATGTCGAACGCGGTGCCCACGTCCTTGCCCGCGTAGAGCAGCACGACGCCGGCGAGCAGCAGCACGCAGGAGAGGAACAGGGCGTTCTGCGGGACCTTGCGGCTGGAGAGCCTGCCGAAGACCTTGGGGGCGTCGCCGTCGTTCGCCAGGCCGTAGACCATCCGGGACGTGGAGTAGATGCCGGAGTTGGCCGAGGACATCGCGGAGGTCAGCACCACCAGGTTCACCACCGTGGCCGCCATGCCGAGGCCGGCCAGGGAGAACATCGCGATGAAGGGGCTTTGCCCGGCCTTGAAGCCGGTCCACGGGGTGACGGACATCAGAATGATCAGGGCGCCGACGTAGAACAGCATGACGCGCAGCGGGATGGCGTTGATGGCCCGCGGCAGGTTGTGCTCCGGGTTCTTGGTCTCCGCCGCGGCGGTGCCCACGAGTTCGATGCCGACGAAGGCGAACACGGCGATCTGGAAACCCGCCACGAAGCCCATGAACTCCTTGGGGAAGAAGCCGCTGTGGCTCCACAGGTTACTGAAGGAGGCGGTGCCGGCGTTGGACTGGAAGCCGGTGAAGATCATGACCAGGCCCACCACGATCAGCGCGACGATCGCCACGATCTTGATCAGCGCGAACCAGAACTCGGTCTCGCCGAAGGCCTTGACCGTGGGCAGGTTCAGCAGCAGGAGGATGACGATCGTGGCGATGCCGGGGACCCAGAGCTGGATGCCGGGCCAGAGCTCCTCGGCGTAACCGGCGATCGCGATCACGTCGGCGACGCCGGTGACCACCCAGCAGAACCAGTAGGTCCAGCCGGTGAAGAAGCCGGCCCACGGGCCCAGCAGGTCGCCGGCGAAGTCGCTGAAGGACTTGTAGTTCAGGTTGGAGAGCAGCAGCTGGCCCATGGCGCGCATCACGAAGAAGAGCATGAAGCCGATGATCATGTACACAAAGATCACGGACGGGCCGGCCACCGAGATGGTCTTGCCGGAGCCCATGAAGAGCCCGGTGCCGATGGCCCCGCCGATGGCGAGCAGCTGGATGTGGCGGTTGCTCAGCGAGCGGGCGAGGTGGGGCTCGGTGTCCCGGCTGGAGGCAGTTCTTTGCCCCGCGGTGGTCTGTTCGGGCATATCAACGATCCTTCGAATGGTCCGCCGAAGGGGTGACGGCGGTTACAAATCAGCCCTCCTAAAGTACAGGTTTAGCCCTGGGCGTGCCTTATGGGTCGTCCCGGCGTCATCATTGACTCTTAGGCACCCTAACTGTTAGGCTTCCTAAGTATGAATGACGAGACCCCCTGCGAGGACCTGCTCGCCCTGGCCCAGGACTTCCGCGAGGCGCTGCGGCACAGCATCTACCTGGTGCGCCGCCTCGACGCCGACGGCGAGCTCAGTGCCGCCCAGATCAGCACCCTCAAGATGCTGCTGGAGGCGGACTCCGACGGCGGCGTCCGGGTGGGCGAGATCGCCCGGAACCAGGGCGTCAAGGTCCCCAGCGCCACGGAGCAGATCATCAAGCTCGAGCGCGCGGGCCTGGTCCTGCGGGAGGCGGACCCCGCCGATTCCCGGGCCGTCCGCGTCCGGCTCACCGCCGCGGGGCACACCGCCGTCGAATCCGCGAACGCCCGCCGCAACGCCGTCATGGCGCAGATCCTCGGCGGCCTCCCGGAGGAGGACCGGCGGGCCCTGGCCGCCGCCATGCCGGTGATCGGCCGGATCAACGAATCCGTCCAGACCTGACCCGCGGCCACCGCGCCGGCCCCGCCCGGCGCCACACAGACCACCCCGTACATCCACGACCCTAGGAGCGCCCTCCATGGACGGCCAGCTCACGGCCCCAGCGCCGGAAGCATCATCAACCCTCGAAGCCGAAAAGGCCTCGTTCCTCAAGCAGCCGAAGGCGGTGTGGGCCACGGCCCTCGCGGCCGTCTTCGCCTTCATGGGCATCGGCCTGGTGGATCCCATCCTCCCGGCCATCGCCAAGAACCTGGAGGCCACCCCCAGCCAGGTTTCGCTGCTGTTCACCAGCTACTTCCTGGTCACGGCCATCGCCATGCTCATCACGGGCTTCGTTTCCTCCCGGATCGGCGGCAAGCGCACGCTGCTGACCGGCCTGGCGATCATCGTCATCTTTGCGTCCCTCTCCGGTTTCTCCGGATCCGTCGGTGAGCTCGTGGGCTTCCGCGCCGGCTGGGGTCTGGGCAACGCCCTCTTCGTGGCCACCGCCCTGGCCGTGATCGTCGGCGTGGCCAGCGGCGGCGCCGGAATTGCGATCATCCTCTATGAGGCCGCCCTCGGCCTGGGCATCTCGCTCGGCCCGTTGCTCGGCGCCCTGCTGGGCGGCTGGCAGTGGCGCGCCCCGTTCTTCGGTACTGCTGTGCTGATGGCCGCCGCCTTCATCGCCCTGATTGCCCTGCTGCCCAAGACGCCGCTGCCCGAACGCAAGGTCCGGCTCCGCGACCCGCTGCTGGCCCTGGGCCACAAGGGCCTGCGCACCACCGCCGCCAGCGGACTGTTCTACAACTACGGCTTCTTCACCATCCTTGCCTTCACCCCGTTCATCCTCGGGATGGACGCCTACGGCATCGGCGCGGTCTTCTTCGGCTGGGGCGTCGCCGTCGCCGTGTTCTCCGTCTTCGTGGCCCCCGCCCTGCAGCGCCGCTTTGGCGCCGTCCGGGTCCTCTCCGGCACCTTGGCCCTGCTGATGCTGGACCTGGTGGGCCTGGGCCTGTCCGCGGGCCACTCGGTACCCGCCGTCGTCACCCTCGTGGTGGTCTCCGGCGCCCTGCTGGGCGTGAACAACACGATTTACACCGAACTGGCCATGGGCGTCTCCGACTCCCCGCGTCCGGTGGCCTCCGCCGGCTACAACTTCGTGCGCTGGATGGGCGGCGCGCTGGCGCCGTTCGCCGCCGCCCAGCTGGGCGAGCACTTCGGCCCGCAGGTGCCGTTCTTCGCGGCCGCCGTCGCCATGGCCGTGGCCATCGCGGTGGTTCTCGGCGGACGCCGGTTCCTCAGCTCGCACGAGCCGCACCTGGTCTAGCCGTCCGGTAGTAACAAAAGGTCAGGCCCATGTTTCCGCGGAAACATGGGCCTGACCTTTGTGCTTTTACAGGCTGAGTTGCCGACTGGGCTGCCCGCTGGGCTGCTTACTTCTTGGCGGAACCCTTCGGGACGAACAGCGTCTCGGCGTGCTCCAGGGCCATGCCGTTGGTCTCCGGGACCTTGAACATCACGAAGAAGAACGACGCCGCCGCGAACAGGGCGTACATGGCGTAGGTCAGCGGCAGCGATGCGGCGGCCATGACGGGGAAGCTCAGCGTGATGGCGAAGTTGGCGATCCACTGGGCGGCCGCGGCCAGGCCGAGCGCGCGGGCGCGGATGCGGGACGGGAAGATCTCGCCCAGCAGCACCCACACCAGCGGACCCCAGGAGGCGCCGAAGCTGATGACGAAGACGTTGGCGGCCACCAGCGCCGCAGGGCCCCAGCCGCCGGGGAGCGTGATGTTCTCACCCGAGCCGGTCGCGGAGCCGAAGGCCACGGCCATGGTGGCCAGCGAGGCGGCCATGCCGATCGAACCGGCCAGCATGATGGGGCGGCGGCCCACCCGGTCCACCAGGGCGATCGCCACGAGGGTGACCAGGATGTTGGTGATGGCCGTGGCTACCGAGATGGTCAGCGAGTCCTTTTCCTGGAACCCGACGGCCTTCCACAGGGTGGTGGAGTAGTAGAAGATCACGTTGATGCCGACGAACTGCTGCAGCACGGAGAGGATGATGCCGATCCAGACCACCGGCTGCAGGCCCAGGGCCTTGCCGCGCAGCGAACCCTTCTTGCCGGCGATCTTGTCCTCTTCGATGGCGTCCTTGATGTCGCGCAGGTGACGGTCCGTGTCCTCGTTCGGGGCAATTGACTTGAAGACCTTGCGGGCCTCCTCGTCCTTGCCCTTGACCACCAGGAACCGCGGGGATTCCGGCAGGGTGAACGCGATCCAGCCGTAGATCACGGCGGGGACGGCGCCTGCAATGAACATCCAGCGCCAGGCCTCGATGCCGAACCAAAGGTTCTGGTCGGCGCCGCCGGCGGTGTTGGCGAACAGGGCGTCAGAGAGCAGGGCCGCGAAGATACCGGTGGTGATGGCGAGCTGCTGCAGCGAGGCCAGCCGGCCTCGGACGTGCCGCGGGGAGATCTCGGAGATGTAGGCGGGGGCGATCACCGAGGCGAGGCCGATGCCCAGGCCGCCGATCAGGCGCCAGAAGATCAGGTCCCAGACGCCGAAGGCGAAACCGGTGCCGAAGGCGCTGACCAGGAACAGCAGGGCGCCCAGTTTCATCGCCGGGATGCGGCCATAGCGGTCCGCGACCTTCCCGGCGAGGTAGGCGCCGGCCGCGCAGCCCAGCAGGGCGACGGCGACGGCGAAGCCGGTCACGGCCTCGCTGAGGGCGAACTGTTCCTTGATGGCATCGACGGCGCCGTTGACGACGGAGGAGTCGAAGCCGAAGAGGAAGCCGCCGACGGCGCCCGCCACGGCTAGCCAGATGACCCGCTTCGGAATCTTCGCGGCGGTCTGGTCCTGGGTGGTGGTCATATGGCTCCCTCGGCAAATCGTGGTCAGCGGCTTGCGCCGCAACTATCCAGTTTTACACCGGTCCCCGCATGGTGCACGTCACGGGGACCGCGAAAGTGAGCCGAAACATAGCGGAACCGGGCGGTTAGGCGCCTCCGGCGGGGACGGCCGAAGCCGCTCCCGCCGGAGGGTGTCACCCTTCGCCCGGGTCAGTGCGCCGCGGCAGCGGCGCCTTCCCGGGCGGCGGCCTTCGGGTCGGTGAGCTTCTTGTTCGGCAGCGCGAAGGTGATCAGGAACGCGATGCCGGTGAGGATGGCCGCGGTGAGCATGACGGCGTCGATCGATTGGGCGAAGCCCTCGGTGATCGGGCGGGTCAACTCGGGGTTGGCGGTGTGCAGCCAGCTCGTGTCGTTCAGCGAATCGTTGCTGGCGCCGTCCTTGAAGAAGGCGTACAGCTTGGCGTTCGCCGGATCAGCCGCCACCGCCGGGTCCTTGAGCACCTTCAGGTAGTCGGCGTTCTGGACGGCGGCCTTCATGCCGTTGCCCACCTTGTCCGCCGCGAGGCTGAACAGCATGGAGATGAACACGGCCGTGCCGACGGCGCCGCCCATGGAGCGGAAGAACGCGGCCGAGGAGGTGCCCACGCCCATGTCCTTGGGCGGGACTGAGACCTGCATGGCCAGGGTCAGCGGCTGCATGCAGAAGCCCAGGCCCAGGCCGAAGAACACGGCGATCGCGCCGGGGACCCACAGCGGGGTGTCCACACCCAGGGACAGGCCCATGACGACGGCGGCGCCGGTCAGGACCGCGGTGCCCAGGATCGGGAAGATCCGGTAGGTGCCCGAGGCGGAGATGGTCCGGCCCGCGGTGATGGAGCCGGTAAGGATGCCCACCGTGAAGGTGATCATCATCAGGCCGGCCTCGGTGGGGGTGAGTCCCTTGACCAGCTGGAGGTACATGGGCAGCATCGCGATGGCGCCGAACATGCCGATGCCGATGATGAAGTTCAGCAGCGAGGACAGCCCGAACGTGGTGTTGCGGAAGAGGCGAAGCGGGATCAGGGCGTAGTCACCGGCGCGCTTTTCGGCCAGCAAGAACGCGGCGATGCCGACGACGCCGAGCCCGTAGCAGAGGAAGGCCCCCGTGGAGGCCCAGCCCCAGGTGCGGCCCTGTTCGGCGACCAGCAGCAGCGGCACGATCGCCAGGGTGATGGCGGCGGCGCCCCAGTAGTCGATCTTCTGCTTGAGGTGTTTAGCGGGCAGGTGCAGATAGAGGAAGACGACGGCGAGGGCGGCCAGGCCGATCGGGATGTTGATGAAGAAGACCCAGCGCCAGCCGTCGAAGCCGAGGATGTTCGCGGAACCGGCGAACGCGCCGCCGATGACCGGGCCCAGCACGGAGGAGACGCCGAAGACGGACATGAAGTAGCCCTGGAACTTGGCGCGGTCCTTGAGGGCGACGATGTCGCCGATGATGGTCAGCGCCAGGGCCAGCAGGCCGCCGGCGCCCATGCCCTGGATGCCGCGGGCAATCGCCAGCTCGGTCATGGAGTGGACGGACCCGGCGTAGAGGGACCCGGCCAGGAAGATGAGGATGGCTGCGAGGTACAGGGGTCGGCGGCCGAAGATGTCGCTGAGCTTGCCGTAGAGGGGGGTGCTCACCGTGGAGGTAATCAGGTAGGCCGTCGTCGCCCAGGCCTGCAGCGAGAGGCCGTCGAGGTCGTTGGCGATCGTGTAGATGGACGTCGAGACGATCGTCTGGTCCAGCGACGAGAGGAACATGCCGAGCATGAGGCCCACCATGACGGTGATGGTCTGACGGTGCGTCAGGACCTCGCCGGGCAGGCGGGCGGAGGTGGTGGTGGACATGACTGCTCCAAGGGGAAAGATTCAGGATTTAAGCACAAAGGTTGCTTTCAGTAACTATCTTAGTGCCAGCTTTGTTCCTGATTTTCCGGCCAATTTTCCTGGCGGTCTCAACGCTCCAGCAGGATGCCGTCCGGGTCGCACCAGATCCACTGCCCGGGCCGGATGCTGACGCCGTCAATCACCAGCTCCACGTCCTGTTCACCGGCGCCGTTCTTGGCGCTCTTGCGCGGGTTGCTGCCCAGGGCCTTGACGCCCAGCGGGAGCCCGGCGATGGCCACGCGGTCCCGGATGGCGCCGTTGATGACGACGCCGGCCCAGCCGTTCTCCACGGCGCTCGCGGCGATCATGTCCCCCATCAGGGCGGTGCGCAGCGAGCCCCCGCCGTCGACCACCAGGACCGCGCCGTTGCCCGGGGTCGCCAGCACGCTCTTGACCAGGCCGTTGTCCTCGAGGCAGCGGATGGTCCGGACCGGGCCGGCGAAGTGGCTCCGCCCGCCCAGCGACTGGAACTGCAGGGCCACGGAGTCCAACTCCTCCCCGCGCTCGTCGTACAGGTCGGCGGTGTTGACGGGCGTCTGGGTCATGGCGTCTCCTCTGGCGGCGGGTGTGGCTCTTGCAGCCCACGATAGTCTGGCCCCAGCCTGGTCCACCGCGCCAGACATCCGTTCCGGGGGGAACCGCATGAGCCTGTCCGATCTGCCGGCCGCCGGGAGCGCCTCGGCCGCCACCGCCGAACCGGTCCGGCCCGTCCGGCCGGTGTGGACCACCGGCGTCGTCCTGGTCAACGTGGGCATCAACGCCGCCTTCTTCGGCCCGCTCCAGGTCCTCCTCGGCCAGCAGGCAGCGGTGTTCGACGAGGGGCAGAAGGAAGCCATCCTGGCCCTGGTCACCGGGGCGGGTGCGGCGGTGTCCGTGGTGGCGAACCCGCTGAGCGGGGCCCTGAGCGACCGCACCGCGGCACGGCGGGGCCGGCGGGTCCCGTGGGTGGTCTTCGGCGCGGTGCTGGGCGCCGCCGCCCTGATGGCGCTCGCCGGGGCGCCGAACGTGGCCGTCATGGCGCTGCTGTGGTGCCTGGTCCAAGCCGGCTGCAACGCCGCCTACGCCGCCATCACCGCGGCGATCCCGGACTGGGTCCCCGTCGCCCAGCGCGGCACCGTGGGGGGCCTCGCCGCGATGGGCCAGACCGTCGGCATCCTGCTGGGAGCCGTGATCGCCGCCGTCGTCGCCGGGCACTTTGGCCTGGGCTATGTCCTCTGCGCGGCCGTCCTGCTCGCCGGCGTCGTGCTGTATTACCGGCGCAACGACGACGTCGCCCTCCCGCCGGGGGAGCGTCCGCCGTTCGCGCTGGCCGCCTTCCTCCGCAGCTTCTGGGTCTCCCCGGCCCGGTACCCGGACTTCGCCTGGGCCTGGCTGACCCGGCTGCTGGTGAACATCGGCAACCACATGATCACCCTCTACCTCCTATTCTTCCTCACGGACGCGGTCCGGCTCCGCGAAACCCAGGGCATTGAGGCCGAATTCGGCGTGCTCATCCTGACCGGCCTGTACGCGGTGATGGTGATCATCACCAGCGTGATCGGCGGCCGGCTCAGCGACCGGATGGGGCGGCGCAAACCCCTGGTCATCATCTCCTCCGCCGTGATCGCCGCGGCCGCCCTGGTCCTGGCCTTCGACCCCACCTGGCCTGGGGCCCTGGTGGGCGCGTCGGTGCTCGGCATCGGCTTCGGCGCCTACCTCGCCGTCGACTTCGCGCTGATCACCCAGGTGCTGCCGACGGCGTTGAGCCGCGGCAAGGATCTGGGCGTCATCAACATCGCCAACTCGCTCCCGCAGGTGCTCGCGCCGCTGATCGCCTACCCGTTCGTCGCCCTCTGGGGCGGGTACGTCTCGCTCTACGTGGCGGCCGCTGTGATCGGGCTGCTGGGCGCGGTATTCGTCGTGAAAATCAAGGGCGTGGACTGAGCCGCAGGCTCCCCTGTGACTGGCCGGGCGCCCAGCCCGGTGCCGTATAGTGGACGGGATTCCCGCGGCACCCCGGCGGAGCACGCCTCCGCAGTGCCGAGAAAACGACCCCGGAACCTTGCCGATGCCTGAGTCTCTTTCCGATCTTCCCCCGATGGCGCCGCCGCCCACGCTGCCCCGGCAGCGGCAGCGCTATGCCCGCATCCTCGACGTCGCCGCCGGATTCGCCCGCACCGGCCTCGACGCCGTCGTGCTCTCCGAAGTGGCCGCCAAGGCCGACGTGCCGCTGGGTACCCTCTACCGGTACTTCCCCTCCTCCACCCAGCTGATGCTGGCCCTCTACCGCAAGCAGCTGGGCGAGCTGCACGTGGGGGACCGGCCCGCGGGGACCCGCGCCCCGGTGCACGTCCTGGTGGGCGTCGTGATGGAGATCTTCCACATGCGCCTGATGCAGCCGGCGGTGGAACAGTGCCTGAACCGGGTGGTGTACGCCAAGGACACGGACACCACCCGCCTGCTTCGCGACATCGACGCGACGGCGGAGAAGGCCGTCACTGCCGTCAGCGGCGACCCCGTGGTGTCCCGGGTCCTGCTGCTGACCGTGTCCGGGCTGGTGCAGTCCGTGCGGTGCCGCAGGCTCTCGCTCTTCGAGGCCGAGGAAGACCTGAAGCGGGCCTGCTCCCTCTTCGAGCGCGGATCCCAGGCGGCCAAGCCGGTCTAGACCGGTTACTCCTTTGTGTCCGGCCGACTCCGGCCCGGCCCCCGATTCTGGCTACCATGGCAACACCGGAGCGGCGCCATGCCAGCACTTTCCGGAATCTCCACCGCAGGCCCGCCACCCCGGGGCCGCCGCCGGAGTTCCCCACGACCACCCTGGGCGCGTCCGCGCCCAGGCAGCCAAGTGCCGTATGCCCACGGTCAGCCCCAGGAGACAACGACGTGTCCATTGAAACCATCCTGCCCACTTCCGCCGACGACGCAGCCGGGGCAGCAGCCGCCCCGATCGACGACCAGGAAATCTTCGCCTCCCACCAGGGCGGAAAACTCTCCATTGCCAGCACCGTCCCGCTGGAGAGCAAGCGCGACCTTTCCATCGCCTACACCCCGGGCGTCGCCCAGGTCAGCCGGGCGATCGCCGCGGAACCGGAACTCGCCAAGACCCTCACCTGGGCCGAACGCCTCGTGGTGGTGGTCAGCGACGGCACCGCCGTCCTCGGACTCGGCGACATCGGCCCCAGCGCCTCCCTCCCGGTGATGGAGGGCAAGTCGGCCCTGTTCAAGGCCTTCGGCGACCTCGACTCCATCCCGCTGGTGCTCAACACCACAGATGTCGACGAGATCGTGGATACCCTGGTCCGCCTGCGGCCCAGCTTCGGCGCCGTCAACCTCGAAGACGTCTCGGCTCCGCGCTGCTTCGAGCTCGAGGAGAAGCTGATCGAGGCCCTCGACTGCCCCGTCATGCACGATGACCAGCACGGCACCGCCGTCGTGGTCCTCGCCGCCCTCACCGGTGCCGCGAAGGTCGCCGGCCGCGACCTGGAGGGCCTGCGCGTGGTGGTCTCCGGCGCCGGCGCCGCCGGAATCGCCGTCGCCGAGATCCTGCTGACCGCCGGAATCGACGACGTCGTCCTGCTGGATTCCCGCGGCGTGATCAACCGGGAGCGGGCGGACATTGCCGCGGATCCGGCCAGCAAAAAGGCCCGGCTCGCGGCCCGCAGCAACCCCCGCGGTGTCAGCGGCGGCCCGGGCGAGGCGCTGGAGGCGGCAGACGTCTTCATCGGCGTCTCCTCGTCCCGGCTGGACGAGGCGCACCTGGGCCGGATGAACGGCGGAGCGATTGTCTTCGCCCTCTCCAACCCGGACCCGGAGGTGCTGCCCGAGGTCGCCGCGAAGTACGCGGCCGTCGTCGCCACCGGCCGCAGCGACTTCCCGAACCAGATCAACAACGTCCTGGCCTTCCCCGGCATCTTCCGCGGCGCGCTCGACGCCGGTGCGCGCCGGATCACCCCGGCCATGAAGCTGGCCGCCGCGCGGGCCATCGCCGCGCTGGCCGAGGAGGACCTCTCGGCCGACTACATCGTGCCCAGTCCGCTGGACCCGCGCGTCGCCCCGGCGGTGGCCGCCGCCGTCGCCGCCGCGGTCTCCGAGGGGTAGGAGGGCCGGCCCTAGACTGGGCAGGTGTTTGCCGAAACGCTCGTCACCGTCCTGTGCGGCCTGGCCATCCTGACCGGGGTGGCGGGCATCGTCATCCCGGTCCTGCCGGGCAGCATCCTGATTGCCCTCAGCCTGCTCGCCTGGGCCCTCTGGGGCGGGGCGGGCACCACGGGCTGGGTGGTCCTGGCCGTCGGCGGGGTGTTCGTGCTGGCCTGCATGGCCGCCGGCGCGGTGCTTACGGGCCGGAAGCTCAAGCAGCACAGCATCCCCGGCCGCTCGGTGGTTACCGGGCTGGTGTTCGGCGTCGTGGGCATGTTCCTGATCCCCGTGGTGGGACTCTTCGTCGGGTTCGCCGCGGGCCTGCTGTTGAGCGAACTGCACCGCACCCGCGCCTGGCGAACCGCCGCGGCGTCCAGCTGGGCGGCCCTGAAGGCCACGGGCCTGGGCATGCTGGCCGAGTTCGGCCTCGCGTGCCTGGCCGCCAGCACCTGGGTGATCGGCGTCTGGACGGCCGCGGTCGCCTAGCGGCCCGGCGGTAGGTCCGGGGTCCTAGTCGGCGAGCAGTCCGGTGGTCCGGTAGGGGATGACCTCGCGCAGGAACATGCTGGTGGAGGTCCGGACGATGCCGGGGCAGAGCCGGATCTCCTCGGAGACCCGGTAGAGGTCGTCCGGGCTGGTGGCGACCACCCGGATCAGCAGGTCGGTGTCCCCGGCGGGGGCGTGGCATTCGAGGACCTCGGGGATGTTCCGCAGCGCGGCGATCGCCTCGTTCAGGTGGCTCTGGTCCAGTTCGGCGCTCACCGCCGCCGCCACGCCGCGGCCCAGGGCGGCGGGGAGGACCCGGCTGCTGTTGGCGCGCAGGGCGCCCGAGGCGGTCATCCGCTCCAGCCGCGACTGCACGGTCCCGCGGGCCAGGCCCAGTTTCTGCGCCAGCAGCATGATTGGCATCCGGGGTTCCTCGTCGAGGGCCAGGAGGATCCGCCGGTCCGTTCCGTCGAGCTGCTGCAATCTGACCACTCCCTGCTAGATGTTTGGGTCCGCCTTGGTCAGTCTGATCAATGCCACCGGCGTCCGTTGCATCAACTGTAGGGCTTCTGCTCAAATGGTGGCAACAAAGGAACGCCGGCCACCGCCGGCACCCAATGGCTGCAGATCTCCCGGCACACCTCCCGGCCTCTGGATCCGGCTCCCGCAAGGAGCCTGCCGCTGATTGACTCTTGTTCACACCCTGGTCATTCCGCACACCCTGGCAAGAGCCCCTGAGCCCCCGACGTCGGTTCCCCGAAGTCATCGGTGGCTGAGGGGCTCTTGTGCTGTCCGGCATAGGCTTGACCCATGGATCCCGCCGGCCGCTTCGCCCCCAGCCCCTCGGGAGAGCTGCACGCCGGCAACCTCCGCACCGCCCTCCTCGCCTGGCTCTTCGCCCGCTCCTCCGGCCGCCGGTTCCTGCTGCGCGTGGAGGACCTGGACCGGGCGCGCTCCGGCGCCGAGGACGCGCAGTTGAGCGACCTGGCCGCGATCGGCCTGACCTGGGACGGCCCCGTCGTCCGCCAGACCGACCGGGAGCCGCTCTACGCCGCCGCGATCGACCGGCTGACCGCTGCGGGCCTGACCTACGAGTGTTTCTGCACCCGGCGCGAAATCCAGGAGGCGCCGTCGGCCCCGCACGCGCCGCAGGGCGCCTACCCGGGGACCTGCCGGAACCTGGATGAGGCCGAACGTGAGGCCAGGCGCGCACTCCGGCCCGCCGCGATCCGGCTGAGGGCCGCCGTCACCGAGGGCACCATCCGGGACCGGTTGCTGGGGAGTTTCACCGGCGTCGTGGACGACTTCGTGCTCCGCCGCGCCGACGGGGTCACCGCCTACAACCTCGCCGTCGTGGTGGACGACGGCGAACAGGGCATCGACCAGGTGGTCCGGGGAGATGACCTGCTGCCCTCCACCCCGCGCCAGGCTTACCTTGCAGGTCTGCTGAATATTCCCGTGCCGGAATATGCGCATGTGGCGCTGGTGCTGAACGCCGACGGCGCCCGGCTGGCCAAGCGCGACGGCGCCGTCACCTTGTCGGACCTCGCCGCCGCCGGCGTGACCGCGGACCGGGTCCGGGACCTGCTCCTGGCCTCGCTCGGGCTGCCGCCCGGCCCGCTCGGGAATGCCCTGGCGGCCTTCGACCCGGCCGCGCTGCCGCGGGAGCCCTGGGTATGGACCGGGATGACGGACGCGTAGGCTGAACCCATGCCCGAAACAGAGCCTTCCGCCCCGCGCTTCACCGTCGAGACGGCCAGGGTCCTCGCCGAAGTGGCCCACAACCGGCAAAAGGACAAACTGAAACGGCCCTACCGCGAGCATGTGCTGGCGGTCGGCGACGCGCTGGCCGACTTCGACGAGGACATCCAGATCGCCGGCTACCTGCATGACATCGCGGAGGACACCCCGATCACCCGGCAGGCGCTGCTGGAGATGGGCGTCTCCGAGCGGGCCGTGGACATCATCGAGCGGGTCACGAAGCGGCTGCAGGACAACCCGGACGACTACCAGTCAGGCATCCGCGCGATCGCGGAACACCACGACGCCACGCTGGTCAAGATCGCGGACAACGCCCACAACTCGCTGCCGGAACGGGTGCAGGCCCTGGCCGAGAAGTGGCCGGACAAGCCGCCGGTGACCCGGTACGCCGAGGCGCGTCCCGTCCTCTACGCCGCCGTTCCCGTTGAGGAGACCCGCAAGATCCTGGCGCGGATCAATCCCTGGCTGCTGGCGGAACTCGAAGGGGACGCCTAGACCCGGCCCAGCAGGTCGATATCCTCCAGGAACTCCTGCTGCACCTCGGCGCTGACGGTGGTCCGGGTGTCCGCGATCGCGTCGAGATAGTCCTGGGTGGCGGGGCCCCGGCGCACGGCGCTTCCAGCGCCGGAACCGGGCGCTCCGCCGTCGCGCTCCCCATAGACCGCGTTCTCCAGGGCGCGCTGCGAGGCGCTCCGGGCGGCGTATTCGATGTCCGCGGGGGAGAAGCCCTCCGTGCGCTCCACCAGCAGCTCGATGTCGACGTCGTCCACCACCGCGGCGGGAATGAAGCGCTGCCACATCGCCTCGCGGGCCTGCCGGTCCGGGAGGCCGATGGGGATCACGTAGTCGAACCGGCCGTGGCGCAGGAACGCCGAATCCAGGGCGCGGATGAAGTTGGTGGCACAGACCAGCAGGCGGCCCGGCTGCTCGCGGAAGGCCGGGATGATCTTCAGCAGCTCGTTGGTCACGCCCTGCAGCGGCGACGGCGGATCCCCCGCGCGCTGGGAGGCGATTTCTTCCACCTCGTCGATGAAGACAACAGCGTGTTCCAGCTCCGCGATCTCCAGGAACGTCTCCCGCAGCGCCCCGGCCAGGCCCAGCGGGTCCGCGGCCAGCCGGGACGGGAAGACCTCCACGAAGGGCCACTCCAGCCGGGACGCGATCGCCTTGGCGAAGGTGGTCTTGCCGGTGCCGGGCGGGCCGAAGAGGACGACGGCCCGCGGCGGGACCACGCCGAACTCGTCGGCCAGCTCGGCTTCCGCCAGCGGCAGCACCAGCCGCCGCTCCAGCAGCTCCTTCTCGTTGCGCATCCCGGCGACGTTCTCCCAGAGGTCCCGCGCCAGGATCCGGCCGCCCAGCTGGCTCAGCGGCTCCAGCTCCTGGCGCTGGACCGGGATCCGGCGCTCGAAGTACCGGAGGTTCTTCTTCAGCACGAACCCGCGGCCCAGGAACGCCTCCACCCGGGTCTCGGACTCCGGCATGAGCGCGGAGAGCTTGTTCAGCCCGTGCGGGGCCATCCGGTTTTCCACCGCGGCCAGCAGCGAGGTGCCGATGCCGCGGCCGCGGTACTCGGGCAGGGTGGCCAGGAAGACGATCCAGCCCTGGTCGTGGGCGGCGCGGCCGACGGCGGCGCCCACCACCTGCTCGCCCTGCACCGCCACCACCGCGTGGTCCTTTTCGCAGGATGCGAGGACCTCGGAGAGGGCGTAGACCGGCTCGACGTTCGAGGCCTTCAGGGTCTCCCACAGGTGCAGGATCCCGTCCAGGTCCGCGGAGTGGAAGTCCCGGATGCGCCAGCTGGTCATGTGTCTCTCCCGGTGGATCGTCGTTGAGCCCGAAGGAATGCCTGGTCCGAGCTTAGGCGATCCGGCCTAGACGCTCCCGCCGCCGGCCCCCGGACCCGGCCGGTTCGCCACCAGCGGGGCGGGGCCGGTGAAGCCGTCACGCACCGCGGCGATCTCCAGGATGCGGTGCTTGCAGAGGCGCCAGCCGAGCATCAGGAGCGGGATGATGACCACCAGGGAGGCGATGGTCCACGTGCCCACGGGCGAGTCGAAAGCCATCAGGACCAGGACGGCCAGCAGGAACGCCAGGGTGATCCAGCCGGTGACGGGCGCGCCGGGCATCCGGAAGGAGGGGCGGAGGAGTTCGCCGCGGGCTGCGAGTTTCGCCAGCTGCATCTGGCAGAGCACGATCATGCCCCAGGTGCTGATGATGCCCAGCGACGCGACGTTCAGGACGATCTCGAAGGCCTCGGCCGGGACCACGGCGTTGAGGATGACGCCGAGGACGGCCACGCCGGCGGTCAGGGCGATGCCGCCGTAGGGCACGCCTGCCTTGTTCATCCGGGCGGCGAACTTCGGGGCCGAGCCGGAGACGGACATGGAGCGCATGATCCGGCCGGTGGAGTACAGGCCGGCGTTGAGGGAGGACAGTGCGGCGGTGAGGACCACCAGGTTCATGATGGCGTCCACGCCGTCGACGCCGATGGAGCCGAAGAAGGTCACGAAGGGGCTCTCGCCGGCCTTGTAGGCGTTGAAGGGCAGCAGCAGGGAGAGCAGGATCAGCGAGCCGACGTAGAATACCGCGATCCGCACGATCACCGTGTTGATGGCCCGGGGCATGATCTTCTCCGGGTTCTCGGTTTCACCGGCGGCGGTGCCGATCAGCTCGATGGAGGCATAGGCGAAGACGACGCCCTGCATCACCACGACGGCGGGCAGCAGCCCGTTCGGGAAGAATCCGCCGTTGTCCGCGATCAGGGTGAAGCCCACCTCGTGGCCGGGGACCGGGGTGCCGAAGATGACGAAGTAGATCCCGACCAGCAGGAAGGAGACCAGGGCCACCACCTTGATCAGTGCGAACCAGAACTCCATCTCACCGAAGACCTTGACGCTGATCAGGTTCAGGCCCAGGACCAGGATCAGAGCCGCCAGGGCCCAGGTCCACTGCGGCACGTCGGCGATCGGCGCCCAGTACTTCTTGAAGAAGTTCATGTAGAGCGCGACGGCGGTGATGTCCACGATCGCGGTCATCGCCCAGTTCAGCCAGTACAGCCAGCCGGTGACGAAGGCGGCCTTCTCTCCGAAGAATTCGCGGGCGTAGGAGACGAAGGATCCCGAGGAGGGCCGGTGCATGACCAGTTCGCCGAGGGCGCGCAGGATCATGAAGGCGAAGAAGCCGCAGACGGCGTAGCTGATGATCAGGGCGGGTCCGGCCGCGGCGAGTCGGCCGCCGGCGCCCATGAACAGGCCGGTGCCGATCGCGCCGCCGATCGCGATCATCTGGACCTGACGGGGTTTGAGGCTCTTGTGGTAGCCCTGGTCCTCGGCATGCAGGGCCGCCTCGGTGGCGTGGGCGTGCAGCGGGATGGTGTGGTCCGTGACCGTGGGCTGGGGGGAGCGTGCTGTTCCGGGAGATGACATGGGGGTCCTTATGGGGATTCGGGGGACGCTATTTGCTCAGGTTGGCCAGGCGCTGCGGGCTGAGGAGGTCGGCGAGCTGCTCGGCGGTGAGCAGCCCGTGTTCGAGGACCAGTTCCGCGACTCCCTTGCCGGTGGCGAGGGCTTCCTGGGCGATGGCCGTGGCGGTCGCGTAGCCCAGGTGCGGGTTCAGTGCGGTGACCAGGCCGATTGACTGCTCCACGGTGAGGCGGAGCCGTTCGGTGTTGGCGGTGATGCCCCGGACGCAGCGTGCCGTGAGGGTGCGGCAGGCGGCTTCCAGGTGCGAGATGCTCTTGTGGAGGCTGTGGACGATGATCGGTTCGAAGGCGTTCAGCTGCAGCTGACCCGCTTCGGCGGCCATGGTGATGGTGACGTCGTTGCCGATCACCTCGTAGGCGACCTGGCTGACCACCTCGGGGATGACCGGGTTGATCTTGCCGGGCATGATCGAGGAGCCGGACTGCACGGCGGGCAGGTTGATCTCGCCCAGGCCGGCGCGGGGGCCGGAGGAGAGCAGGCGGAGGTCGTTGCAGATCTTGGACAGCTTCACGGCCACCCGCTTGAGCACGCCGGAGAGGTGCACGAACGCGCCCACGTCCTGGGTGGCCTCGATCAGGTCGACGGCGGTGACCAGCGGCAGGCCGGTGATCCGGGCGAGGTGCCGGCAGGCGGCCTCGGCGTAGCCGGCCGGGGCGTTCAGCCCGGTGCCGATCGCGGTGGCGCCGAGGTTGATCTCGTGGATCAGCAGGTCCGCCTCGGCCAGCCGGAGCCGGTCCTCGCCGATGGTGACGGCGTAGGTGCCGAACTCCTGGCCCAGGGTCATCGGGACGGCGTCCTGGAGCTGGGTGCGGCCCATCTTGACGACGGTGCGGAACTCCATGGCCTTCGCGGCGAACGCGTCCTCGAGTTCGGTGAGGGCCTCGAGCAGTTCCCGGGCGGCGAAGATGGTGCCGAGCTTCACCGCGGTGGGGTACACGTCATTGGTGGACTGGCTGAGGTTGACGTGGTCGTTGGGGTGAAGCTGCCCGTAGTCGCCCTTGGGGTAGCCCAGGATTTCCAGCGCCCGGTTGGCGATCACCTCGTTGGCGTTCATGTTCGACGACGTTCCGGCGCCGCCCTGGATGACGTCGACGACGAACTGCTCGCTGAGCTTGCCGCTCATGACGTCGGTGCAGGCCTCCTCGATGGCGTCCGCGCGGCGGGCGTCCAGCAGGCCCAGCTCGTGGTTGGCGCGGGCGGCGGCCAGTTTCACGGCGGCGAGTCCCCGGACCAGGTACATGTTCGAGGACAGCGGCTGGCCCGTGATGGGAAAGTTCTCGACGGCGCGGAGGGTGTGGACGCCCCAGTAGGCGTCGGCGGGGACGTCCCGGTCGCCCAGGAGGTCGTGTTCCGAGCGGAAGTCTGCGGTGGCGGGGGTGGTCATGGCGTTCCTTAGCGTGCGTCGGTGCTGGGGGTGATGGAGGAGAGGAAGTCGGTGGCCTGGAGCAGCCCCACGGGGTGGCCGCCGCCCAGGACGGGTGCCGTGGCGAGGCCGGACAGGGTCTCCGCGTCGACGCCGAAGGCCGTCAGGATCCGGACGGTGACGGGCATGCGGGCGCGGTCCCCGCCGTCGGAGATCTTCACGGCGACGCCGCGGCCGTCCGGAAGGCCAGCGAGCTGGACGCCCTCGAAGCCGTCCTTGGCCACCAGGCCGGGGACCAGGCGCATCAGGGCGGTGACGTCCCGGTCCCGGCCGGCCACCATCTCCGGGTGGCGGCGCATCGCGACGGCCACGGCGGCCTCGGCTGTGTCGCTTTCAGCGGTGCCGGTCCCGGCGGCGATCCGACCGAAGGCGCGGGCCATGCCGCCGAGAGTCAGGGCGAACAGCGGGGTGCCGCAGCCGTCGGTGGAGGTCCGTTCCGGTTCCTCGCCGGTCAGTTCCACCACGGTCCGGGCCACCTGCTGCTGCAGCGGGTGGGCGGGGTCGAGGTAGCCGGCCACGGGCCAGCCGTTGATAACGCAGGTGGCGGCCATCGCGGCGTGCTTACCGGAGCAGTTCTGGGCCAGCTGGGTGGCGGTGCCGCCGGCGCGGAGCCATTCCTCTCGCTCGCGGACGCCGTAGGGCAGGTCGGTACTGTTTTCCAGCGCGTCCGGGCCGAGGCCGTGCAGTTCCAGGATGCGCAGCGCGCCGTCGCGGTGCTCGGGGCCGCCGGAGTGGCTGGCCGCGGCGAGGGCCAGGAGGTCGGCCGGGAGTTCGAGGCCGGCGCGGACCATGGCCACCGCCTGCAGCGGCTTCAGGGCCGAGCGGGGGTAGAACGGGGCCCGCGGGTCGCCGGCGGAGAGCAACAAGGAACCGTCGGCCGCGGTGGCCGCCGCCGAGCCGTAGTGGATGCTTTCCACCAGCCCGTCGCGGGTCTGGGCCGCCAGGGCGGCGTGCTGAGGCAGGCCGGCCGGGTCCAGGCGGTCCGGGGCGAGGGCGGGGGAAGGCAAAGTCATGGTGTCCTTTGGATCGGGTGGGCGTGGGTGGTGCCCGAAGGTGGCCGGTTAGACGGCGCTGGTGGGGTGCAGGATGGAGGCGAGGGCCTCGCCGACGGCGTTCAGGTGCTGGCTCATGGCCACCCGGGCGGTCGCGGCGTCGCCGGCCTCGATGGCGGCGAGGATCTTACGGTGCTCGTCGTTGGAGGCGTGCTGGCGGTCGGCCACCATGTTCAGGGTTTCCGACTGGGAGGCAAGGGCCTCGCGGATCTCCGCGACGACGTTCTCGAAGACCTTGTTCCGGCTGGCCTTGGCGATCAGGGCATGGAAGTTCGAGTCCAGCCCCACCCATACCTCGGGATCGTCCTCGCCGGCCATCTCGGCGACGATGTCCCGCATGGTTTCCAGCTCCTCGGCGGATCGCCGTTCCGCGGCCAGGCCGGCGGCGGGGACCTCGATGTGGGGCCGGGCCTCGGTCAGATCCAGGGCCGAGTACTGGCCGAGGACCAGGTCCGTGGCCACGCGGTCCGCAACCACGAAGGTGCCGCGCCCGGTGCGGGTCACGGTCAGGCCCAGGGCGGTGCAGGAGCGCAGGGCTTCCCGGACCACGGAACGGCTGACGCCGTACTGCTGGGCGAGGGTGGCCTCGGAGTTGAGTTTCGCGCCGACGGGGAGCTTCCCGGATTCGATATCCGAGCGGAGGACGTTGAAGACGGCTTCGGCGGCGCTAAGGCGGGCGAGAGGCTGTCCAGCTGTCCGGCTGTCTGACAGGTTCACACTTCAAATATGGCAGGGGTCACATCGGGCTGTCAATACGCGGGGCCGGATGACGAGGGATCTGCGGCGGGACCCTAGATCCCCAGGGAAGCCAGGCTCTGCCGCAGCGTCTCGGCGCTGTGGTGCAGCGAGGCGATCTCGCCGTCGTCCATGGGCGTCTCCAGCACCGTCCGCACGCCGCCTCGGCCCACGACGCTGGGCAGGGACAGTGCGACGCCGGTGATGCCGTGCTGGCCGTCCAGCACCGTGGAGACGGGCAGGACCGCGTTCTCGGAGCGGAGCAGGGCCTCGACGATCCGGGCGCCGGAAAGCCCGATCGCGTAGTTCGTGGCGCCCTTCCCGGCGATCACCTTGTAGGCCGCCTGCGTGACCTCCCGGGCGGTGTCGGCGAGGGAAGCGTCGGTGAAGACGCGGGCGCCGTCGACCGTCCACTCCCGGATGGGAACCGGCCCGATTGTGGCGCCGGACCAGACCGGGAACTCGGTGTCCCCGTGTTCGCCCACCATGCTGGCGTGGACGCTGCTGACGGAGACGCCCGCCCGGTGCCCCAGCAGCCACCGCAGCCGGGAGGTGTCCAGCACGGTGCCGGAGGAGAAAATGCGCGACGACGGCAGGCCCGTGATCTTCCGGGCCGCGACCGTGAGCACGTCGCAGGGATTGGTCACCAGGACGTAGACGGCGTCCGGGGCGTGGTCAATGAGCCGGGGCATGAGCCGCTCGAGGATCCGGACGTTGGTTCCGGCGAGGTCCAGCCGGGTCTGGCCCGGCGACTGCTTCGCCCCGGCGGTGATGACCACGACGTCGGCGCCGGCCACCGCGGCGATGTCCCCGCCGCCGTCGACCGTGACGGCCGCGGCCGAAAACTGGGTGCCGTGGGCCAGGTCCTGGACCTCCGCCTCGGCCTTCGCGGCGTTGACGTCGTAAAGCGCGACGTGGCTGGCCGAGCCCCGGATCAGGGCGGCATAGGCCAGCGAGGTGCCGACGCTGCCGGCGCCGACGACGGCGAGTTTGGTGCCGGAGCGCGCTGTGCCGGACATGGCTGCCGGGGGCGTTGCCATGGGCGGTCAGCCGGCCGGGGTGACGACGGTGCCGGCGGTCTCGCCGCCGTCGATGACGAACTCGGCGCCGGTGACGTAGGAGGACTCGTCGCCGGCCAAATAGACGGCCAGGTCCGCCACCTCCACGGGCTCGCCGATCCGGTGCAGGGCGACGTGCCCGGTGTCGAAGGTCATGCCGTCGGTCATGGGGGTCCGGACCACGCCTGGATGGATCGAGTTGACCCGGGTGCCGTCGCGGCCGAGGTCCAGGGCCGCGGCCTTGGTCAGGCCGCGGACGCCGAACTTGGCGGCGGTGTAGCCGGGAAGGTTCTCGTAGCCGCGGATGCCCGCTATCGAGGAGACGTTAATGATCGAGGAGCGGCCGGAGCGGGCGAGGGCGGGGGCGGCGGCCTTGATGCCGTTGAAGACGCCGGTGAGGTTGACGTCGATGATGCGGGCCCACTGCTCGTGCGGGTATTCGTCGATGCGGCCGAAGTTTACGATGCCGGCATTGTTGACCAGGATGCTGAGGCCGCCGAAGGCGGTGACGGCCTGGTTTACGGCGGCGTCCCAGTCTTCGGGCCGGGTCACGTCGAGGTGGACGTACCGCAGCCGCTCGCCGAGCCCGGCCGCCAGCGCGGCGCCGTCGTCGTCAAGGACATCCCCGACGACGGCGCTGGCGCCCTCCTCGAGGAAGCGCCGGGCCATGGCCGCGCCGATGCCGCGGGCGCCACCGCTGATCAGGGCCACCTTGCCGTCCAACCGTCCCATCCCGCACCCGCCCTTCCGGCGCCGTCCGGCCGCCACTGTGGACCGGCCGCGCGGCCGGCCCTCCCAGCATGCCCGCCGGGGGCGGGACGGGGGAGGGCCGTTGTGCCCGGGGGATCAGAGGTGCTGGATGCCCGCCCGCTGCATCGCGTCCTTGTAGACCGCGACGTTCTTGGCGAGCAGTTCCTCCTGCTTGGCCGGAGAGACGGCGAAGGCGCGGCCGCCGAGGGCGGTGGCCTTGTAGATCTTGATGCCGCGGTTCTTCAGCGAGGAGTGGTACGTCTTCTCGAAGAGGGTGAGGAAGGAGTGGGCGTCGGCGCCGTGGGCAATGACGGCGGAGGCGCGCTTGTTGACCTTCATGAACTGGCGGAACGGGCGGAGGCCATCGGTCTTTTCCTGGACGTTGAGCGCCGTGGGAAGGCCGGGGTCGCGGACCCAGGGGTAGGCGTTCCAGGGCATGACGTAGCGGGGGTCGAGTTCCACGGCCTCGTAGATGGACGTGGCGCGCTGGGCGGCCTCATCGTCGTTGAAGTGGGAGAGGAAACCCGATTCGCAGCCCTTGCCAGGCGAGATATGGAGGCTGACGATCCGGCATTCATCCTCGTCATGGACGGGGTCGATATAGGGGACCACCGAGCCCGGCTTCTTCTCCCTGAGCTCATCACAGAGTTGGGTGACGGCGGCGATGTTCGGTTCCTGCAGCAGGGTCTTCTTCTCGTCCCAGTCAATCGTCACGATTTCTCCCTCAGCACTTGGCGTCCAGAATCAGGCGTCTCTGTCCACTCTACGCCGCTAGGCTGGGAGCCATTTCCCGGGGCCGGGCAAGAGTCCACGGACCCCTTGGCCCCGGGTTCGACGGCGGCGTACGCTTTAAGTGCCTGCAGGTAACCATCTGATTTTCACGGGCCGTTCAGGGCATTTCGATTCCCGGGCCAGCTCATAGCGAGATCGCGAAGGTACCTGCAGGTTCTGCGTTTGAGGGGTGCTTTCCCCGGGCCGGGGTACCTCACGCGGCTGCCGGTGTCCGGTCAGGCACCGCGCGATCGACTCCGCCGGGCACCCGCACCAGGTTCCGCCGCCCGCCCGACTCTGGCCGAGCCCGCCAGGCTGCCTGCGCCAGGCTCGTTGCGGCTCAAGCCGGCACCTTTTTCTTCCGCCCGAGCCGTCGTGCTCTCATTCGATGTCGCTCCGCCCTCAACTCCGGCTCTCCCAGAGACCGGGAATCATGGGCGTGATCCGACGCGGCCTCCGTTCCCTGTCCTGATCTGCCCCACGCTCCTTTTCCCGTTGCACTGCCGGGAAGAGGTGGCGCAGTTGAGGTGTAGGTGTGACCGGTGGGGGTGGTGAGTTCCAGGGTGTGGAGGCCAACTTGGAATTTGCCGCCGGGCTTGCCTCCCTGGTTCGCTCCGGGTTCGGCGGCCGGTAGGGCCCTGGTTAAGGTCGCGGTCCGGTTTCTCGGTCCAGCACGGGTGACCGATTCTGTCCTATCTACGGGCTGGGCGGTCCAGCCGGGGGTTTCTTTGGTGTGGTTGCAGGCTTCGCAAAGTCCGGCGCCGTTGGCTGCGGTTGTTTCTCCGCCCCGGCGCCAGGGAACGATGTGGTCGAGGTGCCGGATGGGTGCGTCGCAATACGGCGTGCGGCAGGTGTCGTCGCGGGTTTCGATGAACCGGCGCAGCCCGGCGGGGAAGAGCCGGGCCCGGGAGTCCAAGCCGATGAGTTCGCCGGTGCTGGGCGCGGTGTAGAGCCGCCGGACCCAGGTCGTGAACTCTGGATTGTCGCCTTTGCCGGCCACGAGTTCCCTGGCCCATCCGGCCGGCACAATGCCGTAGCCGGCGAGCCTGGCTGGTTCACTGTCGCCGGCGAGGAGGGTCCGGTCGGTCATGACGAGCTGGATCTCGATGCCGGTGATCCCGCCGGGTGCCCCGGTGACCCGCTCAACGAGGGCGTCGGCCATGAGTTGTCCGCGGGACCTGGGGTCTCCGGTGGCGCGGGCGGTGTCAGCGTGCCGGGTCAGGGCCGCGTAGGCGGCGACTCCGGCGGCGACGGGGAGCAGAGCGGTGAGGTAGCACATGGTGTCCGGGGCCGGGCGGAGACTGACCGTCCGTTCGGTTTCGGCGTGAGCTGCGCGTTGGGTGACGGAGCGCGGGTCGTGCCGGTAGGCGGCGGCTTTGGCGGCGGAGATGATGGCCCGGTCGCCGGCGCCGTCGAAGGTGCCGGTGTCGGCGGCGAGTTCCCCGTCCACGGCGGCCCGGTCGGCGCCGTCCAGGCAGGCGGTTTCCCGGACCAGGAGCGTGGCGCGCCATTCGTTCAACTGACCTTTTTCGAGGGCGGCCAGGGTGTGAGGCATCTCGGTCACCAGCGCCCGGGCCAAACCCAGCAACCGTGAGCCTTTGGCCGGGGATTCCCGCCGCGCCAACGCGACCTCCGCCCCCACCCCGGCGCCGAGCTGATCAGCGGGCAAGCCAAGCGCGGCTTGTTCCCGCCGCCGGACCAGGTCCAGCGCCACGGCCAACCTCGCCTGCCGGGCTGAGATCGCCGACTTCCGGTCCTCCAGCGCACGGAGCTCATCGATGATCGCCGCCGCATCTCCCACCAGGTCCGCGGCGACCACATTCTCGAAAAGCTTCCGACTGCCTTCCATGAACCCATTCAATCGGAAGGGTCTGACATTTAAAGGCAGAACGCGGAGAGATCCCTAGCGGCGAAGGGAACTACGCGAATGCCGCCGGTGGAGCACTTCCGGTCCGAGGCGCAGGACGGGCGCGCGTATCGCCGTCGTCCGTTCAGGCGCCCGCTGGCCGCGGGGCCCGAAGACCAACCGCCCCAGCGCCTCTCGTCATCTGTACGGAACGGGGGTCCCGGCCGGTGCTCCGGGAGAGCATGCACGGCCCGTGGCGCCGTCAGCCGTCAGCCTCAACCCCGACTGCACCCGCAGCACTCCCACCGTTCATACTGGAACTTGCCGTATCCAAGCACTCCCCGAGGAATCCATGCCCCTGAACAGAGCGTCACTGAAGCGTGACGGCTTCACCGGATTTCGGCCCCTGGGCGAGCTTGAGATCAACCGCATCCCGCAGAAGCCCGGGATTTTCGCCGTTCTACTACCCGCGGGCGGCCAGGAGCCAGTCGAACCACAGTTCCTCGCCAAGAGCACCGCTGGAGTCTTCAAGAAAAAGAACCCCGGCCTCCCGCAGGAAACACTGAAGGCCGAGTGGGTCGAGGGCGCCGATATCCTCTACCTGGGCAAGGCCGGCCCTGGCAGCAAGAGCAACCGGGGGCTCCGCCGGCAAATCCAGGAATTCGTCGACTTCGGCCGGGGCCGGCCGCCCGGTCACTGGGACGGCCGGCTCATCTGGCAGCTGGCGTCCGCGGACCGGCTCATCATCGCCTGGCGCGAACTCCCGGTCGACGAGTTATCCCCGGCCCTGGCCTCCTACCAGGCGGCCTTCGTCGAGGAGTTTGGCCGGCTGCCGTTCGCGAACCTGGTCCAGGCGCCTAGCCGCCGAAGCTGAACCGGCCCGCCACCAGCGTCGCGGCCACCGGCATCGCGGCGAATGCGGCGTCGTCCACGGTGAGCGGATCGCCCTCCAGGACGACGACGTCGGCCGGGTCGCCGACGCGGATGCGGCAGCGCCCGCGGGCTGAAGCCGCCAGTGCCTCCCGCCGCGTCAGCGCCTGCTCCGGATGCCACGGCTCCCGCCCGTCGCCGCGTGCCCGGGTGGTCGCGGCGGACATCGTTGTCCACGGCTCCAGCGGGGCCACGGGCGCGTCCGAGCCGAGCGCCAGCGTGGCCCCAGCGTCGAGCAGGGACCGCAGCGGGAAGGCCCGGTCCGTCCGACCCGCCCAGTTGGCGTCGGCGGCGTCGCGGTCATCCAGCGCGTGCGCCGGCTGGACACTGGCGGTCAGCCCCAGCTCGCCGAAGCGCGCAAAGTCCTGCCGCCGGACGAACTGGGCGTGTTCGATGCGTCCCTTCACGCCCGCGGCGGCGAAGGCGTTCAGCGCGACCTCGTTGGCACCGTCGCCGATCGCGTGAACCGCGGGCACGAACCCGGTATCACGGGCCCGCACCAGCAATTCCAGCAACTCCGACTCGCTCACCGTCAGCAACCCGCGGCCGCCGTGCGGATAGGGGTCCACGCAGTACGCAGTGCGAGTGTTCAGGGACCCGTCGATCAGCACCTTTAGCGGCCCGGCGCTGAGCAGGCCGGCGCCGCCCGGAACCTGCTGGCCGGTCCGCATCCCCTCCGCCACGGCCCGGTCCAGGTCCTGCGGGTATACCCCCGCCTCCACCCGGAACGAGTCGAACCCGTCGGCGATCCGGCGCAGCCAGGGATCCCGGTTCCACACCATCTCGAGGTCCACGATCCCCACGATGCCCCGTGCCGCGGCCGCCGCACCCGCGGAGCGGACCAATGCGTCGACGTCGGAATCCGGTAGGCGGCCCAGCTCGCGGGTCAGCGCGAACGCCGGCTCCTCCCGCAGCAGTCCGTCTGGGCCCGGGTTCACCCCGTAGCGCACAGCCGCGGCGGAATTCAGCCAGACGCAGTGCAGGTCGTGGCTGATCAGCGCCACGGGGACACAGCCGGTCGTCCCGTCCAGCAGCTCCAAGCTGGGGGCGTCGGCCCAGACGGCGTCCCGGAAGCCGACGCCGACCAGCGTCCGGCCGCCGGAGGATGCGCCGCCGTCGCGCACGCCGCCGTCGCGCACGCCGCCAACGTGAGCCCCGACGACGGCGGCGGCCTCCCGCGCCGACGCGGCCCCCGAGAGATCCACCCTGCCCAAGGTCAGCGCCCACTGGTTCATGTGCACGTGCTCGTCCCACAGCCCGGGAATCACGAACCGGCCGTCGAACTCCACCCGCCGTGTCCCGGGCGGAACCATTGCGTGGGACCCCGCGGGGGCGATGGCCGCGACCCGCCCGCCGCTCAGGAGGATGTCACACGGCGTCATATCGTCCGGCTGGTGGACGCCGGTGAGAAGAAGGTCCGGCGCGCCGCCGTCGGGGGCTGTTTTAGGCATAGCAGCAAGGCTAAAGGGGTCCCCGGACGGCGGCAATCCACGTAGCAACAGCCACACAACGCACACCCGTATCAGCACCCGCCGGCGGCGGCAGTCCAAGGGACCTTTGTCCCCTTGCCCGGGCAGAACGGCACCCTCACTCTGGGTATGAGGCGAATCCAGCACGGCAATTTTGGGGAATTGGGGAAGCGCCTGCGAGGAAATTTCGGTCTCGCTATGACCCTGGGGTGAGGAAATGGCAGTTGCACTTTCCAGCTTGGGCAGGAAAGGCAGGAGATCCGCCATGGTGAATGACCGGCAGCAGGAGACGCGGCAGCGGGGACCGGCGACGCCGGGCTTCGCGGGGAGCGCTGAGGCGCCATGAGCCCCTTGGGACACGCTCATCACAGCAGCCGCGCGAGGTCCTTTTTGGCGCATCCGTCCCACGGGGACCCGCGCATCAAGGTGGTGCTGCACGCTGACCCGGCGTCCGAGACGGTCCGGGTGGACGTGCGCGGCGTCGTGACGACGACGAACATCCGCGCGCTCTATGTCGTCTGCCGGCGGGTGGTCGCCAAGTTCGTGGGCTTCGAAATCGTCGTGGACCTCGGCCATGCCCGGGTTACCGCGGCCGCCTTCGACGAACTCCGCGAGCACGCCCGCCAGTCGATCGTCTCCTCGGGGATCGATGCCTCCGTCACGCCCTGCCGCCTGCGGATTGTCGATCCGCCGGTGGTCCTTCGAGTCAAGGAGTCTGCATGAAAGCCCTCGTCTATGGCGGCCCCGGCAAGAAATCCTGGACCGACGTCCCGGATCCGGTGATCACCAACCCGAGCGACGCGATCGTCCGGGTGGACACCACCACCATCTGCGGCACGGACCTGCACATCCTCAAGGGCGACGTGCCCGCCGTGACCGAGGGGCGGATCCTGGGTCACGAGGGCGTCGGCACCATCACCGAGGTGGGGTCCTCGGTGACCAGCCTCAAGGTGGGGGACCGGGTGATCATCTCCTGCATCAAGTCCTGCGGGCATTGCGCCAATTGCAGGACCGGCCTGTACTCGCACTGCCTGGGGGACGAGGGGAAGTCCGGGACTGGCTGGGTGTTCGGGCATCTGATCGACGGAACCCAGGCCGAGTTCGTCCGGGTTCCCTACGCGGAGAACTCGCTGCACCTGCTGCCGGAGGGCGTCAGCGACGAGGAAGCCGTGATGCTCTCCGACATCCTGCCCACGGGCTTCGAGATCGGCGTGCAGTACGGCCGGGTCAAGCCGGGGGACACCGTTGCGGTGATCGGGACCGGGCCGGTGGGCCTCGCGGCGATCGCCACGGCCGGGCTCTACGGGGCGGCCACCATCATCGCCGTCGACCTGGACGCGAACCGGCTGGAGAAGGCCCGGGAATTCGGGGCCACCGACGCCGTCCTCTCCAGCGACGTCGACTGGAAGGACCAGGTCCTGGCCCGCACCGACGGGCTGGGCGTGGACGTGGCAATCGAGGCTGTTGGCGTCCCGGCGACCTTCGGCATGTGCACGGACATCGTCCGTCCCGGCGGCACGGTGGCCAACGTGGGCGTGCACGGCAAACCCGTGGAACTGCACGTTGAGAACCTCTGGATCCAGAACATCAACATCAGCATGGGCCTGGTGAACGCCAACACGACGCCCATGCTGCTGAAGCTGGTGGCCCGGCACAAGATCCCCGCGGCCAAGTTCGCCACCCACCGGTTCCGCTTCGACCAGTTCCTGGACGCCTACGACACCTTCGCCCGGGCGGCCGACACCAAGGCGCTGAAGGTGGTGATCAGCGGATGAGGGCCCACGTCGTCTACGACTCCGCCTACGGCAACACCAAGTCGGTGGCCGAAGCCGTGGCCGAGGTCTTCCACGCGGACCCCATCCCGGTCACCGACTTCCGGCCCTCCGACCTCCTGGCCGGAGACCTGCTGGTCCTGGGCAGTCCGATCAACGGCTGGCGCCCCACGCCCAAGGTCACCGAGCTGCTCTCCGGCCTGGGCGACGGCGACCTGGCCGGCGTAAAGGCAGCCGCGTTCGACACCCGCGTGAGGATGTTCATCCACGGGGATGCGGCCAAGAAAATGGCCCAGTCATTGAAGGACCATGGGGCGGACATCATCTCCGAACCCATGCCGTTCTACGTCCGCGGCAGTGAGGGCCCGCTGCGGCCCGGAGAGATCGAAAAGGCGACCCGTTGGGGCCAGTCGCTACTGGAGGCGGCGGAAAGGCCATGAAGCCCGGGCGGGTAGTCCTGCTGGTCCTCGGCTCGCTTGCCGCGCTGCTGGGCCTGGGCCTGCTCGCCGGTGCCGCCGCGACCGGCTGGGCCAACTACCAGCAGCGCGACGGCGGCTACTTCACCACCCCCACGGAACGGTTCGCGGCGGACGGCTACGCGCTGACGCTTCCCCGGATCAACATCCTGGACGACGGCGGCATGCGCCCCGACGGGACACTTCCCGGGACGGAGGCGACGCCGGGCAGCATCCTGCTGCGCGGTTCGGCCGCGGATCCGTCCCGGCCGGTGTTCATCGGAATCGCCCGCCAGGCCGACGTCGCGGGCTACCTCGCCGGCGTCCCGCACGCCGAGCTCGCCGACGTCCGGTTCTCGCCCTTCCAGGCCGACTACCGCACCGTCGCCGGAACGAAGGCCCCCGGGCGGCCGGCGGAGCAGACCTTCTGGGCCGCCTCCGTCTCCGGGACGGGCAGCCAGGACCTGCGCTGGGACATCCGGCCGGGCAACTGGGCCGTCGTCATCATGAACGCCGACGCGGCGAGCCCGGTGGCCGTGGACCTGAGCGGCGGGGTCCGTTCGGAGCTCCTGCTGCCGATCTTCATCGGCCTGCTGATCGCCGGAGTGGTGCTGCTGGGGGTCGGGGTGCTGCTGATTGTTTTGGGCGCGGCGGGGCTGGGGGCCGCAGGGCCGGGCGGCCCCGGCCCGGGCGGGGTCGGTTCGGGCGGGGGTCCGCCGCCGCCCGGGTATCCCGTGCCGCCGCCACCCTATGGTTACGCGCCGCCGTCGCGCATTTATCCTGCCCGGCTCAGCGGCCACCTGGACCCGCAGCTGTCGCGGTGGCTGTGGCTGGTGAAGTGGTTCCTGGCCATCCCGCACTACGTCGTGCTGTTCTTCCTGTGGTTCGCGCTGGTGGTCACCACGATCGTGGCCGGGTTCGCCATCCTGTTCACCGGCCGGTATCCGCGCTCGCTGTTTGCCTTCAACGTGGGCGTGATCCGCTGGAACTGGCGGGTGGCGTTCTATGCCTACTCGGCGCTGGGCACGGACCGGTACCCGCCCTTCACCCTGGCCCGGACCGACTATCCCGCCGACTTCGACGTCGACTACCCGGAGCGGCTCTCCCGCGGCCTGGTGCTGGTGAAGTCCTGGCTGCTGGCGATTCCGCATCTGCTGATCGTGGGGATCCTGACCGGCACCGTGCGCGGCTGGGGCGGCCGGGAGCGCTACTGGGACGGCACCGAATGGGTGCAGGAGAACGCTGGGATCTCCCTGATCGGGCTGCTGGTGCTCATCGCGGGGGTGGTGCTCCTGTTCACCGGCCGATACTGGCCGGGCCTCTTTGACCTGCTGATGGGGCTCAACCGGTGGGTCTACCGGGTCATCGCCTACGTGGCCCTGCTCAGGGACGAGTATCCGCCGTTCCACCTGGACCTCGGCCCCGCCGACCCCGGCGACGCGCAGCCGGCGCCGGCACCCGGCCCGACCTGGCCGGCGCCGATCCCGCCCGGACCAGTCCCACCCGCCCCGGTCCCGCCGTCGCCCGCCCCGGTCCCGCCGTCGCCCGGTCCGGTCCCGCCGTCGCCCGGTCCGGTCCCGCCGCCGGCTTCCTGAACCCGTTTGCCCAGGGGGTGGCGTCCACAGCGGGCGCGGCTACACTGGCAACAGTCGGCAACGTTGCTGTATCCAGCGTCCCTGCGGGGGCGGACACGGCAGGTTCCAGGCAGGAGGCGATCATGGCAGTCACCTTCTTTTCGCGCGGTGGTCACGGACGGCACGTCGCCGTTGGTATTGCGGCCTGCCTGGTAGCGGCGGCCCTCGCCAGTTCCTCGCAGCCGGCGGTCACAGCGGCACCCGCGGTGCGCGTGGTGGTGGTCGGCGATTCGCTCAGCACCGGCCACGGCACGTCCCCCGATCACGCTTGGCCGGCCCTGATCCGAACGGATCCCGCCCTGTCCGGGTTCCAGGTGATCAATGCCGCGGAAAACGGCAGCGGCTACGTCCGCCCAGGCGATGCCGACGGCACCTTCGGGAGCCAGGTGGACCAGTTCGTCACCCCGGACACCGGCGTCGTGGTGTTCTTTGGTTCAGAGAACGATCTTGGCTACGCCCCCGACGACGTCGGCGAGGCGGCCTCGACGGCGCTGGCCCACGCGGAGGTCGTGGCGCCTTCGGCCAAGCTGATCGTGGTGGGGCCGCCGTCGTACACCACGGACCCCGACCCCGGCCTTCTCGATATCCGGGCCCAGCTCAGGAGCGCCGCGCAGGGTGCCGGCGCCGAGTTCGTGGACCCCATCGCCGAGGGCTGGATCAGCGACGACGTCGAGGACCTGATCGGGCCCGACGGCGACCACCCCACCGTGGCCGGACAGGAATACCTGCTCCAGCACATCGCCGCCGTGATCGAGCACGCCGCGCCGGAACAGAACCCGCAGCCGGGCCGCCCGGCCGAATAGCGCCGCCGCCGATCCCGGGGAATTCCTAGGAAACGCCCGTAGGGTGGGCGCGTGCCACCTCTCGACGTCGTTATTTCCGCTTGGCAGGTCGACTGGACCGCGCTGGTCCTCGCGCTGATCGCCGGCACCCTCTACGGCCTGGGACTTCGGGCCGCGGCGGCAAAGGGAGGCAGCTGGCCGCTCTGGCGCACGATCGCCTTCTATCTCCTGGGCCTCGGCTCATTCCTGCTGCTGACCTGCGGATTCACGGGCGTCTACAGCGCCGGGCTGCGGTGGGCGTTTACGGTCAAGATCACGCTGCTGCTCTTCGTCGTCCCACTCCTGATCGGCCTCGGAAAACCCATCGGACTGGCTCGCGCCGCCTTGTCGGAGCGCGGCGCCGGACGCCTGGACTTCGTGCTGGGCCACCGCCTGGTCCGCTTCGTCAGCAATTCCCTGGTGGCCCCGCTGCTGGGCCTGGCGCTCTTCTCGACGTTCCTGACCCCGGCGTTCTATGTGCTGCGGGCCAACCCGCTGGCGGAGGCCCTGCTGACCGTGGTCATCCCGCTGTTGGGCCTGCTGATGGCGCTGCCCATCATCGAGGAGGCCGACTTCCACCGCTCCAGTGCCTTCATCACGCTGGAGTTCGTCTTCGTCTTCATCGAGTTGCTGGTGGACGCCGTCCCCGGCATCCTGCTCCGGCTGAACGGCCAGGTTCTGGACCTGATGACGGCGCGGCAGGCCGGCCCCGGCTGGTTCCCCGACGCGCTCCGGGACCAGCAACTGGCCGGGGACGCGCTCTGGTTCATCTGCGAGGCCGTGGACCTGCCACTGATCATCCTGATGTTCATGCGGTTCTCCCGCACGGACAAGCGCGAGGCGCGGAGCTTCGACGACCTGACGGACAGCGAACTGGAAGCCCTCAACGCCGAACACCTGCGCCGGGGCCGCTAGGCCTGTACTGCCGCGCGGCTGCCGCGCCGGGCCGCGTCCGCCGGGTTACTGTGCCGGCGGGGCGGGAGGCTGCCCGGAGCCCGGGTACTGCTGGGGCTGCTGCGGTGCCGGGTACTGCTGGGGTTGCTGCGGTGCCGGGTACTGGCCGCCGTGGGTCTCCCAGGACTGCGGACCCACCGGGCCGTGCTGCTGCGGGCCCATGTGGGCGCCCGGAGGGGTGCCGCCCTGCAGCCGGATCAGTTCCGCGGTGTTCTCCGCGGTCCGGATGCCGGCCACCAGGGACTCGAGCCCGATCCGGGCCAGGGCCAGGTAGATGATCACGATCAGCGGGCCGATCACCAACAGCACCAGCACCCCGAGGAAGGGGTTCCGGCTGGCGAAGGCCGAGATGACGAAGAAGAGGTACATCACGCCGAGGGCGATCATGATCAGGATGTAGACGATCCTGGCGATCGACGGCGCGACGAACCGGGTGAAGGAAAAATCGAAGAGGTTTTTCATTGGCTCCCCCAAGGAGTGGCCCGCCGCCTGCGGGGCGGGATCGTGTCGGTTGTGCAGAGCCTAACCGAAACACGCTCCCGCCACGGCAAGGCGGCCCGGCGCGCCAGCCCCGGGTCGTGCCGGCCCCGCCGCGCCACCCCCCGAGCGGGGTGAACAGCCCCCGTCAGGCCTCGCGCGACGCCGGGGACTTGGTCTGCGCCGGATCGCGCTCGGCCAGCGAACCGATGGCCGCATCGATCTTGTCCATGATGCCCTGGTCCAGCTTCACGCCGGCCGCAGCGACGTTCTTCTCGATCTGTTCGGGGCGGGAAGCGCCCATGATGGCGGAGGCGACGTTCTTGTTCTGCAGCACCCAGGCGATGCTCAGCTGCGCCATGGTCAGCCCGGCCTCGTCGGCGATGGGCTTGAGTTGCTGCACCCCGGTGAGCACCTCGTCGGACATCCAGCGCTCGATCATCCGCGCGCCACCCTTGGAATCGGTGGCGCGGCTGCCCTCCGGCGCGGGCTTGCCCGGGTGGTACTTGCCGCTGAGCACGCCCTGGGCCATGGGGGACCAGACGATCTGGGACAGGCCGAGCTCCTCGGACGTGGGGACCACCTCTGCCTCGATGACGCGCCAGAGCATAGAGTACTGCGGCTGGTTGGAGATCAGCTGGAAGCCGAGCTCCTTGGCTAGGGCGTGGCCGTCGCGGATCTGCTGCGCGGTCCATTCGCTCACGCCGATGTACAGCGCCTTGCCCTGCCGGACGATGTCGGCGAAGGCCTGCATGGTCTCTTCCAGCGGGGTCTCGAAGTCGTACCGGTGGGCCTGGTAGAGGTCGACGTAGTCGGTCTGCAGCCGGGACAGGGAGCCGTTAATGGACTCCATGATGTGCTTGCGGGACAGCCCCAGATCGTTGTGGCCCTTGGGGCCGGTGGGGCCGAAGACCTTGGTGAAGATTTCCAGGGATTCGCGCCGCTCGCCCTTGAGCGCCTCGCCGAGGACGGTCTCGGCGGCCGTGTTGGCGTAGACGTCGGCCGTGTCGAAGGTGCTGATTCCGGCGTCGAGCGCCGCCCGCACGCACTGGGTGGCGACGTCGTTTTCCACCTGCGAGCCGTGGGTGAGCCAGTTGCCGAAGGTGATTTCCGAGATCTTGAAGCCGCTGTGGCCGAGGTATCTGAATTCCATGGGTCCCAACGTAGCCCAGATACCCGGGCCCGGTAAGGGCTCAGCTGGCCTTGCGCTCCGGGTGGCCGGCGGCGGGGAGCTCGCGGACGGAGACGGTGACCTCGGGTGCCGCGGCCGCCTCGGCCCGTGCTCGGGCCCGGGCATCGGCGCGTTCGACGGCGGCCGCCCATTCCGGGGAAATCTGTGGTTCCTTGCGGGCCGGCTTCAGTTTCGGGCTGATTTTCGTTGCAGGTTTCTGAAAAGCGGGTGCGCCGGCGCGGCGCCCGAAGAGGGCCATGCCCAGCGTGGCGATGAGCCTGCCGAGGCCGGCGAGCAGGAGGGTGATGACGAAGGCCGCCGCGACGCCGACGAACATGACGACGCCGATCACGAGGGTGCCGGCGTAGGTCAGATTCATGGCGGTGGTCGTCGGGTCTTCCACGTCGCCTCTCCCTTCCAAGCCTGCTGCGGGCCGTTCCCGGCCACCGTTAACCTTACGGAGAATCGGCCGCCGACGCGCCGGGAAACGTCGGCGGACCCAGGATGTGTCCAAGCCGATACCTTCGGTCCCTCGGTGGCGCGGCAGCGGCATATAGTCGGTGTCAGCTCCGGACCACGAGGGATCGGGCGAGGAAAGGGAATCACGTGCAGCAGTCAGGGTTCGAGGGCCGGTGCCCGTGCCTCTCCGGTGAGCAGTACGGACAGTGCTGCGGCCGGTACCACCGCGGGGAAGCGGAGGCACCGACCGCCGAGCAGCTGATGCGGTCCCGGTACAGCGCGTTCGTGGTCCTGGATCCGGGTTACCTGCTCCGCACCTGGCACCCGGAGACCCGGCCGGCGGAGCTGGACCTGGATTCGGAGATCCAGTGGCGGCGGCTGGACATCCTCGCAACCCACCGCGGCGGTCCCCTGGACAGCGAGGGAACGGTCGAGTTCGCGGCCCATTACCGGGTGGGCGGGGAGCGCGGCGTCCAGCGCGAGACCAGCCGGTTCCGCCGGCTGGACCGGCGCTGGTACTACCTCGACGGCGTCGAAGGCCGCTAGCGGTGCCGTTCCCCGAAGAGGGCTGGAGCTAGCGCTCCACGACCGTTTCCACCGGGGTGAAGCCCGCGCGGTCCACCTTGCGGTGGAAGCGCATGCCCGCGAGGCCGCCCAGCATGGCGCCGACCAGGGCCACGACGGCCACCACGACGGCGGCGATCACGCTGGTGGTGGTGAGGTCGCCCTCGTTGACCGGGATGCGCGGGAAGCTGTTCAGGTTGGCCAGGACGTCGAACTTCTGGCCGGCGGTCATGGCGAGGATGGCGACGACGACGGCGGCGATCAGCGCCCAGATCCACACCATGAGGCCCTGCCGCGCGCCGTTGAACCGCGCCATCCGGCCGGCCACGTAGCCGCCGCAGTAGTACGACAGGAACAGGATCACCAGAAGGGTGATGATGCCGGCGAGGCCCACGGTCTGGTTGCCGGAGGCCTGGTTCACGGCATCGTTCACGTTGGTGTTGGTGGCGAGGCCGACGGCGGTACCGGCGGCGGCCACCAGTGCGGTCAGGATCACGGCCATGCCGGTGGCGGCGAGCCAGCCGAAGAAGGCGGAGCCGACCTTGATGCCGCCGAACTGTTCCTTTTCACGGGCCACGACCGTTTCGCGGGTGGGGACCTCCTCGACGACGGTCTCCCGGTCCAGTCGGTCGGGGCGGTCCAGGCCGTCCTGGCGGGGGTCGCGCGAGCCGTGGATGGGCCGGTTGTCGTGGTGGTCCCGGGCGGCCGTTGCGGCGGCGGCACCCGTTGCGGCGCCGGCGGCGGCGGGCATGGCGCGGGTCTCGGTGGAGTGGCCAGCCCTGTCTTCCGCCCGGAGTTCACGGTTCTCGGCGCGCGTCTCGGCTGCGGCCGCGGCGGGAGTCTCCGCGCGGTGCTCGGCGTGGTGGCCGGCGTGCTCTTCGGCGGGCCGGACGGTCTCGGTCCCGGCGGGGCGGACGGGCTCGGCGGTGTCCTGCCGGGCGTCGTGGATCCGGGCGTCGTGGCCCGGTTCGATGTCCGCCGTGCTCTCGCGGCGGGGGGTGCGGTCTTCGGGGCCTGCTGTGCTGCTCATGATGGCTGCTCGCTTTCATTGGGGAACCCGTGCCGGCTGTTCCGGCCGGGCACGGCAATGCTTCGACCGTCATCAGGTCTTGCCATACCTAACCACGCAAACACACCTAATAGCAAGGTTGCTTATTATTAGGGAACGCGGACGTCGCCGCAGGTCAGCGGTAGCTCCGATGCAGGTTTTCCGCCCTCGACTCGCGTGGGGAGGCGTCGGCGATCCAGGGGCCGGTGCCCTCCGACTGATCCAGCACCCCGGCCTCCAGCCACTCGTAGTCGCCGGCCAGCACCCTCGCCGTCAGGCCGCGGTCGCCGTCGTCGGTGTTCCGCCAGAGCTGGTCGAAGTATTCCTCGACCCGCACCCGGGCCTGCGCGCAGTAGGCGTCGGCCAGTTCGTAGGCGGAGGCCCCGCGCTCCGGCGCGGTGCGCAGCAGCATCTCGGCCCGGGAGCAGCAGGCGGAGATGGCGAACAGCTCGGCGCCGATGTCCACGATCCGGCCTAGGAACGCCTGCTTGTGCTCCAGCCCCGCCTGCCAGCGGCCCATCCCGTAGAAGGTCTGCCGCGCCAGCTTCCGTGAGGCGCGCTCGACGTACCGAAGGTGCCGTGCCAGCCGGCCGAATTCGCCGTAGGACCGCGGGTCCATGCCGTTGCCGGCGAGCAGTTTCGGCAGCCAGCGGGCGTAGAACCCGGAGGCGCCGACGGCGGCCCGGGCCTTGTCCGGCAGGCTGGCGTCCGCGGTGGCCAGCGCGCCCGCGGCGGCCAGGTGCGCGTCCACGGCCTCCCGCGCGATCAGCAGCCGCATGATTTCCGAGGATCCCTCGAAGATCCGGTTGATCCGCATATCACGCAGCTGTTGCTCGGCCGGCACCGCCCGCTCACCGCGTGCCTGCAGGGAGTCCGCCGTCTCGAAGCCGCGGCCGCCTCGGATCTGCACCAGCTCGTCCGCGATCCGGCAGCTGATCTCCGTAGACCAGAGCTTCGCCAGCGCCGCCTCGATCCGGACGTCTTTCTGCCCGGCGTCGGCCAGCTCGGCGCACAGTTCGAAGACCGCATCCAGGGCGAAGGCGCTCGCCGCGATGAAGGCGATCTTCTTTCCCACCGCCTCGTGCCGGCCCACCGGGCGGCCCCACTGGGTGCGGGCGTTGGACCATTCCCGCGCGATCTTGAGGCTCCAGCGACCCGACGCCACGCAGAGGGCCGGGATGCTCAAACGGCCGGTATTCAGCGTGGTCAGGGCGATCTTGAGGCCCTGGCCCTCCCGTCCCAGCCGGTTGGCGGCGGGCACCCGAACCCGGTGGAAGCGGGTGACGCCGTTCTCGATGCCCCGCAGGCCCATGAACGCGTTGCGGTTCTCCACCGTGATGCCGGGAGAGTCCATCTCCACCACGAACGCGCTGATGCCGCCCCGGTGCGCGGTGCCGTCCGGGCCCGTGCGCGGCGGCACCACGGCCATGACCACCACCAGCTCGGCAATCACCCCATTGGTGGTCCACAGCTTCACCCCGTCCAGCAGGTAGGAGGAGCCGTCGTCCGAGGGCACGGCGGTGCTGCCCATCCGCGCGGGGTCGCTGCCGACGTCGGGCTCGGTGAGCAGGAACGCGGTGATCGCGCCGGCCGCGCACCGGGGCAGGTACTCGCGCTTCTGCTCCGCTGTGCCGAAGACCTTGACCGGTTCGGGTACGCCGATCGACTGGTGGGCGGAGAGCAGCGCCCCCAGGCTCGGATGCACCGAGCCCAGCAGGGCCAGCGCGCGGCCGTAGTAGACCAGCGTGAGGCCCAGGCCGCCGTACTCGCGGGGGATCTTCATGCCGAACGCGCCCAGGTCCGCCAAGCCCTTGATGTATTCGTCCGGGATTTTCGCCTCCCGCTCGATCACCCGGCCGGACATGGTGCGGCAGTAGACCGTGAGCCGCTCCATGAACGCCTCGCCGCGTTCGACGTCGTCAGCCGGTGCCAGCGGCCAGGGATGGATCAGGCCCGGGTCGAAGCTGCCAAGGTAGAGGCCCTTCGCGAAGCTGGGCCGGTCCCAGCTGGTGTCCCGGGCGGCCTCGGCGACGGCGCGGGCGGTGTCCGCGGTGGCGCCGGCCCCCAGTTCGTCGGCCGGCGGGGCCTCGACGGCGGGGTGTCCGGTGTCCGGCCCCGGATCAGGGGCGGCTGGGTTGTCGACGGCGGAGCTCACTGGGCATCTCCCCTCACCGGACTGGCCGGCTCAAGCCCTGGATCCGCCGCGGGTGGAGGACCCTTCAGCTGTCCCGCAAGACTACTCGCGGGTAGGTGCCGGTGCTAGGGGACGAGTGCCCGATCAGTTCGCCCGGGAAGTCGCCGGGCAGTTCCACCTGGCCCGCCTGGTGGACCAGGTGCTCCCACGCCGTATTGATGCCGGAGACCATGCCCACCAGGGTCCGGATAACGAGGAACCAGGCCAGCTTGCCGACCCCCAGCAGTGCCAGGGCCACCGTCGCCGCCGTCATGATGAACAGGGCCAGGAGTGCGGCGAAGAGCAGCGTCCCGCCGAACACCAGGGTCCCGGTTTCCACCGTGGTCAGATCAAACAGGCTCGCATCGAACTGCATTCTTCCTCCTGCAACGGCGGTTCGGCTGAATCAGTAGCCCGAGCGTAGGGCGGGGGAGGGGGCCCGTTCCAGAGTCCCGGGGTGCGTCGGCCTCTCTTGATACGGGATCGAGACGCTACCCGGTGGTAGGTCACGAACAGATCGCAGGAGCCCCACCAGAAACATGAGCAACGGGGGTCGCGTATTCGGTGCGGAGCAGCGAGGTCGGCGCCGGCGTTGCCTGCGTTAACCTTGTAGCTGGCAGTTTTGCGTCGCTGCCGTCCCCCGGCAGCGAGAGGAGAGTTGCGTGCCCGGATCCGCCCTGTCCTCCGCGGACGCCATCAGCGCCCGGCTGCGCGAGCTGGAACTGCTGACCAAGGGACCCGCGTGGGCGCTGACCCGCTCCGCCCCCTGGGTGATCGCGGTCCTGCAGGCCTCCTTCACCCGCACCCGGCCGCAGCTGCCGCTGGAACAGTTCCACGCCGACGTCGACGCCTTCCTCGAGCAGCTCCGCCGCCAGGAGCCGGGCCTCGGCGGGTCGGCGAACGGCAAGGCCTTCGGCGACGAATGGACTCGGAAGAACTTCCTCACCCGCCGCAACCAGTCGGGCCAGATTGTCTACGAGGTCACCGAACCGGCGGCCCGCGTGCTGGCGTTCCTGGACAGCCTCTCCAGCGAACGCTCCACCCTCAACGGATCCCGCCTGGGCACGTTGCTGGGCGACGTCGAGAAGCTGGCCAACGAAACCAACCCGGACCAGAGCGCCCGGCTGGAGGCGCTCCAGGAAGAGATCGGCGAACGGCGTCAGCTGATCGAGGACATCAGCTCCGGGGAATTCGACGGCCTGCTCGACGACGAGGAAGCCGTCGAGGCCGCGGGCAACATCCTGGACCTCGCGGCTAGCCTGCCCGCCGACTACAAGAAGATGCGTGACCGGATCGAGGAACTGGTGGGCGAACTCCGCAACCAGATCATCGAGGAGTCGCTCAGCAAGGGCGCCACCATGGCCCAGGTCCTCGAGGCGGACAAGCGGCTCCGGCAAAGTCCCGAGGGCAGGACGTTCCGGTCCTTTACCGCCTTCCTGGAAGACCCCCAGCAGCAGCTGCGGTTCCGTTCCGCGATCGGCGAGGTGCTCAGCCGCCAGTTCGCCGACGACCTCAGCCAGGAGGAACGGGAGACGCTGAAGAACCTCGTCGCCGAGCTCCGCAGCCAGCACAGCCAGATCCAGCGGATCTACGGCAAGCTCAGCGAGAGCCTGAACACTTACGTGCAGAGCGACGACTACCGCCAGTCGGTGCGGCTGCGGAAGGTGCTGCGGGAGGCCGAGCAGGCGATCCGCTCGCTGCCGTACGAGCGCGAGCGGCCCGGCCTGGTCCGCGGGCCGGTGCTCTATAACGCGGGCTTCGAGTCGCTGGCCATGATCAAGCTCTTCGACCCGGACGAGTTCGCCGCCCCGCCCAAGCTGGCGGACCCGATCGCCTTCAGCGACTCGGACCGGGCGCGCTCGCCGCGCACCGGCAAGGCCAACCAGGCCGCCATCCGCGGCGCCGTCGCCGGGGCGGCCACCCTCGCCGAAGCCTGGGAGCAGCTCCCCGCCGACGAACGCCACATCAACTCCATCCGGGCGCTGCTCTCCCACGCGCTGCACCAGGGCGCCGGATTCGACCGCGGCGGTTGGCAGCCGCTGGACTTCGAACAAATCGACGGGTCCGCCCGCACCGCCTACCTCCCCGTCGTCACGCTTAAAGAGGACTGAAGATGACCGAATCGCCGCAGGAAACGCCCGACGCCGGGGCCGAAACGGCCGCAACCCGGGCGCAGGCGGACCCGTTCACGGTGACTCCCCGCGACACCTTCGTCGACGGCGCGGCCCTCTTCCCCGGCGACACCGGGGTGCTGCCGATGAAGGTGCGGCAGGCGCTGGTGAAGCTGCTCAAGGGCCCGTACATCGACGGCGGCCGGGACGAGAAGCTCTGGACCACGCTGCTGGACAACCAGCTGATCCTGCGCAGCCGGCTCTCCGAGCTGTTCCTGACCCTGCAGCTGGACCATGAGCGCAAGGTCGCCGTCCTGCGCCCGGTGGACCCGGAGGCCATCGGCGGCAGCGCCCGCTCCAGCATCCTGCGCCAGCAGCGGGCCCTCAGCCGGGTCGAGACGATCGTGCTGCTCCGGCTGCGGCTGCTGCTGGACCGGCACGTCACGGCCCAGACGGACCCGACCATCACGCGGGAGGAAATCGCCGACCTCGTGGCCCACTACCAGCCCGCCGGCCAGCAGGACGCCCTGCGCGACGCCGACGTCGTCAACCGCGCCATCACCAAGCTCCTGGCCCGCCAGTTGCTGCTGGGCACCGGCCTCGACGACGTCTACACCATCTCCAACGCCCTCCCGCTGGCGCTGCCCTTCGAGAACATCGGCGACATCCCCGCGCACATCGAAGCCCTGATCGCCGCCGGCACCGACCCCACCGGCACCGAACCCCTCCTCGAACTCGATGGGGACGCTGTTCCGGACGGTGAGGTTGGGGACGACGCGGATGGTGACGACGCCATAGACGACGACGGCGATGCCGCCCCGGGAGTGGCATCGGGCCTGTCGGAGCCGGACGGCCCGCTGCTTGCAGCAGAGCCGTCCGGCGAAGGGGCGGGGGCGGCATCGCCGTCGGCGTCACTCAGCCCCACCACGGAAGCGGAGGCCGCCGAATGAGCATTGCAACCATGCTGCCGATGGGCGAGCTGACGAACCCCGGACAGATGCGCCTGGCCCTGGTGCAGGTGGTCAACTGGGGTACATTCCATGGCGCGCATACGATGCACGTGGACCGCAACGGCACGCTGCTGACGGGCAACTCCGGCGTCGGCAAGTCCACGCTGTTCGACGCGATGCTGCGCGTCTTCGATGCCCGGCCGCGGTCCAATGAGGCTGCGGCGCAACGGGCCGGCGGGGCCGTGGAGGACAAGCGGACCACGTTCACGTATATGCGCGGCAAGGTGGGGGACAAGGCCGTCGGCGAGGGCTCGGCCAGTGCCTACCAGCGCCCCGGTGCCACCTGGTCCGCCGTCGCGCTGACGTTCGACAACGCCGCCGGGACCCGGGTCACCATCTCGGCGCTCTTCGACCTGCCCAAGAACGGCACCGAATCCAGCGTCGGCCGGTTCTACCTGATCGACAACAAGCCGCTGGACCTGGCCAAGGTCGAGGGGATCGCGGAGAAGCGGTTCACCAAGTCCACGCTGGATGCCATCTTCCCGGACGCCCAGATCTTCGACGTGCACAAGGCCTTCGCCGAGCGGTTCCGCCGCCTGCTGGGGATCAACTCGGACCAGGCACTGCCGCTGCTGCGCGTCATCCAGGCCGGCAAGGGCCTGGGCGGCAGCGTAAACACGTTCTTCCGCGACCAGGTGCTGGACGCCCCCGCCACCCTGGCCGCCGCGGACGACGTCGTCGAGGAATTCAGCAACCTCATGTCCATCAGGCAGCGGCTCGAGGACGTCCGCCAGCAGCGCGACCAGCTGGCCCCGGTCCCCGGCCTGAACAAGGAGTACGCCCAGTCGCTGCTGGACGCGAACCGGCTGCGGGAACTGGCCGGCGAGGAATTCGAGGCCTACCGGCAGCAGCTGGCCGTCGCCGTGCACGAGAAGACCCTGGCCCGGTTCAAGGACCTGGCGCAGGCGAAGGCCAAGGACCTGACCGCCGAGCGGGCCGTCCGGGACGGGCTGGCCAAGGAACTGCGCCAGCTCGAGGCCGAGTACAACAACCAGGGCGGAAACGCGATCTCCGCGATCGAACAGTCGCTGGAAAACGCCCGGGTGGGCCTGAAGCTCCGCGAGGAAGTGGAGGCCTCCGCCCGGAAGGCCCTCAGCGACGCCGGTCTGGAGCTCGACTGGACCGCCGCCGGCTGGGAGCAGGCCCACGAGCAGGCCGCCGCGCGCTCGGCCGAGCTCAAGGACGACTCCGAGGCGCTGAAGGAACTGCGCTTCGAGGCGTTCGACAGCCACGCGGCGCGTAAGCGTGAACTCGCCGCGGCCCAGCAGGAACTCGTCTCACTCAAGACGCGCAAGTCCCTCCTGCCGCCGTCGAGTATCGAGAACCGCACCGCCATCGCCGCCGCCACCGGGGTCCCGGAGGAGCAAATGCCGTTCGGCGGGGAGCTGATGGACCTCCCGGAGGGCCAGGAACGCTGGCGCCCGGCCGCCGAACGCGCCCTGCGGAGCCTCGCCACGACGCTCCTGGTGCCGGGCGAGCACTTCGCCGCCGTCACCCGCTACCTCAACGACCACACTGTCCGCGGTGCGCTCCGGGCAGTCGACATCTCGAAGCCGCTCGCGGGCGGGGCGCTGGCCGTGGCGGAGGCGTCCGACGGCGACCTGCTGGGCAAGCTGGACATCCTCTCCGCCGGGCCCGAGGGCAGCGCGATTGCCGAGGCCGGCCAGTGGATTCGCGAGCGGATCGCCCTGGACTTCGCCTACCCCTGCGTCGAGAACCCGGACGAGCTCGCCGGCCTGGACAAGGGCATCAGCCTGGGCGGCGTGGTCAAGCGCAACCGCCACACCGTCGAAAAGGATGACCGGTTCACCGGACGGCAGGACTACGTCCTGGGCTTCGATAACGCCGCCAAGCTGGACCTGGTGGCGGCCCAGGTGGAGGAGCTGGAATGGGAGCTGGCCCGGGCCGCGGAGCTTGCCCAAGACCGCGAGGAATCGCACCAGGGCATGACCCGGCAGCTTGAGGCGCTGCGGCGCGTCGCCGAGGACCACCGGCCCTGGGAGCAGGTGTCCGCGGCGGTCGCCGCCGAGGAACTGGCCCGGATCGAACAGCGGCTCAAGGACGCCCTCGCCGCCCAGGCGGACCTGGAACCGCTGCGGGCCACGGTGGAGACGGCCCGCCAGCGGCACCAGTCCAGCACCGAATCCGCCGCCGTGCTGCAGAGCGAATACAAGGCCCTGGACGCGCAGCTGACCACGGCCGACTCACTGCTGGACGCGGCCCGGCGCCGGCTCGCCGAGCAGCCGCCCTCCCCGGAGGCGGCCGCGGCCCTGGCGGAGTACTTCAGCGGCTTCGGCGACGTGCTGGAAATGCACGAACTGGACCTGCTGGCCAACCAGGTGCGGACCCGGCTGCTGGCCGAACTGCACGCCGCAGAGTCCCGCGGCCAGGCCACCGCCGAGCGGCTCACCCGCATCTTTGAGGGCTTCGTCCGCGAGTGGGGCACGGCCATCTCCGCCGACCACGGCACGTCCATCGGCGCCGCCGGTGAGTTCGAGGCCCGCTACCATGCGATCGTCAGCGACGGCCTGCCCGCCCAGGAGGCCGAATTCCGGCAGTTCTTCAACCAGCGCACGCACGAATCCTTCTCCACGCTGCTGCACCTGCTGGACGAGGAACGGCGCTCCATCACCAGCCGGATCCTGCCGCTGAACGGCATCCTGTCCCAGGTGAACTTCCACGAGGGCAGTTACCTGGAGCTGGACATCAAGCAGACCCTGCCGGCCACGGCCAAGCAGTTCAAGGACGCCATCCAGAACGCCCTCAAGGTCCGGCAGGCCAGGCCCGGAAAGACCGCTGGTGCGCCCACGCCGGCGGACGACGACGTCGAACTCACCACCCGGTACAAGTCGCTGGAAACCCTCGTGAAGCGGCTCGGCTCGCAGAGCCCGGAGGACCGCCGCTGGCGCGCCGAGGTGCTGGACGTCCGCGGGCACCTGTTCATCCAGTGCAAGGAACACCGCGAGGTGGCAGCCCGCGCTGACAAGTCCGGCGCGGCGAAGGGTGCGAAGAAAACCGAGGTGTTCATGCACGCGGACACCGGCTCCATGTCCGGCGGCGAGCGGCAGCGCTTCACCGCGTTCATCATGGCGGCCGCACTCAGCTACCAGCTGGGCATCGCCGAGCAGGGCTTCACCACCTACGGAACGGTCATGATGGACGAGGCGTTCGTCCTGGCCTCCGAGGAATTCGCCGGCGCCGGCATCAAGGCGCTGCACGAATTCGGGTTCCAGCTGCTGCTGGCCGCCCCGGAGAATGTGATCGACCTGTCCCGGCACCTAGGTTCGGTGACCGAGATCCTCCGGGACAAGCGCACCAACCGTTCCGGCGTGCTGACGGCCCCGGTGATCGCCCCCGACGCCGCCGACGGCGGGGCCTGGCGGTCCGAGGCGAACCCGGTGGACATCATCCTGCGCTGACGCCGGCGCGCCCGGGCAGCTCAAGGAGCCCGGGCGCGCAGGACGCGACGGGGCCGTCAGGCTCCGCGGACGCGGTCCATGAACTGCGCGGTGCGGGCAATCAGGCCCTCGACCTGGCGGGCGACGGCCGCCTCCGGGTCCGGGTTGATGTCGTTGACCGGCGGCGCCACTCGCACGTTGCGACAGCAGCCGAAGTCCGCACAGATCAAGGTGCCCACGGTGTTGCCGTTGCGCCCCGACTGGCCGGCCCGCTTGGCCACCCAGAGCAGCACGTCGTCCTTGGAATGGATGTCGCGGCACAGTTCGCACAGCACCGCGCGGTTTTTCTTGGCACCGCCCTCGGGGGCGCGGAGCATGATGCCGACGGGCCCGTTGGCGCCGGGAAGCATTAGGTAGCCGCGCAGCGGCATCTTCCCGTCGCGCCAGCCGAGGAAGTCGAGGCTATCCCAGTCCAGGCTGTCGAAGTTCCTGGGCAGGGTCAGCTTGGCGGCTTCGGAGCGGCTGGCGTTGATGAAGGAGGAGCGGATGCGGGCAGCGGTGATTTCGTACATGGGAAGGTCTTTCGGGATCGGAGAGCTCCGGCCGGCGCGTTGGACGCGCGGGGGGAGGGGGCAGGCAGCTGCCGGCCTGCGATTCCGGTGGGGAGGCGCGGCGGCGTTAGGCCGCTGCGGATCCGTACATGGTGGAGAAGGCCGGCGACGGCGCGGGCGCGATGCAGGCCGCAACGGCCACCCCGCTGACTGCGGCTGGAGTCATCGCCATGATGTCCGCCCACTTTCCCTCGTCGCATCCGGAGGTGGTTTCTGACCTTCCGGCGCCGGTTTCCGATGCCCGGCCCCGCCATCCTCGCAAACGCGGAACCCGGTGTCCAGTCCGCCCTTCGCGGGCAGGCGAGGTGCCCGAGGCAATTACGTCACTCAAAGCTTGCGTAATCAGCATGAGGATAGGTTAGCCTTACTTAGGTTTGCATCACCTACCTAAGGATCATCGTGACGTCCCCGCTCGCTACGCCTCCCACCCGCTCCGCCGGCCCCCTCCTGAGCCCGCGCTCCTTCTCCCGGCGCGGACTCGCCGCCGCCGCCCTCGCCGTCGTCGCCGGCCTAGGCCTGGCCGGCTGCTCCACCGGCCCCGCCGGCGCGCAGGAGGCTGGGACCGCCCCGACCGCCACCGCCGGGTACCCCGTGACCATCAAGCACGCCTTCGGTGAGACGACGCTGGAGCACCAGCCGCGGCGCGTGGTCACCGTGTCCTGGGTCAACGACGACGTCGCCCTCGCCCTGGGCGTCGTGCCGGTGGGCCTGCCGAAGAATGACTGGGGCGGCAACAGCCGGGCGTCGACGCCGTGGAAGGACGCCGCGCTGGACCGGCTGGGCGCCGGAGCCGGCTCCGCCACCGCCCCCACGCAGTACTCGGAGGCTGACGGCATCAACTTCGCCGAAATCGCCAAGCTCAACCCGGACGTGATCCTCGGCGCCTACTCCGGCCTCAGCGAGGAGGATTACCGCAAGCTCAGCGACATCGCCCCCGTGGTGGCGCAGCCCGGCGTCGCCTACGGAACCGCCTGGCAGGACTCCACCGCCATGATCGGCAAGGCTTTGGGCAAGGAGGCCGAGGCCGCCAGCCTGGTCGCGAAGACCGAGGCCACGGTCAGGGACAAGGCCGCCGCCTACCCCCAGCTGGCCGGCAAGACCTTCATCTACGGCAACCTGGAGCCGGCCAAGAGCGACGGCGTGAACATCTACACCGCCAACGACAACCGTCCCCGGTTCCTCTCCAGCCTGGGAATGACCCTGGCCCCCGTGGTGGTCTCAAACACCAAGGATTCCAAGGAGTTCTTCATCCCCTGGTCCGCCGAAAAAGCCAACGAGCTCGACTCGGACCTCTTCGTCACCTGGATCCCCGACGCCAAGACCGCGGACTCGATCAAGCAGCACCCCCTGCTCGGCCAGATCCCCGCGATCAGGAAAGGTGCCCTGGTCGCGGACCCGGACAACACCCTGACGCTCTCCATCTCCGCGGCCTCCCCGCTGAGCCTGCCGTGGGCGCTGGACCGCTTCCTTCCCCAACTCGCGGCCGCGGCGGACGCCGCCGCGGCAAAGTAGGGCGCCCCATGCCTTCGGCCCGGGGGCGGAGCGTCCGCGCCGGCTGGCTGCTCGCCGCTGTCGCCGCGTTGGTCCTGGTGTCCGCGGCCTCGCTGGCGGTGGGGGCCCGGCAACTCAGCCCCGGCACCGTCGTCGCGGCCCTGACCGGGTTCGACCCGGGCAACGGGGATCACGCCGTGGTGCAGGCCCGGGTGCCTCGCACGGTCCTGGGACTCCTGGCGGGCGGCGCGCTGGGCCTGGCCGGGGCCGCCATGCAGGGGGTGGCCCGCAACCCGCTGGCGGACCCGGGCATCCTGGGCGTCAACGCGGGGGCGGCGCTGGCCGTGGTCGCCGGCATCCACCTCGCGGGGGTGACCTCGCTGACCGGGTACCTCTGGCTCGCGTTCGCCGGGGCCGCGGCGGCCGCCGTCGTGGTCTACCTGATCGCCGCGGCGGGCCGGGGCGGTGCCACCCCGGTGAAGCTCGCCCTCGCCGGTGCCGCCCTGAGCGCCGCTTTGTTCTCGCTGATGAACGTGCTCCTGATCTCCAGCCAGGACACCCTGGACCGGTTCCGGTTCTGGCAGGTGGGGGGACTCGCCGGACGGGACTGGTCCGTGGTGCTGGCCGGGCTGCCGTTCCTGGCCGCAGGCGCCGTGATTGTGGTGGGTGCCGGGCGCGCCCTGAATGGCCTGGCCCTGGGGGACGACGTGGCCCGCGGCCTCGGCCAGCGCGTTGGTCTCACCCGCGGGGTCACCGCGTTCGGGGTGGTGCTGCTCTGTGGGACGGCGACGGCGCTGGCCGGCCCGATCGGCTTCGTGGGCCTGGTGGTGCCGCACGCGGTCCGGCTCCTCTCCGGCCCGGATTACCGGTGGATCCTGCCGCTGTCCCTGGTGCTGGGTCCGTGCCTGCTGCTGCTCGCGGACCTGGCCGGCCGCGTGGTCCTGCTTCCGGGTGAGGTGCCCGCCGGGATCATGACCGCCCTGGTGGGCGCCCCCGTCTTCGTCTGGCTGGTCCGCCGGAGCAAGGGGGCCGCGCTGTGAGTGCCCGGCTGCTGCCCCCGAGGCCGTCCCGCCCGGCGGTGCTGCTGGCATTCGCCGCCGTTGGGGTGTTCACGGCGGCGGTCCTGCTGGGCAGCTACACCGTCACCGTTCCGGACCTGTGGAGGGTCCTGGCCGCGCACCTCAGCGGTGCCCCCAGGATCCCGACGGTGAGTTTCATGGTGATGGAGCTGAAACTGCCGCGCGCGGTCACGGGCGCTATGGTCGGCGCCGCCTTCGGCCTCTCGGGGGCGCTGTTCCAGACGCTGCTGCGGAACCCGCTGGCCAGCCCGGATGTCATCGGCATCAGCTACGGTGCCAGCGCCGCGGCGGTCACGGCCATCGTCGTCTTCGGGGCCTCCGGCGCCGCAGTATCCGGGGCCGCGCTCGCGGGCGCCCTCGCCGTCGCCCTCCTGATCTACGCGATCTCCCGCCGCGGTACCGGCGGGAGCGGGGCGGCGGGCGGGCGGCTGATCCTGGCCGGCGTCGGAATCGCCGCGGCGCTGCAGGCGGTGGTCAGTTTCCTCATGACCCGTTCCGACATCCGGACCGCGGCGGATGCCCTGGTCTGGCTCAGCGGCTCGCTGAACTCCGCGGGATGGGAACGGGCGGGGGTTCTGGCCGCGGCCCTGCTGGTGCTGATCCCGGCGGCCGCCGCCCTGGCGCGGCCCCTGCGGATGGTCGAACTCGGCGACGACGCCGCCGCGGGGCTCGGCGTGCGGGTCGGTGCCACCCGGCTGGGCGTCGTGGCGGTGGGCGTCGCCCTCTCGGCCTGCGCGACGGCGGCGGCCGGCCCGGTGGCGTTCGTCGCCTTCCTCGCCGGCCCGATTTCCCGACGCTTGAGCCGCCGCAGCAGCCTGCCGGCCGCGGCCCTGACCGGGATGCTGATCGTCCTCTCCGCCGACTTTCTCGCCGCGAACCTCGCCCCGCTGCTCCTGGCCGGGACCGTCCTCCCCGTGGGGGTTGTGACCGGTGCCCTGGGCGCACCCTTCCTGCTGTGGCTGCTGGCCACCGCCAACCGAAAGGACACCTGAGATGGCAGAACTCGCCGCACAGGATCTCACCCTCGAGTACGGAGCCACGCCGGTGGTGGCCGGCCTCAGCTGCACGATTCCGCCCCGGAAGGTGACCATGATTGTGGGCGCCAACGCCTGCGGCAAGTCCACCCTGCTCCGCGGCCTGTCCCGGCTGCTCAAGCCCGCGGGCGGCGCGGTCACCCTCGACGGCCAGGACATCCGGTCCCGTCCGGCCCGGGACCTCGCCCGGCAGATGGGACTGCTCCCGCAGCATCCCTCCGCGCCGGCCGGACTCCTCGTCCGGGACCTCGTCGGCCGTGGCCGCTATCCCCACCGCGGCGCCTTCGGCGGGTGGAGCCGGGCGGATGGGGAGGCCGTCGACCGGGCGCTGGCGGCCACGGACACCGCGCACCTTGCCGGCCGCGACGTCGACGAGCTCTCCGGCGGCCAGCGCCAGCGGGTCTGGATTGCCATGGCCCTGGCACAGGAGACCGGGCTGCTGCTGCTGGACGAACCCACCACCTACCTGGACCTCGCGCATCAGGTGGAGGTGCTGGACCTGCTGACCGACCTGAACCGACGCCGCGGCACCACGGTGGTGGTCGTGCTGCACGACCTGAACCTGGCCGCACGGTACGCGGACCACCTCATCGCCCTCAAGGCGGGGCGGATCGTGGCCGAGGGCGTGCCCGCGGCGGTGGTCACGGAGAAGTTGATTCGGGAGGTGTTCGGCCTGGAATGCCGGGTGATGCCCGACCCGGTGTCCGGCACCCCGCTGGTGCTGCCGATCGGGCGCCACCACACCGTGCTTGCCCCGGCCGGCGGCAACGGGATGGTGACGGTCCCGTGACCGCGCAGCGCACGGCACCCCGGCCGGTCCCCGAAACCCTCGCAGAGCAGCCGATGTCCCGCGCCTTCGACGTCACCGTCTCCGCAGTGCGGGACCTCAGTCCCGGCTTCCGGCGGATCACCCTCGGCGGCTACGCGCTGCGCGACTTCGGCGTGCACGGCCCCACCCTGGACCTCCGGGTGAAGCTGGTGCTCCCGTCGCGGGCGGCGGACGGAACCGCGATGCCCCTCCCGGCCTTCCGGGTCGAGGAACCCGGCTGGTACCGCCAATGGCTGGCCATGGACCCGGACGTCCGCGGGACCATGCGGACCTACACCGTCCGGCGGGCCCGGCTGGACGCCGTCTACCCCGAGATCGACGTCGACATCGTGCTGCACGCTCACGGGGGCGCCGGAATGGACGGCAGCGGAGCGGACGCCGAAGGCCCGGGTGCCACGTGGGCCCGGCAGACCCGGCCCGGGGACCGCGTCACCCTGATCGGCCCGAACAGCCGCGCCGCACACTGCGTGCTGGAGGAGACCTACGCCGGCATCGAGTGGCGGCCCGGCGCCGCCCGGCGGATCCTGCTGGCCGGGGACGAGACTGCGGTCCCGGCAATCTGCGCGATCCTCGAGAGCCTGCCCCCGCACCTGAGCGGCGACGCCGTCCTGGAGGTCCCCGACGCCGGCGACATCCGGCACATCACCACGGAGGCCGACGTCGCCGTCACCTGGCTCCCGCGCCGCACCGCGGCCGCGGGGAAACCTTCCGACGGAGGCCGGCCGCACGGCGAACTGCTCCGGGACGCCGTCCGGGACATCGTCTCCCGCCGGGATGGCGCCGGCGCCCTGGCGGGGACGGCCGCCCCGGAGGTTGAAGCGGTGACGGAAGACGCGGACCTCCTGTGGGAGACCCCGGAAAGTGTCCCGGCCAGCCCGTTCTACGCCTGGATCGCCGGCGAGGCGGGCACCGTCCGGGAGCTGCGGCGCTATCTGGTCCGCGAGGCGGGGATCGACCGGGCGAACGTCGCCTTCATGGGGTACTGGCGGCGGGGCCGGGCGGAGCTCTAGGCAGGGGTAAGGGAGAGCGGCTTGGCACCGTCCCGGTGCCAAGCCGCCGCCCGCAGTTCACCCTCCCGGCACCGGCTGGTTGGCCGGCGGGGCTACCGTGGCGGCATGGCCGCGAACCTCTTGCATCCGGGCCCGGACGGGCGGCGGGTTTACGTCGCCCTCGGCGATTCCTTCACCGAGGGCGTGGGGGACCGCAGCAAGCACCTGCCCAACGGCGTCCGGGGTTGGGCGGATCGGGTGGCCGAAAGGCTGGCGAAGGCGGACCCAGGCTGGGAATACGCCAACCTCGCCATCCGCAGCAAGCGACTCCGGCAGATCATCGCCGAGCAGCTGGAACCGGCGCTGGCGATGAAGCCCACCCTGGTGACCCTGTACGCCGGCGGCAACGACCTGCTGGACCTCGGCACCGACATCGAGGACCTGATGGACGACTACGAGGTCCTGGTCCAGCGGCTTACCGCCTCGGGGACCACCGTGGTGCTCTTCACCGGCTTCGACGTCAAGGTCTCCGTGCTGCTCGAACCCTTCAAGCGCCGCAACACCCTCTATAACCGCCGGGTCCGGGAACTGGCCGACTGGTACGGAGCCGTACTGGTGGACTACTGGGCCTTCGAGGCGTTTCAGGACCCCAGGATGTGGGACAGCGACCGGCTCCACATGTCCAAGGCCGGCCACAAATACCTCGCCGCGCAGGTCCTGGACCATCTGGGCGTACCGCACAGCATCAGCCCCAAGGAATGGGAACCGCCTGCCCCGCTGGGGTTCCGCGACTGGGAACGGCGGCAGCGGCGCTGGGTGCACGACTGGGTGCTGCCGCTGTTCGGCCGGAAACTGCGCGGCGTCACCCTGGGGGACCAGCTCACCCCGCGCTGGCCGCAGCCGGTGCGGGTGCCCGAGAAGGGCGGGCTGAAGAAGCTGTTGGCCTGACGCTCCGGCCTAGGCGTCCAGCAGGTTCTCGAAGCCGGGGGCCACCCGGCTGGCGTGGAACTCCTCGACGTCGTAGTCGGCCACGCCGTTGACGTAGAACGGATCCGCGAGCAGCGCCGCGTCCAGGTCCGCGCGCTCGGCATTGGAGAGCAGCAGCCCTCCGGTCCGGGGAATCTTGCGCCCGGCCACCATGAAGACGCCCCGGTCGAAGGCGTCCTGCAGCCACTGAACGTGCGCGGGCAGGTGGAAATCGACGATCTCGTCGGGGACCTTGTAGGTGAGCGACACGACGTACATAGCGTCAGCGTACCCCCTGTCCCGGGCGAGCCGGCAGGGATAGAAAACCATGGAGGGTTGAACCGTCAAGCTTCGCGGCTCCTAGAATGGAGCCATGACCGATCCGCGCTGGCTCAACGCCGAGGAACGCCGTGCCTGGCTGGCACAGCTGAGCATCAACACCCTGCTGCCGGCCGCGCTGGACACCCAGCTGCACTCGGCCGGGAAGCTCTCCCTCTTCGACTACAACGTCCTGGCCATGCTGTCCGAGGCGGAGGGCCGCTACCTGCCGATGAGCGAACTCGCCGCCCGCACCAGCGCCTCGCTGTCCCGGCTCTCGCACGTGGTCACCAAGCTGCAGAACCGGGGATGGGTGGAACGCCAGCCCCACCCGGGGGACGCCCGCGTCACCACGGCGCACCTGACCGACGCCGGGCTGGAAACCCTGGTGGGGCTCGCCCCCGCCCACGTGGAGGCGGTACGCGAGTTGTTCCTCGACGCCCTGGACCCCGACGACGTCGCCGCCCTCGCCCGGATCGGCGAGAAGGTGGTGGCCCGGCTGGACCCCTGCCACTGGATCCTGCGTGAGAACGGACCCGTCGAGGCCGGGTAGGCCTTCGCGCCCCTTGGTTGCTTCCGGCAACGGGTGACAGACTGTCTGCATGGATTTCAGCACCCGGTATGTGGCCCTCGGAGACTCCTTTACCGAAGGCGTCGGCGACGATGATCCGTCCCGCCCCAACGGGGTGCGCGGTTGGGCCGACCGGGTCGCCGAGCAGCTCGGGGCCGCGGACCCCGGATTCGGCTACGCCAACCTGGCCATCCGCGGCCGGAAACTGCGGCAGATCCTGGCCGAACAGGTGGACGCCGCCGTCGCGCTCAACCCCACGCTGGTGACCATCTACGCCGGCGCCAACGACATCCTCCGGCCCACCATCGACATTGACGGGCTGCTCGTGGAGTACAACGAGGCCGTCGCCAAGTTGACCGCCACCGGCGCCACCGTGGTGATGTTCACCGGCTTCGACGCCCGCGGGTCCAAGGTCTTCAGCACCATGCGCGGCCGCACCGCCATCTACAACGAACTGGTCCGCGGCATCGCCGGCGACCACGGGGCACTCCTGGTGGACTACTGGCGCTTCAGCGAATACTACGACTGGGGCATGTGGGCCACGGACCGGATGCACATGTCCCCGGCCGGGCACGCCACCATGGCCCGGCGGGTCCTCGACGTCCTGGCCCACGAGCACTCCATCGACGTGCCGCCCATGACCCCGGTCCCGGAACTCAGCCGCTCCGAAGCGCTCGCCGCCAACGCCCGCTGGGTCCGCGAATTCGCCGGACCCTGGGTGATGCGGCGGGTCACCGGGAAGTCCTCCGGCGACGGCCTCTCGCCGCGGTATCCTCAGCTGACCCACCTCTAGGCCCTGCGGGGCAGCGGCCGCCGCCCCTCTTTCAAAAGAGCGGCACCGTTCAAAGGAGCAGCACCGGATGAACAGCACCCCAGTGACCTTCCCGCCCGGCTTCCTCTGGGGCGCCGCCACCGCCGCGTACCAGATCGAGGGCGCGGCCCGGGAGGGCGGGCGCGGCGAATCGATCTGGGACGTCTTCAGCCGGGTGCCCGGCGCCGTGGCTGACGGGCACAACGGCGACGTCGCCTGCGACCACTACCACCGCACGGCGCAGGACATCGCGCTGATGCAGGATTTGAACCTGGCCGCCTACCGGTTCTCGGTCTCCTGGGCCCGCTGCGTGCCCGACGGCGTCACCCCCAACCCGGAGGGAATCGCCTTCTACTCGGACCTGGTCGACCGGCTGCTGGCGGCCGGAATCACGCCCTGGATCACCCTCTACCACTGGGACCTGCCCCAGGCGCTGGAGGACAAGGGCGGCTGGGCAGCCCGGGAGACCGCCGAACGCTTCGCCGAGTTCGCGGCCCTCATGCATGATGCGCTGGGGGACCGGGTCCGGTTCTGGACCACCCTCAACGAACCCTGGGTTTCGGCCTTCCTGGGCTACGCCGCCGGCCTCCACGCCCCCGGCCGCAAGGACCCGGCGGCCGCCCTCGCCGCCGTCCACCACCTGCTGCTGGGCCACGGTTTGGCGGTGCGGGAGATCCGGAGCCGGAACGCCGCCGCGACCGTGGGCATCACCCTGAACCTGACCGTCGCGGACCCCGCGGACGCGGACCGTGAACTGGACCGCGACGCCGCCCGGCGCGCGGACGGCCAGTCCAACCGGCTGTTCCTGGATCCGCTCTTCCGGGGCGAATACCCCGAGGACGTCCTGGCCGACGTCGCGCACCTGGGCATGGCCGACGTCGTCCGGCCCGGAGACCTCGAACTGATCGCCGCGCCGCTGGACGTCCTGGGCGTCAACTACTACCACGGGAGCGCCTTCACGGCGGAGGCCGGCCGGGACCCCGACCCGTCCTCCCCAATGGTGGCCGCCGACGGCGTGCACACCGTTCCCCGCGGCCTCCCCGTCACCGGCATGGGCTGGGAAGTCCAGCCCGACGGGCTGCGCCGGCTGCTGGTGCGGCTGCAACGCGAATACACGGGGCCGGCAGGGATCCCGATCTGCATCACCGAGAACGGCGCCGCCTACGACGACGAACCGGACGCGGCGGGCTTCGTCAACGACGAGGACCGCCGGAACTTCTTCGAACAGCACCTCCGTGCGCTGCACGCGGCGATTGCCGAGGGCGTGGACGTGCGCGGCTACTTCGCCTGGTCCCTGCTGGATAACTTCGAGTGGGCCTTCGGCTACCACCAGCGCTTCGGCCTGGTCCGGGTGGAGTACGACACGCAGCGCCGGATCCCCAAGGCCAGCGGGCTTTGGTACGCCCGGGTCGCGGCGTCGAATGCCCTGCCGGGCTGACGGCCGGGAGCGCTAGGCGCGGAAACCGGGTGTGGCGAGCAGGCCGCCGTCGCGCCTGACCGCGAGGATCTGGACGTCCCAGCCGTCGGTGGCGCGGTTCAGCATCGGGAGCCCACCCGCCACGATCGCGGTGGCCAGTACGTCGGCGGTCACGATGTCCGCCGCGGCGACCGAGACCTGGAGGAATTCGCTCGGCCCGGTGGCCCGCGTCCAGATGTGGTCGCCGCGTTCGGCCGACCCGGAGGTGGCCAGCGCCCGCGCCGTGTGGCCGCCGCCCAGCGGGTAGGCGGCCAGCAGGGTGCCGCGGTCCTGCGGGTCCACGATGCCGGCCTGCCAGGTGGCCGCGGTCCCGACGATCGGCGAGCCGGAGACCAGCACGTCGCCGCCGGCGTTGAGGCACCAGTCCCTCAGCCCCAGCGACGCCAGGGCGGCCCCGGCCTCCTGGACCGCATAGCCCTTGACCAACCCGGACAGATCCGGGGCCCCGTCGGGACGTTCCGGGGTGAAGGAGCCCTCGGTCAGCAGCCGCCAGTTCGCGGCCTCGGCGTAGCGGTCCCGGAAGCCGGCCGAGGTTTCCTTAGGCGTCACCTCCCGGCGGGCCACCCGGCTGGCCTCCGAATCCGGCCGGTAGAGGCTGAACTGCCCGTCGAGCTCCCGGAAGATGCGTTCGACGGCGTCCGCTGCCGAGCCGAGGGCCTCCTCCGTCGCGGCCGGGGAGGCGGCGTCGTCGTTCCCCGCCATCGGGACGGTGAGGCCGATGACGGTACCCATGCACTGGAATGTCCGGGCCTTCAATGCCGGGCTTTCCGGCTTAGAGGTGGGCAGCATCGAGGGCCGCCTGCAGCGAGGTCAGGTACGCGGAGCTGGTGACGGTGGCCCCGCTGATGGTCTGGACGTTGGCGGACTGGGCCTGGAGCACCTCGGAGCGCAGCAGGGGAGCGGCGCGGTTGCTGATCTGCACCGAGCGGCGGTCCTCGTCCGTGAGCTGCAGCGCCTTGACGTCCGTGATCTTGCCGCCGCTGACGCTGATCTGCACCTGGACCGAGCCGAACCGGGTCTGCACCGAGTCCCCGGTGAAGGTGCCGCCGGCACTGGAGGAACCGGAGGAGCTGCCGGAGGATCCTGACGACCCGCTGCCGCTGCCGCTGGTGCCGGTGCCGGAGGACGTGTCCCCGGAGGCTGCGGACCCGGAGGTCGAGCCGCCGGCGGAACTGCCCAGCCCGGACTTGGCGGACCCGGTGCCGGTGGCCCCGGTACCGGCGGTTCCCGCCGTCGTGCCGACCGCGCTGGCCGATTCGGCCACGTGGGCGCCGGACTGCCAGCCGGCCAAAAGGATCCCGGCGGAAGCCAGGGTCGCGGAAACTACTGCGCGAATTCTCACCAGTCAAACCTTTCGTAGTGGAGTTGTTCTTCCCGCACGCCGGCCTGGCGTGCGTCGTCGAGGACGTTCCGGGCCCAGGCATCCGGGCCGCAGACGTAGATGTCGGTGCCGGCCAGGTCGGGAGCGTAGCTGGCCAGCCGGTAGCCGGCGCGGGACTCGCTCTCGGGCAGCCAGGTGCTCACGCCCCGGGGCCGTCGGCCGGTCAGGTGGAACAGGGTGGCCCCGCGCCGCTGGCAGAGGTCCAGGATCTCGTCGCCCAGGTACAGGCCGGACTGATTGTGGCCGCGAAGGATCACCGTGGCTTCCCCCGGGGCGAAGGGCGTGTTCTCGAGCAGCGCCCGGATGGGGGTAATGCCGATCCCGGCGCCGATGAGGACCACCTTTCGCCGGCTGCGGGAGGCCGAGCTGAACAGCCCGTACGGTCCCTCCACCGCTACCCGGGTGCCCGGCCGCAGGCGGGCGAGGGCGGCGGAGCCGCGGCCCAGGTTCCGGACCGTGATCCGGAGCCGGCCGCCGCCGTCGGCCCCGAACGTCACGGGCTCGGCGGAGAGGCTGAAGGGGTGCGGGTGCCACCACTGGCCGGGGGCCAGGAACCGCCAGATAAAGAAACGGCCGCCGCTGCCGGCCAGTTCGTCAAGGTGCCGGCCCGTCATTTCGATGCTGACCACGCCGTGGCCGGCGGAGACGACGCGGCTGACCGTCAGCTGGTGCCGGAAGGTGGCAACGATCGGCTCCAGGACCCGGTAGTGGGCCAGGGCTGCGCCGGTCCCGATGCAGACGGCCAGCCAGTACCAGCGCTGCCAGGTCCCCTCGGCGAAGAGCCCGCCGACGCTGAACTGGTGCGGAATGGCGGTCAGGACCGCGGCGTAGGTCAGCAGGTGTACCGCGTACCAGAACTCGTAGGGGAAGCGGCGGCGCACGGCCACCAGGGAGGTGACGACGACGGCGATGAACAGCAGGATGGAGATGTACGCCAGCCACATGTCCGGCACCTGTACCCAGAGGGACACGGCCTCGCTGACGGGGTCCAGGCCGTCCGCCATCCCGTAGCCGACCGCCAGCAGGACGCCGTGGGCCAGGAGCAGGTACAGGGCGGGTTTCCCCAGCTTGCGGTGGAATTCGAGGGCCCGGTCGTGGCCGACGGCCCCGTCGATGATGGGCAGCCGCGCCGCGAGCAGCAACATCAGCAGCACCAGGTCCATGCCGGCGAGTCCGGCCACGATGCCCAGGGCCGTGAAGGCGCCGCCGGGAGTGGAGAGGCCGGACGCGCCGCCGTCGGCGAGCCACAGGGCGATGGCGGCTGCGACGGAGGACCAGGCGATGACCGTGAGCAGGTCGCCCCTGAACATCCGCCGGCGGTGCTGCGCCGCGAACGGGTTGCCGCTGGCCCCGGCCCGCCGGGCGAGGGGCTGCTGAGCAGTCTGGGTCGATGTGTTCATGGATCCAGAATCTGCCCGTTCCCTTTCGTTTTGCTGTGAAAGAACTGCGCCCCGCTTAAGTCTTCGCTGCAGGCCGGGCGGACCGCCTTATACACCCTCGGACCCCCGGATTGGTCTTTAATTCCGCGAGATCGTAGACTTGGTAGGCGCTAGGTGGCGCGGAGCGTGGGCAATTGCTCCGGTTGACGGGAAAGTCTGCAGTGCAGGCTGCTCCGGAGGCCGGTAGTTAGGGGCTCAAGTTGCGCGCGTTCCTGTATTCGCCCGGCATCCCGGTACCGCAGTGATGGCTTACGAGTTCTCCCTGACGGTTGTCCCGGACTCCTTCATCAGTTCCCTCGCAGCACGGTTTCGGCCGTCGTCGTGAGGGGCCCGTTCGAGGGGAGCTGGCGGCGGACGCTGCCTATCGCACGGTAACGCGGAACTCCGCCTGCCGTTTCATTTATTTTCATGAGGAGAGTCGTCATGGCAGCACACTGCCAGGTGACCGGAGCCGAGCCGGGCTTTGGACACAGCATTTCGCACTCGCACCGCCGCAACAAGCGCCGGTTCGACCCGAACATCCAGAAGAAGCGCTACTGGGTTCCGTCCCTGCGCCGTAATGTCACCCTGCAGGTCTCTGCACGTGGCATCAAGACCATCGACGTACGCGGCATCGACGTTGTCGTCGCCGACATCCTGGCACGAGGAGTGAAGCTCTAGTGGCAAAGGACAAGGACGTACGTCCGATCATCAAGCTCAAGTCGACCGCGGGCACGGGTTACACCTACGTGACGCGCAAGAACCGTCGTAACGACCCGGACCGCATGGTCCTGCGGAAGTACGATCCCAAGATCCGCAAGCACGTCGAATTCCGAGAGGAGCGCTAAGCACATGGCTAAGAAGTCAATGATCGCTAAGAACGAACAGCGTAAAGTCATCGTCGAGCGCTACGCTGCAAAGCGCCTCGAACTGAAGAAGGCCCTGGTCGACCCCAACTCGACCGACGAAGCCCGCGAAGCTGCACGCCTCGGCCTGCAGAAGCTGCCGCGCAACGCTTCCCCGGTCCGCCTCCGCAACCGCGACATCATCGATGGCCGCCCGCGTGGCACCTTCCAGAAGTTCGGCATCTCCCGTGTTCGCTTCCGCGACATGGCTCACCGCGGTGAGCTCCCGGGCATCACGAAGTCTTCCTGGTAATTCAGCACTCCTGAAGCCAGTGGCTTGAGAGGGGCCGGCAACCGTCATGGTTGCCGGCCCCTTGCGCGTTAAGCCGCCGGCTGCCGTGGGGCTGCTGGCGCCGGGTCCGCGGGGTGGTGACCGAGCGCACACGGAGCGGTTTTGGGTACGACGGCGGTTGATTGGGCCCCGAAGAAGCGCTGAGTCCCGGGTTTCCGGGGGTTTTCGGGGCGGTGGATGGCCTTGGGGGTGCGATTTGTGTGGTCCGGTGTTCGTGTGTAAAGTTATTCGAGTCGCCGCCGCTGAAGCGGAAAGATAGCGACCGACCCCCTTGTTGAACGGCCTGAAAAATGGTGCGGAATTGTGCGCCGGTTTTTCGGGTGGGGACCCTTCCATTGCGTGGGATTCGGCGGTTACGCCGGTTTGCATTGCGGTTGGTGATCGGGTAAGTTTGAAAAGTTGCTCCGGAGCGAGTCAGGACCCTGTGGGGTTGTGGTGGTGCCGGGTGTGTCTGTTGTTTGAGAACTCAATAGTGTGCCAAGTTTGTTGATACCGATTGTTTTATTGATTGGTTGAAATTGCCGAATCGTGCCGCCCCTGTGGTGTGGTTTGGTGTTTTAGCTGGTTTCAAATTTTGTGCAGCCTTCTTTCCTCGTTTTCCCGGGGTTGTTGGTTGTGTCTGTTTGTTTTCAACGGAGAGTTTGATCCTGGCTCAGGATGAACGCTGGCGGCGTGCTTAACACATGCAAGTCGAACGATGATCCGGTGCTTGCAC
>NZ_JBIMMV010000006.1:0-209941 GCF_044628475.1 Arthrobacter sp. BPSS-3
CCTCGAACCAAGCCCGAACCAACGCCCTGCAGCCATGGCTAAACTTCTACAACAACCACCGGCCACACGGCAGCCTCGGAGGCAAACCACCCATCAGCAGGTGCAACCAACCTACTGACTGAGTACACCTAGCGCCTAGAGCGTCGGCAGCAGGCCCTGCATCTCCTTGATCTCGGCTTCCTGGGCCGTGACGATGCTCTTGGCCAGCGCCACCGCGTCGGCGTTCTTCCCCTGGGCGATCTCGGTCTTGGCCATCGTGACGGCGCCCTGGTGGTGGGCGATCATCTGGGTTAGGAACAGCTTGGCCGCTTCGGGGCCCTGGGCGGCCTTCAGGCCGTTCAGGTCGTCGTCGCCCATCATGCCCTCCATGGTGTGGCCGGGCGCCATGGTGGCGGACTCGTTCCAACCCTTGAGCCAGCCGGTCATGGTGGCGATCTCCGGGCCCTGGGCGGCCTTGATCCTGGTGGCGAGGTCCTTGACCGGCGCGGGGATGCCGCTCTTGCCCAGCATCAGGTCGCTCATCTCCACGGCCTGCTGGTGGTGGGGGATCATGCCTCGGGTAAACATCGTGTCCGCAGCGTTGTGGTCCGCGGCGGCTGGCGCGGTGCTGGCGGGTGCGCTGCCGGACATACTTCCGTGATCCATGCCGTTCATGGAATTCATCGGGGCGGAGCCTGTATTGGAGCCGGAGGCGCAGCCGGCGAGGGCAAGAGCGGCGGCGACGGCGGTGGCGGACAGGGCAAGGTACTTTTGGGTTTTCATCGGGGTCCTTCGGATCGTTTCGGGCGCTCGGGCGCCCGCGGAAGAGGTACGCGTCATTGACGCGCCGGCCAGGGCCTATGGGCGGCCGGCGGGGCGGGCGCCGGGAAACTTCACGGCGCGCTCTCTTCTTTTACGTGCGACTGATGCAAAGGTCCCCGGGGGATGGGCTCCCGGGAAGATAGGACCAGCGCGGGGCCGCCACGAAGACGCCGGACGGCGGGGTGGCGACGGCGACACCGGTGCCCGGCGGCGGGGCCGCGAAAGACGCCGACGCCGCGGCAGGAGTGCAGGAGGGATCCATGGTGTGCATGCCGGTACCGCCGTGCGGGCCGGTGCAATGGTCGTCGGGTGCCGTCCCCGGCTGCTGCTGGCCACCGTGATTGTGGTCGGGCATTGCGGCGCTGTGGACGGCGGCGGAGGCCTCCGCCGGGGTGCCGTGCCCGTCCATCGGTGCGAGCGACATGACGTGCATTCCGAGGATGCCGGCCATCAGGGCCACGGACAGCAGGACCATCCGGGCACGGTGCAGGACGGCCATCATGCTGGCGGCCCGTCCGGTCACGGCGATCATCCCTCCTGGTGGAAGCTGCTGATCCAAGGCTACCTTTACCACCGGCGGCTATCTCGCCGGGGCCGGGCTCAGGGGACGGTGAGCTGGGTGTACATGCCGGCCTCGTAATGGCCGGGGAGGTTACAGGCCAGCTCATACCGGCCCGGCGGCAGAGTGAGGGTCACCCAGCCCGAGGTGCCGGGCAGGATTCCCTCACCGGAGCCTTCGGAGCAGCTGCCGGAGACCTCCCCGAGGCTGCCGCTTTCGTCGATGGTGCCGTCCGGCCCGACCGGACGGGTTCCGGGGACCTGGTTGTCGGGCAGGGGGAGGATCACCATCTCGTGGCTGATGCTCCCGGCGTTCGTCACCAGGAAGGAGACCGTGCCGTGGGTGACGGTGCCGCGGTCGGCCCGCAGCCGCATCGCCCCGCCCATCATGCCGTTCCGCGGGCGCATGACCGGTCCGCCCATGTTCGTCAACGTGACGTTGATCTGGGTTCCGGTCAGGGCAGGGACGGAACAGCCGGCCGCGGGCCGCCCGCCGGGGCCGCCGCCGGGACCGGGGCCGGCCGGGGTGCCCAGAAGTCCGACGGCCAAGAGGCTCAGCACGGTCAAGAGAACGACGGCGGCGCCCGCCACAAGGTTCTGGCCCCGCCGGGAGAGCCCCCGCCGGGAGAGCGCGCTCACTCCCGGCGCCTCAGGGCCGCCCGCCGCGCGGTGAGTTCCTGCTCGTCGATTTCCCCTCGGGCGAAGCGCTCGTTGAGGATCCGCTCGGCGTCGTCGTGGCCGGCGTGTTCCGGGAAGCCGCGCTCCGGGAAGCCGTGGCCGGGGTGATGGGGCCGCCGCAGGAGGAGCACCACTACCGTGATCACGCCGCCCCAGAAAATCAGCATCAGCAAGGCCATGACGATCCAGCCGCCGAGGCCCCACCCGTTTCCGTACCAACCATTCATCATGACAGTGCCTCTCTATCCCTACCCGTGGCTGCCGAGGTAGCCGACCAGTCCGTCCACCGTGGCGACGGCCGGGTAGTCGCGCTCGGGGATGTCCACCCCGGTGTCCATGTCGATCACTTCCACCAGCCGGAGGAAGTCCAGCGAGTCCAGCTCCAGGTCCTGGCGCAGCCGTGCGCCGCCGTCGACGTCGTCCAGTTCGACGTCGGGCGCCACCTTCCGCAACGCCGCGCGGACCGCCTCCCGGGCGTCCTGTTCGTTCATGGCCTCTCCGTTCCCGCTCGTCGTCAAAGCTCTTCGGGCGTTTGCAGCAGTTCCCCTATCCGGGCCAGGTAGCGGCCGCCGCGAAGGCCGTCGCTGACCCGGTGGTCGGCCGAGAGGGTGGCGGTCACCGCGTGCCGCACGCCCAGCATCCCGTTCTCCGCCCACGGCTGTTCCTGCACCCGGCCCAGGCCCAGTAACGCCACCTGCGGCGGGTAGATCACGCCGAAGACGCTGTCGACGCCGAGGTCGCCCAGGTTGGTAACGGTGAGCGTGGGGTCCGCCATTTCGGCCCGCTGCAGCCGCCCGGCCCGGGCCCTGCCCACCAGGTCGCGCAGCTGGGCCATCAGTTCGTCCAGGGTGAGGGTGTCCGCGTCGTGCAGCGCCGGCGCCACCAGGCCGCCCTGCCGCAGGGCCACCGCCACGCCCAGGTGAACCGCGGGGCTGGGCCGGAATTCGTCGTCGACATAGAAGCCGTTGACCTCCGGTACGTCCCGGGCGGCGAGCGCCGCGGCCTTGAGCAGCAGCGCGGACGGGACCAGCCGGGCGGCAACGGGCCGCTGCGCGTTGACGTGCTGCATCCAGTCCATGGCCGCGCGCAGGTCCAGCGTGGCACTGAGGTAGTAGTGCGGGATGGTCTGTTTGGAGCGTGACATCAGCGAACCGATCGCCCGCCGAAGCGCGGCGGTCCGGTCCGTCGCCGGGGTTTCGGTGCCGACCTGTTGTGCCTGGGCGGGCGGCTCCGCCAGTGGCGCGGCGGCGACTCCCCGGCTTTCGGCGGCCCGTTGCACGTCCCGCACCGTCACGGCGCCGTCCGGGCCGGTCCCGGCGAGCGTGGAAAGGTCGACGCCGAGCTCCGCGGCCAGGCGGCGGGCGCGGGGCGCCGCGCGAACCCGGCCGGACTCCTCCCGGTCAGGCTCCGCCCGGCCACGCCGCACCGGGCCGGCGGCAGCTCGGGCCGAGTCGGATCGGGCCGCTGCGGCGTGTTCGACGTCGGCCCGGGTGATGGCGCCGTCCCGGCCGGTCCCGTGGATCCGGTCCGTGTCCACGCCGAGCCGGTGGGCCAAGTGCCGGACCGGCGGCGCGACCGGTGCCGGGGCCGGCGGACTGGCGGCAGGAACCGGTTCCGTGGAAGAGCGAACCGGCGGCGTTGAGGGGGGTGGCACCACAGCGCCAGGCCGGGCCACGGACGCCGGGGGAGCCTCCGGCGTCGGCCCGGGGACCTCGGCCGGGGTCTGGGTGATCCGGGCCACGGGTGTTCCCACCGGCACGGTCTGGTTCAGCCCCACCAGCAGCTCCGACACCACCCCCTCCTGGAAGGACTCGATGTCCATGACGGTCTTGTCCGTGTCCACCACGGCCACCAGGTCGCCGCGGCGGACGTAGTCCCCGGGCTTGACCAGCCATTCGACGATCTTCCCGTGGTCCATGTCCGCCCCCAGGGAAGGCATCAGGAAGTCACCCACGCGCCCCCACCGCCCCGCGCGCGGCCGCCACCACCCGCTCGGCCGAGGGGAGGGCCGCCAGTTCCAGATGCTTGGAGTACGGGATGGGCACCTCGGCGCTGCACACCCGGGCCACCGGGGCGTCGAGCTCGTAGAAAAGCTGCTCGCCAAGCCGGGCGCAGATCTCCGCGGAGATGCTGCCGCTGCGCCAACCCTCATCGACGACGACGGCGCGGCGGGTCCGTCGCAGCGCGGCGAGGATGGTGGCCTCGTCCAGCGGGCGGAGGGTGCGCAGGTCCAGCACCTCGGCGTCGATCCCGTCCCCGGCGAGCCGGTCCGCCGCCTCCAGGGTCAGCGGCAGCGTCCCGCCGTAGGTGATGAGGGTGATGTCCGTGCCGGGCCGACGTACGGCGGCGCTGGTGATGTCGACGGCGCCGGCATCCTCGGCGAGCTCGCCCTGGACGTTGTAGAGCGAGCCGTGTTCGAAGATCAGCACCGGATCCGGGTCCCCCAGCGCGGTCCAGAGCATGCCGCGGGCGTCCTCCAGGGTGGCGGGGGCGAGGATCCGCAGCCCCGGGATGTGCGCGTACCAGCCCTCGAGGCTGTGCGAGTGCTGGGCGCCGAGCTGCCGGCCCGCCCCGGTGGTCATCCGGACCACCAGCGGGACGTGGAACTGCCCGCCGGACATGTGCAGCAGCGAGGCGGCGTTGTTCATCAACTGGTCCAGGGCCAGCAGGCTGAAGTTGACCGTCATGATCTCGACGATCGGACGCATCCCGCCCAGGGCCGCCCCGATCCCGGCGCCCACGAACCCGGACTCGGAGAGGGGGGTGTCCCGGATGCGCTCCGGCCCGAACTCCTCCAGCAGGCCCAGGCTGACGGCGAACGAACCGCCGTACGCGCCCACATCCTCACCCATCAGGAACACCCGACTGTCCCGCTGCAGCGCGTCCCGGATTCCGGCGCGGAGGGCCTCACGGTAGCTGGACTTCATGGCCGGCTCCCGGAAGTATCGGCGCCGGAACTCCCCGAAGCGCCGGCTTCGGAACCCCCGGAAGCGCCGGCCTCGCTGTAGACAAACCGTTCCAGGTCCGCGACCGGTTCGGGCGTCCCGGCCTCCGCGAACGCGACGCCGGCTGCGATCTCGGCGTCGGCGTCGGCCTGGAGCTGCTCCCAGTCCGCGTCGGAAAGATCGCCGGAACCCGCCAGCGAGGTGCGCAACAGTGTGATCGGGTCCCGCTCCTGCCACCGCGCCACCTCGGCCTTGTCCCGGTAGCGTTCCGGGTCGAACATCGAGTGGGCCCGGAACCGGTAGGTGCGCAGCTCCAGGAAGTGCGGCCCGCCGCCGGCCCGGACCGCGTCCACCGCGCGGCGGGCGGTGTCCTCCACCGCCAGCACGTCCATCCCGTCCACCGCCCAAGCGGCCATCTCGTAGCCGGCGGCCTTAAGCGCGATGTCCGTCTGCGACTCGGAGCGGCCCAGCGCGGTGCCCATCGCGTAGAGGTTGTTCTCGCAGCAGAACAGCACCGGCAGCTGCCAGAGCGCGGCGAGGTTCATGCTTTCGTGGAATTCGCCCTCCGCGACGGCGCCCTCGCCGAAGAAGCAGGCGGTGACGCGGGGCCGGCCGGCCAGCTTGTCCGCGAGCGCCAGGCCCACCGCGAGCGGCAGTCCGCCGGCCACGATCGCGTTGCCGCCGTAGAAGCGGGTGGCGGCGTCGAACAGGTGCATGGACCCGCCCCGGCCCCGGCAGCAGCCCTCGACGTTGCCGTACATCTCGGCCAGGATGGCGCCGGCGGACACCCCGCGCAGGAGGGCATGGCCGTGCTCGCGGTAGGTGGCGACGACGGCGTCCTCCGGACCCAGCGCGGACAGCACCCCGGCGGCCACCGCCTCCTCGCCGATGTAGACGTGCAGGAACCCGCGGATCTTGGCGGCACTGTAGAGCTCGACGCATTTCTCCTCGAGCCGGCGCACCCGGAGCATCTGCCGCAGCAGCTCCACGGCGTCCGGGCCGCTCACGCCGGGTCCCTGGACGCCGGACCGGACTCGATGGTGGAGGTGTCGCCCTCCGGCAGGCCCAGCTCGCGGGCCTTCAGCAGCCGGCGGAGGATTTTGCCGCTGCGGGTCTTCGGCAGCGCCGTGGTGAAGTCCAGCAGCCGCGGCGCCACGGCCGGCCCCAGCCGCTTCCGGGCGAAGGCGATGATGTCCAGCCGCAGCTCCTCGGAGGGTTCGACGCCGGGGCGGAGCTCCACGAACGCCTTCACCACCTCCCCGGCCACCGGGTCCGGGACGCCGATCACCCCCGCCTCGGCGACGGCGTCGTGCTCCATCAGCGAGCTCCCCACCTCGAAGGGGCCGATCAGGTGCCCGGAGGACTTGATCACGTCGTCGCCGCGGCCCACGAACCAGTAGTAGCCGTCGGCGTCGCGCCGGGCCAGGTCGCCGGTGAGGTACCAGCCGCCGGCGAAGCACTTCCGGTAGCGCTCCTCCTCGTTCAGGTAGCCGCGGAACATTGAGGGCCAGCCCGGCCGCAGCGCCAGTTCACCCATGGTGTCCGGGTCCGTGACCAGCACCGCGGCCCCGTCCCGGACCACCGGCTTGTCCGCCTCGTCCCGGACCACCAGGGCCGCCTCGATGCCCGGCAGCGGCCGCCCCATCGACCCGGGGCGGATCTCCGTCGCGGCGAAGTTGGCGATCATGATCCCGCCGGTCTCGGTCTGCCACCAGTTGTCGTGCACGGGCTGGCCGAAGGCTTCCCGGCCCCAGAGGACCACCTCCGGGTTCAGCGGCTCGCCCACGCTGGCGACGAACCGCAGCGCGGACAGGTCGTGGCCGGCGGCGCGCTCCGCCCCGGCCTTCATCAGCATCCGCAGGGCCGTGGGCGCCGTGTACCAGACCGAGACGCGCTCGCCAGCGAGGATCCGATACCAGCGGTCCGCGTCCATTTCCTCCTCGTCCACAATGCTCGTCACGCCGTGGCTGAGCGGGGCGAGGACGCCGTAGGAGGTGCCGGTGACCCAGCCCGGGTCCGCGGTGCACCAGTAGATGTCCTCCGGGTGCAGGTCCAGGGCGAAGGTGCCGGTGGCGTGGTGGGCGGTAACGGCGTCGTGGACGTGGATGGCACCCTTGGGCGTCCCGGTGGTCCCGGAGGTGAAGTGCAGCAGCGCCATGTCCTCCGGCTGCGTCGCGGCGATCTCCTCGTCCGCGGGCGCCTCCGCCAGCAGCGCGGTTAGGTCCAGCGTGCCCGGTTCCGGGTGGCCGTCCGCGTCAGCGAGTAGGACGTGCCGCAGCTCCGGCAGGGCGTCCCGCTGCGGGGCGATCTTCCGCCGGTACAGCGCCCGGGTGGTGACCAGGGCGCGGGCGCCGCCCAGTTGCAGGCGTTGCCGCACCGGCTCGGGGCCGAACGCGGAGAACAGGGGGCAGAAGACGCTGGCGTTCTTGAACGTGCCCAGCATGGCGGTATAGAGGGCGGGGCTGCGGCCCAGGAGTGAGAAGACGCGCTCGCCGCGGCCGACGCCGAGACCGCGCAGCGCCGCCGCGAACCGGTTGCTCCGCTCGGCCAGGTCCGCGTAGGTCAGCGCGTGGGCGCCGCCGTCGGCCCGGATGAACCGCAGTGCCTCCCGGCCGCCGAGCCCGGCCGCCACGTGCCGGTCCACCGCCTCGTACGCGATGTTCAGGCCCCGGCCGCCCGGCAGCCCCGAGAGCTGCCGCCGGGCCTCGTCCCAGCTGAACGCGGCGCGGGCGGCATCGTAATCGGCCAGATGGGGGCGGACCCGGAAGCTGCCGGGATCTTTCCCGATGGCCGGCCAGCGGAGCGAGGGCGCGGTTCCTGCCGTCATGGTTACATCGGACGCCCGCGCCCCGCCGGTGCCAAGAGCCGTTAGTCCCGGCGCCAGAGCGGGGGCCGGGAGCGGACAATGCGGCGGCCGGGCGGAGACAACGCGGGGGCCAAGCGGCCCCGCGTGGGGCCGGTCGGGGCGGCACGTCCGCGCCTGTACTGCCACTAAACTGGGTGCCATGACAGCCTCCACTGACACCGCGGCCGACGCCGCCGCCGCCCGCGCCCGCCTCCTGGAACTGATCAAGGAACTCGCCGTCGTCCGCGGCAAGGTCATCCTCTCCAGCGGCGCCGAGGCCGACTACTACATCGACCTGCGCCGCATCACCCTGCACCACGAGGCCTCCCGCCTGGTGGGCCAGGTCATGCTGGACCTGCTCGACGACGCCGGCATCGACTTCGAGTGCGCCGGCGGCCTGACCATGGGCGCCGACCCTGTGGGCACCGCGGTGATGCACGCCGCCGTCGACGCCGGCCGCCCGGTGGACGCGTTCGTGGTCCGCAAGGCGCAGAAGTCCTACGGCATGGGCCGCCAGGTGGAAGGCCCCTCCGTGGAGGGCCGCAATGTCCTGGTCCTGGAGGACACCTCCACCACCGGCGGCTCCGCGCTGACCGCGGTCGAGGGTGTGCGGAAGGCCGGCGGCAACGTGGTGGCCGTCGCCGTGATCGTGGACCGGGCCACCGGTGCCAAGGAAAAGATCGAGGCCGAGGCCGGCGTGCCCTACCTGTTTGCCTTCGGCAAGGACGAACTGGGCCTGGACTAAGGGTTTTCCCTGCAGCGGAATCCTCTGGACCGGGTTTGGGGCCCGACTTATCATTTCCTCAACACCCGCGCCGGCATCCCGGCGCCTGCAGCCGGAGAACACCGCCCATGCTCCCATCCCATGACCACACCGAAACCGACCCTGGAACGCTGGTGGACCAGGTCCAGGACCTCATCCTCGACAGCAGCGACTTCGAGGAGTTCCTGAACGACCTGGCGCGGTTCTCCGCACACCAGGTCGCCGGCGACGGCGAGGACGCGCTCTGCGGGATCACCCTGCTGCGCGACCGGAAGGCCGCCACGATCGGCTGGAGCAGCGACGACGCCCGGGCGATCGACGAGATCCAGTACCGGCTGGCCCAGGGTCCCTGCCTGACGGCGGCGCAGGAGGAACGCGAGGTCTACGTCCCCGACCTGCTGGACGAGGAGCGCTGGGGCCCCGAATACGCCGACGCCGTCGCCTCCTTCGGCCTGCGCTCGGTGCTCTCCGTCCCGTTCCACCTGCAGGGCGAGGCGCAGGCGGCGCTGAACCTGTACTCCGACGTCCCGCACAAGTTCGACGGCGAGGCAGCCGACAAGGCCCGCCACTACACCCGGCAGATCAGCCAGGCGCTGCGCATGGCCGTGCGCTGCTCGCTGCACGCGGACAGCGCCAGCAATCTGCGCGCCACCCTGGAGTCCCGCACGGTGATCGACATGGCCATCGGCATCGTCATGGCCCAGAACCGCTGCGACCAGGAGACCGCGGTGCGGATCCTGACGGACGCCTCCAATCACGGGAACATCAAACTCCGTGAGGTGGCGACCTCGCTGGTGAAGTCCGTGGGTGGTTCCGGCACCCGGACCCACTATCAGGAGCCGGGCCGGCAAGCCGCGGGCTGATCCGGGAACTTGTGCCGCTAGTATTCGGCCGATAGTCTGGGCGAGGTTGAGCCGTCGGCCAAAGATACCTTCTTTGGAGTACCTATGGACCAATCCCTGAACGCTCACGTAAAGCTCGACGTCGGTCTCGACATCGTCCGGATCGATGTTATTGGCACCCTTAACCGCGAAACCCGTCCGGCCCTCCTGCAGCTGATCCAGCGCATCCGCCGCTCCGGTTTCACCTGGCACATCCGCGTGGATCTCTCCCGCTCGCCCTTCGTCGAATCTGCCGCCCTCGCCGGCCTGCGCCACGACCTCAACGCCATCGACGGCCAGAGCCGCCAGCTGGACCTCTCCGGCGCGCCGCCCCTTTCCGCCGGGGTCTCGCTGGAACTGCAGTGCTCAGCCGACGCGTCCGGCAGCGTCTTCGAGGACCTGGACTTCGCCGCCGGCGACTTCCATGCCGCCAAAATCCGTCCGCTGGGCCGGTACTCGGACGCCGAACTGCTGGCGGCCTCGGACGACGCCTTCAGCAAGCTCGACGATCCCGCCCGCGGCGCCGCCTCCGAGCTGCTGGCCCACTACGAGGACATCCGGTTCGAGATGTCCCGGCGCGAATTCGACCGCGAAACCGAAACCCTCTGACCGGCCCGGGCTCGTGCTGCCCGGCTGTCCCCTACACCCTGAATCGGAGCATTTTCCCGTGGCCGCCGCAATGGTTACGGTTGTGGTGTGCCGCGTGAGACCGAAGTGACGGAGGGCGGAACCGCTGAGGCGGATACCCGGCTCCTCCGGCACGCCGCCGAACTGGAACGGTTCTCCCGGCGGAACTTCCTGATCGGCGCCGGCACCGCGGGACTCCTGGCCGCGGACATGCTCTTCACCCGCCGCGTCCAGGCCGAGCGCCGGGTGAACAAGATCCTGACCGTGCCCGACGACGTCGCCGAACGCTACTACCCGCGCGCCAGCTGGATCCTCTTCCCGGGGTTCAAGACCAGCTGGGAGGAAGCCCAGTGGATCCTGAACTCCCTGCGCGGCGCCATGAACAAACGCGGCCAACTGGCCGCCGTCGGCTATTCCAACGTGGGCCTGGAGATCGACAAGATCGTGATCGCCGTGATCGAGCACGTGCGCGCCCACAAGCTGGAGACCCTTTACTTTTACGGCCACAGCTTCGGCGGGATGGTCGCCGTGCAGGTGGCCGCCCGGCTGCTGGAACTGCACGGCGTCAAGGTGGCCTTCATCCTGCTGGACTCCAGCCCCGCAACCCGCAGCGACGTGCTGGACCAGAGCTGGTTCGAGGGAGTGGTGTTCCTCTACGAGAGCGGCGTGCGGTTCCCCACGGTGCTGCGCGGTGGCTACGAGCTCGGCGAACGGGTGCTCAACAAGCACGAGCGCACCTGGGGCCAGATCCTGGACCAGACGCTCGAGCAGCTTTCCCCGATCGCGCCCTCCAGCGTCCTGATCCAGAGCGAGTCCGCCTACATTTACCACTTCGATCCGGGCCGGTTCGTGGGCAAGCTCGGCGACGCCAGGATGGCGTTCATTGGCAACCCGGCGGACCAGACCGTCAGCTACGAGACGGCCCGGGACTCCTGGATGCTGCGGTTCGCGGGCAACATGGTCTCCGACTCGCTGCAGACCGACGGCGCCCGGCCGGCCCACGCCAGCCCCCAGTGGAACCCGGGGATCTACAAGCAGCTGGTCGAGCAGCTCCAGGACCAGATCCTGCCCCTTCCGGCCGGCGGAGGCCGGAAGGTGGCGTTCTAGCGGCCTAAATCTGGTTCTTGAGGTCCGCGACCGAGTTCAGGATCTGGTTCGGCCGGAACGGGTAGGCGGCGATGTCGTCCTTGTGGGTGATGCCGCTGAGCACCAGCACCGTGTGCAGGCCCGCCTCCATGCCGGCGATGATGTCCGTGTCCATCCGGTCCCCGATCATGGCCGTGGTCTCCGAGTGGGCGTCGATCTGGTTCATCGCGGATCGGAACATCATGGGGTTCGGCTTGCCGACAATGTAGGGTTCCCGGCCGGTGGCCTTGGTGATCAGGGCGGCGATCGCCCCGGTGGCCGGCATGGGGCCGTCCTTGGAGGGGCCCGTGGCGTCCGGGTTGGTGGCGATGAACCGTGCCCCGCCCAGGATCAGCCGGATGGCCATGGTGATGGCCTCGAAGGAATAGGTGCGGGTCTCGCCGAGCACCACGAAGTCCGGATCCTGGTCGGTGAGGATGAAGCCCGCCTCATGCAGCGCCGTCGTCAGGCCCGCCTCGCCGATCGTGTAGGCGCGGTTGCCGGAGTCGGAGCCGCGGACCTGGTCCTTAAGGAACTGGGCCGTGGCCAGCGCCGAGGTCCAGATGTTCTCCTCGGGGATCTCCAGGCCGGAGCTGCGCAGCCGGGCGGCGAGGTCCCGCGGAGTGAAGATCGAGTTGTTGGTCAGCACCAGGAAGCGCCGGGAGGTGTCCACCCAGCGCTGGATCAGTTCGGCCGCGCCGGGGATGGGCTGGTTCTCATGCACCAGCACGCCGTCCATGTCCGTCAGCCAGCACTCAATGTCCTGGCCGCTGCGGTACACCGACGCGGTGGAACGGGTCTCGTCCGCGTCCTGCCGCTGCTCTGAGTGGTGCTCTGACTGCTCCGCCATGGTGCCCTCCGCCGATAGTGTTCCGCTACTGCTCCCAGTCTAATGTTGAGGAGTGACCCAGCCAGAAGTAACGCCAGCAGCAGAGCCTGAACCCGGGCAGGAACCGGAGATCGGCGTCGGGCCCTGGAGCGGGCCGCTGCCCGAGGGGGACCACTGGGACCCGGACCTGCTGGCCGACGGGGACCGCCGCAACGTCCTGGACAAGTACCGGTACTGGAAGCACGAGGCGATCGTCGCAGAGCTGGACTCGCGGCGCCACAACTTCCACATCGCCATCGAAAACTGGCAGCACGACATGAACATCGGCACCGTGGTCCGGACGGCGAACGCCTTCCTGGCCAAGGAGGTGCACATCATCGGACGACGGCGGTGGAACCGGCGCGGCGCCATGGTCACCGACCGCTACCAGCACGTCCGCCACCACCCCACGGTGGAGGACTTCGTGGCGTGGGCGCAGGGGGAGGGGCTCGCGATCATCGGGATCGACATCTTCCCGGACTCGGTGCCGCTGGAGACCTACGAACTCCCGCGAGACTGCGTGCTGGTGTTCGGCCAGGAAGGTCCCGGCCTGACCCCCGAGGTGCACGCCGCCGCGGTGGACACCCTCTCCATCGAGCAATTCGGCTCCACCCGCTCCATCAACGCCGCCTCGGCCGCCGCGATCGCGATGCACGCCTGGATCCGCCGGCACGTCTTCAACCAGCTCCCCGGCTAGGCCGGCAGTAAGGACCGTTCTTTAGATCGGCCGGCCCGCGGCGAACACCGCCGTGACGGCCAGGTCCTCATCCAGCAGGACCGCGTCCGCCTGGTACCCCGGCGCCAGCAGCCCCAGGTCCGTGCCCCGGCCGATCGCCCGAGCCGGCGTCCCGGTCAGCGCCGTCACCGCATCGGTCAGCGGGATGCCCGCGTCCCGCACCGCCCGGCGCAGGGCCTCGTCAAGCGTCAGGGTGGACCCGGCGATGGGGCCCTCCGCGTCCCCGGTCCCGGCCAGCCGTGCCACCCCGCCGCGCACCGTGACGGGCAGCGTGCCCAGCCGGTAGCTACCGTCCGCGGCGCCGGCCGCGGCCATCGCGTCGCTGACCAGCGCCACCCGGCCCGGGGCTCCGGTGAAGGCCAGCCGCACCATTTCCGGGTGCACGTGGACGCCGTCGTTGATCACCTCAAGGGTCACGCCGGGGGAGCGGAACGCCGCGGCGACGGGCCCGGGCTCCCGGTGGCGCAGCCCCGGCATCGCGTTGAAGGTATGCGTGAGGATGGAGGCGCCGGCGTCGAACGCGGCGAGGGCGGCGTCGTACCCGGCGGCGGTGTGCCCGACGGCGACGGCGACGCCGGCGTCCACCAGGGTGCGGAGGGCCGCCATGGCGCCGGGAAGTTCCGGGGCGAGGGTCCACTGCCGGAGCATGCCGCGTCCCGCCGCCAGCAGCGCAGCGACGTCCTCCGGGTCCGGGGCGCGGAGCAGGGCGGGGTCGTGGGCGCCGCGGAATGTGTCGGCGAGGAAGGGGCCCTCCAGGTGGGCGCCCAGGATAAGCGGGTCCGTTTCGGCCGCGTCGGCGACTGCGGCGAGCCGGGCTTCCAGGTCCGGCCGGGCGGCGGTGACGAGGGAGAGGACCAGCCGGGTGGTGCCGTGCCGGTGGTGGGTGGCCAGGGCCCGGCCGATCGCGGCCGCCCCGCCGTCGTCAGCCCCATCGTCGAACGCGGCGCCGCCCCCGCCGTGGCAGTGCAGGTCGATGAAACCCGGCGTCAGCCAGCGGCCGGCCGCGTCCGTGACGGCGCACCCGGCGCCTGGAGCATCAAGACCGTCTCCGGCCCCGTTGTCGGCAAGGGTGCCGCCGGCATTCGGCACCAGCCCCCGCCAACCGTCCCCGGACCCGACGGCCGCGACTGTGGTCCCGGCGAACGCCACCCAGGCGTCAGCGGTGATGGACCAGCCGGAGACGAGGCGGGCGGAGTGGATGATGCGGGTGGGCTGGCCGGGCATGATGCTGCCACCCTATCCGCTCCGGTCCGGGGGCAGTGTTACAACCGGGAGTGAGCGGAACCACTGCCGTCCGGCGGGAATGGCTAGGATGGTGCGTAGCCGACGAGGTTCACCCCAGGGGTCAGCCCAGCCCGCAGACGAAATTCACCTAAGGAGTCAGCATGCCCATTGCAACCCCAGAGATTTACTCCGAGATGATCGACCGCGCGAAGACGGGCGGTTTTGCTTTCCCCGCCGTCAACGTGACCTCCTCCCAGACCCTGAACGCCGCCCTCCGCGGCTTCGCCGAGGCCGAGTCCGACGGCATCGTCCAGGTCTCCACCGGCGGTGCCGCCTACTGGTCCGGCGCCTCCACCAAGGACATGGTGGCTGGCTCCCTGGGCTTCGCCGCATTCGCCCGCGAGGTCGCCAAGAACTACGGCGTCAACATCGCCCTGCACACGGACCACTGCCCCAAGGACAAGCTGGACGGCTTCGTCCTGCCGCTGCTGGCCGCCTCCGAGGCCGAGGTCAAGGCCGGCCGCAACCCGCTCTTCAACTCCCACATGTGGGACGGCTCCGCCGAAACCCTGCAGGAGAACCTCAAGATCGCCCGTGACCTGCTGGCCCGCACCGCGGCCGCCAAGATGATCCTCGAGGTCGAGATCGGCACGGTCGGCGGCGAGGAAGACGGCGTCGAGAACGCCATCAACGACAAGCTCTACACCACGGTTGAGGACGCCCTCGCCACGATCGACGCCCTCGGCGCCGGCGAGAACGGCCGCTACATCACCGCCCTGACCTTCGGCAACGTGCACGGCGTGTACAAGCCCGGCGGCGTGAAGCTGCGCCCGGAGATCCTCAAGGACATCCAGGAGCAGGTGGGCGCCAAGATCGGCAAGGCCAACCCGTTCGACCTGGTCTTCCACGGCGGCTCCGGATCCTCCGAGAAGGAAATCGCCGACGCGGTCTCCTACGGCGTGATCAAGATGAACATCGACACCGACACCCAGTACGCCTACACCCGCCCGGTGGTGGACCACATGTTCCGCAACTACGACGGCGTCCTGAAGATCGACGGCGAGGTCGGCAACAAGAAGATGTACGACCCGCGCGTCTGGGGCGCCTCCGCCGAGGCCGGCCTGGCCGCCCGCGTGGTCGAAGCCGCCCAGCAGCTCGGCTCCACCGGCAAGACGTTCTAACCGTGTCGGACGAATTCCGGAAGAACCTGCTGGGCCCTGAACCCACCCTCCTGCCCGCCGAGACCGAGGTCACCGCGGGCCTGGAGGCCGGGCACGAGGCCCTGGACCTGGTGGAGAAGCACCCGACGTCCTCGCTGCTCTGGGCCGTGCTGGCCGAGGAAGCGTGGAAAGAGGGCCGGACCATCGATTCCTACGCCTACTCCCGCGTCGGCTACCACCGCGGCCTGGACGCACTCCGGCGCAACGGCTGGCGCGGCGCCGGCCCGATCCCCTGGGAGCACGAGCCGAACCAGGGCTTCCTGCGGGCCCTGTACTCGCTCGGCCGGGCCTCCGCCGCGATCGGTGAGGCCGAGGAGCCGGAGCGGATCGAGAAGTTCCTGCAGGAGTCCGATCCCACGGCCAAAGCCGCCATCGAGGCGCGCGGCTGACCCTGCGCCCCCGGATGACCCGGGACCAGACGACGACGGCGGGTGTCCACCGAAAGGTGGACACCCGCCGTCGCGGTTTAAGCTGGGCCCACGCCCGCAGGGTTCCCTGGCCGAGCTTGCGAGGTTAGGGAGCGGGTGGGGACGATCAGGCCTTCGCCAGGCCGGTGCGGGCCATCGCGTCCGCGTAGGCTACGCGCATGTCCTCGAGGTACTGCTCCTGCCGTGCAGGGGTGCCGGCGAAGGCGCGGCCGCTGAGCGAACGCACCTTGTAGGTCTTCAGGCCGCGGCGCCAGATCATCGGCACCTCGGTCTTCAGCAGCAGGTTGGCCAGCCGGTTGGCCTCGGTGCCGTGGGCTACGATCACGGAGGCGCGGGGGACCAGGGCCAGGAACTTCAGCAGCGGCTTGAGGCCGGCGGAGATCTGGTCCGGGGTGAACTTGCCGTTGGGCTCGCCCTCGACGTGCCACGGGTGGACATTCCACGGCATCACGAACTCGGGGCGCAGGCCCAGCTTCCACTGGATGCCCAGCAGACGGGTGGCGGCGTCGGAATCGCCGGCAGTGATGAACCCGGACGGGTCCGCGGTGCCGATGTTGGAGAACAGGCTCACGATGCGGCATTCGTCCACGTCGTGGGCGGGATCGACGTAGGGGACGGTGGTGCCGGCCTTGGCGGTCTGGAGGGCGTCGCACAGCTCGTTGACAGGGGCGACATTGGCCTCGTAGCGGCGGTTAAAGAGCTGTTCGCGGAAATTTTCAGTGGCCAGGGCTGTCATGTGGTGCTGGGTCTCCTGCGGGATTGGTAACGCCGCCAGACCGGCCGCGGGCGCGCCAAAGGAAGGCGCGCCGCGGCCGGTGTGGTGTGGAAATGTGGTGTGGGCCGAAAACCTGTCCGGCCGTTACCAGTCTACCAAGATCCCGCCGGCCGGCCGCCGGTCACCAAAGTCGCTTGGTGGCCCGCCGTGCTCCCTCGCCCAGCGCCTCAAGCTTGGCGAAGGCAATCTGCGGGTGGACGCGGCCGCCGAGGCCACAGTCCGTGGAGGCGATGACGTTCTCCCGGCCCACCAGTTCGGCGAACCGCACGATCCGGTCCGCCACCAGGTCCGGGTGCTCGACGACGTTGGTGGCGTGCGAGACGACGCCGGGGATGATCGACTTGCCCTCGGGAAGCTTGGTGTCCTCCCAGACCCGCCACTCGTGCTCGTGCCGGACATTGGCAGCCTCGAAGGAGTACGCGCCGGCGTTGACCTGCAGCACCGAGCCGATGATGTCCTGGAACGGGATGTCCGTGGTGTGCGGGCCGTGCCAGGAACCCCAGCAGACGTGCAGCCGGACCTGCTCCTGCGGGAGGTCCCGGAGCGCCCAGTTGGTGGCCTCCACCCGGAGCTGGATGAACTTCAGGTAGTCCTCCAGGCTGGGCTCGGGGTTGATCTGGTCCCAGCTCTCGGCCAGCGACGGGTCGTCCAGCTGGACGGTCAGGCCGGCGTCGATGATGGCCTTGTACTCCTCGCGCATGGCGTCCGCGCAGGCGTAGAGCAGTTCCTCGTCGCTCTGGTAGTACTCGTTGGCCACCCGGGCGCAGGACCCGGGGGAGAGGGAGGCGACGAAGCCCTCCGTCAGGCCTGCCGCGGCGAGGCCGGTCTTGAGGTTGGCGACGTCGGAGGCCACCAGGTCCTGGCCCGTGTAGGTCAGTGGACCGGCAATCTTGGGCTGGGTGACCGACTTGCGGTGCGAGAGGATGCCTGAGGACGGGTCGTTGTAGGCCTCGTTGAACTTCTGCCGGTCCCGGCGGTCCGGGAAAGACGTCAGGACGATGTGGCCCGGTGAGGAGCGGTGCACCTGGGCGTCGGCCCAGCGGTCCACATTGGTCGGTTCCAGGCCGCCGAGGCGCGAGAAGGAGTAGTTCCACCAGGCGCCGTAGTCCACGGAACTGGACATAGTGTGGCCGTATTCACCGTCGTTGGCGATGTCGATGCCCAGATCGCTCTGGCGCTGCACCACGTCCTTGACCGAGGTTTCCAGCAGGTCGAGGAACTCGGGGGTAATCCCGTCCTTTTCCTTGGCCTCGTTCGCGGCGATCAGCTCCGGGGTGCGGGGCAAGGACCCGGCGTGGGTGACGCGGATGTGGTCGGTGTTCTGGGCGGAGGTAGGGGTCATGGCTCGGTTTCCTTTCCATCGGTCCTGGCGGTAGCACCGTGGCCGGCCGCGGCAGCCGCCCTGGGGGCGGTCCGGGTCCGGCGGGGTTGCTGCGGCGTCAACGGTCCAGGTCCCTCGGCCGCTCGGGATGGTCACTCCCACTACATTCCACCCGTGCTCCGCCCGCAAGTCATGCCCATAATGTGTCACGGGCCCGTGGTGGCGGCCGAAAACGCGCCCCCGGCTCCGTCGTCGGCTAAACTTGGGTGGTAAGAGCCCCTGACTGCCCGCAGCGGTAGAGTCGGGGCATTCTCATGAACGGTGCCGGACTGCGGAACCACCTGGTGGACCGAAGCACGGCCCGAACGAATGGGGGAGGATCCCATGCCAGCAATCGTGATCGTCGGAGCCCAGTGGGGCGACGAGGGCAAAGGTAAAGCCACCGACCTTCTCGGCGGCCGCGTCGACTACGTCGTCAAGCCCAACGGCGGCAACAACGCCGGCCATACCGTCGTCGTAGGCGGTGAGAAGTACGAGCTGAAGCTCCTTCCTGCCGGCATCCTCAGCCCCAACGCCATCCCGGTGATCGGCAATGGCTGCGTGGTGAACCTCGAGGCCCTGTTCCAGGAGATCGACGGGCTCGAGGCCCGCGGGGCGGACACGTCCCGGCTGCGTGTCTCCGCCAACGCCCACCTCGTGGCGCCCTACCACCAGGTGCTGGACAAGGTCACCGAGCGGTTCCTCGGCAGCCGCGCCATCGGCACCACCGGCCGCGGCATCGGCCCGGCCTATATGGACAAGGTGGCCCGCCTCGGCATCCGCGTCCAGGACGTCTTCGACGAGTCCATCCTGCGCCAGAAGGTCGAGGGCTCGCTGCGGCAGAAGAACGAACTGCTGGTCAAGGTCTACAACCGCCGCGACATCGAGGTGGACGAGATCGTGGACTACTTCCTCTCCTTCGCCGAGCGCCTCCGCCCCTTGGTCGTGGACAGCACCTTCCTGCTGAACACGGCGCTGGACGAGGGCAAGGTGGTCCTCATGGAGGGCGGCCAGGCCACGTTCCTCGACGTCGACCACGGCACCTACCCGTTCGTGACCTCCTCCAACCCGACCGCCGGAGGCGCGTCCGTGGGCTCGGGCATCGGCCCCACCCGGATTTCCCGCTCGATCGGCATCATCAAGGCGTACACCACGCGCGTCGGCGCCGGACCGTTCCCCACCGAGCTGTTCGACGAGATGGGCGTCTACCTGCAGAAGACCGGCGGTGAGTTCGGCGTCAACACCGGCCGCCCGCGCCGCTGCGGCTGGTACGACGCCGTGCTGGCCCGGCACGCCTCCCGCGTCAACGGCTTCACCGACTACTTCGTCACCAAGCTGGATGTGCTCACCGGCATCGAGCAGATCCCGGTCTGCGTGGCCTACGACGTCGACGGCGTCCGGCACGATGAGATGCCGATGACCCAGACCGAGTTCCACCACGCGAAGCCGATCTTCGAGTACTTCGCCGGCTGGACCGAGGACATCACCGGCGCCCGCACCCTGGACGACCTGCCGGAGAACGCCCGCAACTACGTGCTGGCGCTCGAGAAGCTCTCCGGCACCCGGTTCTCCGCGATCGGCGTCGGCCCGGACCGCGACCAGACGATCGTGGTCAACGATCTGATCAACGACTGACCTGATTAAGGGCTAACGCCCTTCGAGCGCCCGACGGCGGCGTCCCACCCGGAACGGTGGGGCGCCGCCGTCGCCGTTTAACCCCGGGGCAACCCCGGAAAACTCCAGAAAAACCCCGGAAATCCGCGGCGGAACGGTCCTGGGAAAAAGAAACAAAAGAATTTTCCGGATCCGCGTAACCTTTTCGGCCCTCCCGGCGATTACCCCTATGTAAGCGCCGCATGGGACCTGGACCCCAACCACGTTCCGCGGCGCGGCCGCGAAGCTACCGCACGGCACCCGCCCCCATCGGGCGCCGCGGGCTTCGCCGGAAGGATCCGACGGGCACCTGCCCCCATCAGGTGCCGACGGGATCCCAACTGTAAGAGCCGGCGGGCGCCCGCCCCCATCGGGCGCCGCCGGCCCTCCACAACCAAAGGATGTAATTTTCATGAAGAGTGTTAGCAAGACCACCAAGATTGCTGTCGGCGCCGCCATTCTCGCGGTCGGAGGCTTCTCCGGAATCGGCCTGGCCAACGCGGCCCAGGTCTCGAACACCCAGCAGGCTGAAGTGAGCAACGCTACGCCCGCCACCCCGGCCGTTCCGGCGACCCCGTCGCTGCCCGCCGTTCCGGCTACCCCGGCCGTTCCGGCTGTGCCGTCCGCCCCCGCCGTTGACGGTGCCGCCAAGGGCGACGCCTCCGTCAAGGGTGCCGACGAGTCCGCCGAGGGCTCCGTCTCCGCCGACAAGGACGGCGTGACCGTCGACGGCGCCGCCAACGCCAAGGGCGCCGCAGAGGCCCAGGCCCACGCCGGCGTCACCGTGGCCACCCCGGCCGTCCCGGGTGCCAAGGACCTCCCGGCTACCCCGGCCGTCCCGGCCGTCCCGTCGGTGGATGTCCCGCAGGTGAAGAAGTAAGCACTGCCCATCTCCTTTCGGAGGTGACGGGGTGCGGCCGCTAAGATCTTGGGGGCCGCACCCCACAGCAGTAAACGGAAGGAAAGCCTCTTGGCAGACCAGCTGAGCGATGACGAACTGTCAGCCGCCTTGGCTGGCGACCCGTCAGGATTCAGCGCCGTTTACACCGTGATGTCCCCGGCAGTGCTGGGCTACTTCCGGGCCAAGGGCGTCGACGATGCCGAGGCCCTCACCCAGGACGTGTTCGTGGACATCCTGCCCCGGCTCGGCGGCGTCACCGGCGGCCACAAGGGGCTGCGGACCTTTATCTTCTCCGTGGCCCACGCCCGCCTGGTGGACCACTACCGCCGCTCGGAACGGGCCCCGCACCACACCCCTTACGACCCCCTCACGGATGACCGGCACACGGTCTCCGCGGAGGACGAGGCACTCGGATCGCTCGGGGGCCTGACCCACACACTCTCCCTGCTCAACGAGGAGCAACGGGAAGTCCTGGTCCTGCGGATCGTCGCGGACCTCGCCATCGACGAGGTGGCCAGCATCATGGGCAAGAGCCCCGGTGCCATCAAACAGCTTCAGCGGCGCGGGCTCAGTGCCCTGCGCGAACTGGTAACAGAAAAGGACCACGCAGCATCATGACCGGCACCCGCAAACCCCAGCAGGATGGCAGCATCCAGGCGGTGCTCCGTGATGCCGGCCTGGAATCTGCCGCCGAACTCCGCGGCGCCCTGGAAAACCTCCAGGCCCTGGTCCCGGACCAGGCCCCCGCCCCGCGGGCCGACCTCGCGGCCCTGCTCGCCGCCGGCGCCCCCGCAGCAGCCGCCTCTTCCGAAGAATCCGCCTCCTCCGTCGAGGAGCCCCCGCTCCCCGCGGGCGTTGCCAGCCTGGCGGCACACCGCCGCAGCCGGGGAAACCGGCGCCGGATGGCTTTGGTGGGCGGCGCCGTCGTCGGTGCCATGACCCTCGGTGCGGGTGCCGTGGCCGCCGCCAGCCAGGACTTCCGCGACAGCGTCGGCCACACCGTGGGCAGTATTTTCCAGCCCGCCGGCAACGCCCCGGCCCCCGCTCCGTCGTCGGTCCGCCCGTCGCCGTCGGATCTGCCGGCGCTTCCGGCACCGGCCCCCGCGCCGGCCGGCACGGTCACGGCACCGACCCTGCAGGCAACGGCTCCGGGCGCGGTCCCCGAACCGGTCCGGCCCAGCACTTCGGCCACGCAGCCGGGTTTGGGCCGCGACGTCGGCCGGACCGGCGTCCTGCCGACCCCGCCGCAGCGGCCGGTCACCCCGGTGATCCCCGGCGCTGATGGCCGGGGCATCCCGGTCAGCCCGCTGCCCACCGTCCCGGCCATCCCCGAGGTTCCGGACGGGACGGGGCAGCGCTGATCCCGGCTTAGGCCAGGACCTGCCGCTTCGAGGAGATGACGCCGGTGTCGAAGCCGGCCAGGTGCAGGCCGCCGTGGAAACGGGCGTGCTCGATCTTCACGCACCGGTCCATCACCACGTTCAGCCCGGCCGCCTCGGCCTCCTTGGCCACGTCCTCATGCCAGGACCCCAGCTGCAGCCAGAGCGTCTTGGCGCCGGCGGCGATCGCCTCGTCCAGCACGCCCGGCAGGTCATCGTGCTTGCGAAACACATCCACAATGTCCGGGCTCTCCGGCAGGTCCGCCAGCGACGCGTAGCTCGGCTGGCCCAGGATTTCCTTGACCACCGGATTCACGAAGTAGACCTTGTACCGGGTGGAGGACAGCAGGTACGTCGCCACGAAGTAGCTGGCCCGGGACGGCTTGTCCGAGGCGCCCACAATCGCGATGGACTTCGCCTGCCGGAGCAGGTTCAGCCGCTCCGGCGCGGACGGTCCGGTCCAGGTGCGGGTTGCGTCAGTCATCAGTTCGCTCCAATCGTGCAGGCCTCGGCGGGCAGTTCTTCCGGTTCCGCGGATACGCCGGCGGCCGGCACTTTCGAGGCCGCGGCCAGGGCCTGGTCCAAGTCCCAGAGGATGTCCTCGATGTCTTCCAGGCCCACCGAGATGCGGACCAGGTCCTCGGGCACGCCCGCGGATTCGAGCTGCTCCGGGCTGAGCTGCTGGTGGGTGGTGGAGCCCGGGTGAATCACCAGGGTCCGGGAGTCGCCCACGTTGGCCAAGTGCGAGGCCAGCTGCAGGGCCTCGATGAACTTCTGCCCCGCGGCGCGGCCGCCCTTGACTCCGAACGAGAACACGGACCCCGGGCCCAGCGGCAGGTACTTCCGCGCCCGTTCGAAGTGCGGGTGCGAGGGCAGGCCGGAGTAGTTCACGTACGCCACCCGCTCGTCGGCTTCGAGCCATTCGGCCACGGCCTGGGCGTTCTTCAGGTGCTCGTCCAGCCGCTGCGGCAGCGTCTCGATGCCCTGCAGCAGCTGGAACGCGGACTGCGGTGACAGGGCCGGGCCGATGTCCCGCAGCTGCTCGCAGCGCAGCTTGGTGAGGAACCCGTATTCGCCGAAGTTCCCCCACCAGGAGACGTTGCCGTAGGAGGCCACCGGCTCGGTCATGGTGGGGAACTTGCCGTTGCCCCAGTTGAAGCGGCCGCTTTCGACGACGACGCCGCCCAGGGTGGTGCCGTGGCCGCCGAGGAACTTGGTGGCGGAGTGGATCACGATGTCCGCGCCGTGCTCGATCGGCCGCACCAGGTACGGGGTGCTCAGGGTGGCGTCGACGACGAGCGGAATGCCGGCGTCGTGCGCCACCTTCGCCAGCCCGGCCAGGTCCTGGACCTCGGAGGAGGGGTTGGCAACGACCTCGACGAAGATCGCCTTGGTGTTCTCCCTGATGGCCGCGGCGTAGTCCGCCGGGTCCGTGCCGGGGACGAAGATGGTGTCCACGCCGAAGCGGCGGAGCGTGACGTCCAGCTGGGTCACGGTGCCGCCGTAGAGCTGGGAGGAGGCCACGAGGTGGTCCCCGGCCTGGGTGAGCGCGGCGAAGGTGACGAACTCCGCGGCCATGCCCGAGGACGTGGCGACGGCGCCGATGCCGCCCTCCAGGGAGGCGACGCGCTCCTCGAACGCGGCCACCGTGGGGTTGCCGATCCGGGAGTAGATGTTGCCGTACTTCTGTAGCGCGAAGAGGTTGGCCGCGTCCTGGGTGTCCTTGAAGACAAATGACGTGGTCTGGTAAATCGGCACGGCCCGGGCGCCGTGTTCGGCGTCGGGGGTGCCGCCGGCGTGCAGGGCGCGGGTGCGGAACCCGAAGGTACGGTCGGCCATTACGCGTTCACCTCAATCTTGGTGGCAGGGGTGGAAAGTTCGGTGCCGTGCTTGCGGGCCAGGTCGGCCTCGAGCTCGCGCACGATCGGCAGGATGTCCTTGCCGAACGCGGCCACCTCCTCCTGGAAGTGCAGGTAGCAGGTCAGGAGCAGGTTCACTCCGATCTTCTTGTATTCAACGATCCGTTCCGCGATCTGTTCGGGGGTGCCGATCAGCTGGGTCTTGAAGCCGTCGTTGTACTGGATCAGGTCCTCGAAGCTGGAGTCCGCCCACATGCCCTTGCCGTCCCTGGTGGACGCCCCGGCCTCCTGAACGGCGTCGCGGAAACCCTCGACGGCGGGCTTGTGCGCCTTGGCGACGATCTCGCGGAGGGTCTCGCGGGCCTCCTTTTCGGAATCCCGGGCGATCACGAAGCCGTTCAGTCCGAACTTCGGGAAATCGAGGGCGCCGTCGGTCCCGCGCCTGGCTTCGCCGGCCGCGGCGACGACGCCGGCGATGTTCTCCTTGAAGCCTTCCAGGTCCTTGCCGTTGGAGAAGTACCAGTCCGCCACGCGGCCGGCCGTGGCCTGTGCCGCGGTGGAGTTGCCGCCGAAGAAGATTTCCGGGTGCGCGCGGCCGGGGACGTCCACGGGGGCGGGCTGCAGGGTGAAGTCGGTGATGTTGTAGTACTTGCCGGCCTGGCTGAAGTTCTTCTCGGTCAGCAGGCCGCGGAGCACCCGGATGAACTCCTCGGTGCGGACGTAGCGCTCGTCGTGCTCCAGCCACTCGAGGCCGAAGTTTTCGAACTCGGCCTTGAGCCAGCCGGAGACGATGTTCACGGCGGCGCGGCCGTTGGAGATGTGGTCCGCGGTGATCAGGTACTTCGCCAGCACGCCCGGGTGCCACATGCCGGGGTGGACGGCGGCGATCACCTTCAGCCGCTCGGTGGCGGCCAGCAGGCCCAGGCTGAACGAGGTGGCCTCGTGCTGCTTGTCCGCGCCGTAGGAGGCGGCGTAGCGGGTCTGGGTCAGGGCGTACTCGAAACCGGAATCCTCGGCGATGCGGGCAAGCTTCTTGTTGTAGTCGAAGTCCCAGCCGGTGCGCTGTTCGATGGTGGAGACCACCAGGCCACCGGAGACGTTGGGGACCCAGTAGGCGAACTTGAGCGGTTCGGAGAGACGGGCGACGGTGCTGTGCTCGGTCATGGTGTTCCTTACTTCCGGGAGGGTTCTGTGCTGCGTTCGCGGAGGGCCTGCTGGATGCCGGCGATAGAGGGTTCGTTCTGCAACGACGTGGTGTCGCCGAGTTCGGTGCCCTCGAACAGCTGGGTCAGCAGCCGCCGCATGATCTTGCCGCTGCGAGTCTTCGGCACGTCCGGGACCACGACGACGTCGCGCGGCTTCGCGATCGGCCCAATCGCCTTCGCGACGTGGTTGCGCAGTTCCTCGGTGGACGGGGCCCGGCCGGCGTCGCCGCCCTTGGGGACGACGAACGCGACCACCGCGTGGCCGGTTTTGGGGTCGGGGACCGGGCAGACGCCGGCCTCCACCACGTCCGGGTGCGAGACCAGTGCCGATTCGATCTCGATGGTGGAAAGCAGGTGCCCGGAGACATTGAGGGTGTCATCCACCCTGCCCAGGATCCAGATGTCGCCGTCGTCGTCGTATTTGGCGCCGTCGCCGGCGAGGAACCAGCCCTGTTCCGAGTACTGGCGCCAGTACGAGTCGTAGTAGCGCCGCGGGTTGCCCCAGACGGTGCGGGCGATTGCCGGGCCGGGGGCGTCCACCACGATGAAGCCCTGCACCCCGGGCGGTACCGGGGCCCCGGCCCCGTCCACGATCCGGGCGCCGACGCCGGGCAGCGGCCGGGCGGCGCAACCGGGCTTGAATGCGGTGTCGGTCGGGGCGGGGGAGAGGATGGTGGCACCGGTCTCAGACTGCCACCAGGTATCCACGACCGGCGCGGTGCCGGCTCCGACGTTGTCCCGGAACCAGCGCCAGGCCTCCGGATTCACGGCCTCGCCCACGGTTCCGAGCAGCCGGATGGAGGACAAGTCGTATGCGTCGGGCACGCCGTCCGGGAACCAGCCCATCAGCGAGCGCACCAGAGTGGGGGCGGTGTAGTACTGCGTGACGCCGTAGCGTTCGATGATCTCGAAGTGCCGGCCCGGGTGCGGGGTGTTCGGTGTGCCCTCGAAGATCACCTGGGTGGCGCCGTTGGAGAGCGGGCCGTACAGCTCGTAGGTGTGCGCGGTGACCCAGGCCAGGTCCGCGGTGCACCAGTGGACGTCCCGGTCCCGGAGCGCCGGGTCCGGGTTGCTGAAGAGGTGCTCGAAGCTCCATGACGCCTGGGTCAGGTAGCCGCCGGAGGTGTGGACCAGGCCCTTGGGCTTTCCGGTGGTGCCGGAGGTGTACATGATGAACAGCGGCGTCTCGGCGTCGAACGCCTCGGCGACGTGGACGTCGGAGGCGCGCCCGACGGCGTCGTGCCACCACACGTCCCGGCCCGGGACCATCGGGACGGTGCCAAGGTCCTCCGGCGCGGTGGTCCGGTTGACCACCAGGACGTGTTCGACGGCGTTGTCCCCGGCGACGGCGGCGTCTGCATTGGCCTTCACCGGCACCGCGGCGCCGCGGCGGAACTGCCCGTCCGTGGTGACCAGCAGCTTCGCGCCGGTGTCCTCCACCCGGAACTTCAGCGCGTCGGCGGAGAACCCGCCGAACACCAGGGAGTGGATGGCGCCGATGCGGGCCACGGCCAGGGTGATGATGACCGTTTCGGGGATCACCGGGAGGTAGATGACCACGCGGTCGCCCTTGGTGATGCCGAGGTCCAGCAGGGCGTTCGCGGCCCGGGATACCTCGCGTTGCAGGTCCGCGTAGGTGAGGGTGCGCCGGTCGCCCGGTTCGCCTTCGAAGTACAGCGCCACGGTGTCACCGCGTCCCGCCGCTACATGGCGGTCGACGCAGTTGTAGGCGACGTTGAGCTTCCCGCCCTCGAACCAGCTGATCTGCGGACCGGTTCCGGCCGCCGGGTCCGCGGGGACGCGGCGGTGCGTGGTGTGCCAGGGCAGCCCCGCACCGGCGGACCCGGCGGGTTCCCAGTCCAGGCGCAGCGCGGCCTGTTCCCAGAATGCGATGCGTTCGGCCTCGGTCAACGGAGCCTGTGTCTGTGGTGCCACGGCGCCTTGGCCCAGGGTCTGGGGGTCCGGGGTTTGTGCCGTGGTCTCTGCTGCCGTTACGCCCACCGGTTCACCGCCCATTTCTCCGCCAGGCCCAGCAGCGCGTCGGTGATCTTGCCGATCACGGCCAGCAGCACGATGGCCAGCAGCAGCCGGTCTGTGCGGCCGTTGTTCTGCGAGTCGGTCAGCAGGAAGCCCAGGCCCATCGAGGAGGCGATGAGCTCGGCCGCCACGAGGAACAGCCACGCCTGGGCCAGGGCCAGCCGCAGCCCGGAGAACACGGCGGGCACGACGGCGGGCAACTGCACCGTGGTCAGCAGCTTGACCCCCTTGAGCCCGAAGGCGCGGGCGGCCTCCACCAGGTTCCGGTCCACGTGGCGCAGGGCCAGCGAAACGGTGGTGAAGACGGGGAAGAACGCGCCGATCATGATCAGGGTGACCTTGGAGTCCTCGCCGATCTTCATCCAGAGGATCAGCAGCGGCACCCAGGCCAGGGACGGGACGGCCCGCAGCGCGCCGATGGTGGGGCCCAGTAGCGCGTCCGCCACGCGGGAGAGCCCCACCAGGGAGCCGAGCAGCAGGCCCAGGGCGGCGCCGACGGCGAAGCCGATCAGCACCCGCTGGGTGGAGATGGCCACGTGCAGGCCCAGCTGCCCGCGGCGGAGCAGGTCGAGGCCGGCGTCGAGCACCATGGCCGGCGGCGGGAGCTGGACCACGCTAAAGAGTCCCGCGGCGGTGGACAGCTGCCAGGCCGCCAGCACCGCCGCGGGGACCAGCAGTCCAAGGAGCAGACGCGCCCAGCCGCGGGCCAGGAACCCGGCGGGGGACCATCCGTTCGCCGGGGTGCCGTGTCCTCCCGTGACGGGGGAGGCCGGCCGGGCGGCGTCTGCCGGAGCTGCGGGGGCGGCTGCAGCGCGCCCGTCCGCAACGGTGGTGCCGGTGAAGGGGGAATCTCCGGGGACGGCCATCAGGAGTCCTTGATGGCGGAGGCGTCCGCCTTCTTCACCAGCGAGTCATCGAGAAGCGAGCCGACGGCGTCGTCGATCTGCTTCTGGCTCGCCACGTCCCCGGTCTCCACGAAGGTGGGGCCGATCTTCGCGAGGACCGTGCGCTGGGCCTCGCCCGGCGCGGGATTGACGTTGAGGTTGCTGCGCTGCAGGACCACCGTCTTCGCCACGGCCAGGTCCAGGCCGGCGGCCTCGGCCAGGATCTGCGCGGTCTCGTCCGGGTTCGCGGCCGCCCAGGCGCGGGCCTTCTCGTAGGCGTTCACCACGGTCTGCGCCTGCTGCGGCCGGTCCTTGAGGAAGGACTCGGTGGCGTTGAGGAAGCCGTAGGTGTTGAACGAGAGGTTCCGGTAGAAGAGCTTGGCGCCCTTCTGCTCGGCGCCGGCCATGATCGGGTCCAGCCCGGACCAGGCGTCCACGGATCCGTTCTCCAGGGCGGTGCGGCCGTCCGCGTGCTGCAGGTTCTGCACGGTGACGTCCTTGGGCGAGAGGCCGGCCTCGGACAGCGCCTGCAGCAGGAAGAAGTACGGGTCCGTGCCCTTGGTGGCCGCGACCGACTTGCCCTTCAGGTCCGCCACCGTGCTGATGCCGGAGCCGGGCTTGGTGACCAGGGCTGCCCATTCGGGCTGGGAGAAGATGTCGATGGTCTTGATCGGGGAGCCGTTGGCCTTGGCCAGGAGTGCGGCCGAACCGGCGGTGGAGCCGACGTCCACCGCGCCGGAACGGAGTGCCTCGTTGGCCTTGTTGGAGCCGGCCGACTGGACCCACTTGACGGTGACGCCCTGGTCCTTGAGGGCGGCCTCCAGCCAGCCCTTCTTCTTGATCACCAGGCTCAGCGGGTTGTAGGTGGCGAAGTCGATGGTCAGCGTGCCGCCGCCGTTGCCGCCGGCGGCCGCGGCGGCTGCGGGCTGGCTGCCGGAACCTTCCCCGGCGACGCACCCGGTGAGGGCCAGGGCCGCGGAGGCGGCGACGGCGGTGAGGACGAAACGGCGGGACGTGGTGCGGGTGGGAGCCATGGAAGTTCCTTTTCGGGCGGTGCGAGCGATGCGAAAGAGACAGGAGAGTGATGCGGGTGGCCGCCGGCGCGGGGAGCGGGCGGCTCGGCCGGTCCGGTGCCGGGATGCCGGCGGCGCTGCCTGCCGGGAGTGGACGGACCGTTCAGGCCGTGACCGGGGCGGCAGGGGCGGGGCCGTTAGTGGCCGTCGACGCCGAGGCTGGCCAGGAGCGAGGTGCGCATGCGGGCCAGGTCGGCCGAGGCGCGGTCCCGGGGCCGTCCGCCGGGAACGGTGAGGGTGCGCACGATCGTGGCGCCGGCCGGGGACGATTCGGTGTCCTCCCGGCCGAGGACGATGATGCGGTCCGCCAGCTGCAGGGCCTCGTCGACGTCGTGCGTCACCAGCAGCACCGTGGTGGGTTCGGCGCGGTGGACCTCCAGGAGCAGGTCCTGCATCTTGATCCGGGTCAGTGCGTCGAGGGCGCCGAAGGGCTCGTCGAGGAGCAGCACGCCGGGGTTCCGGGCCAGGGCCCGGGCCAGCGACGCGCGCTGGGCCATGCCGCCGGAGACCTCCCGGGGGCGGTGTTTGGCGAAGTCCTGCAGTCCCACGAGTTCCAGCAGGCGGGCCACTTTGGCCTTGCCGTCGCGGGCGCTGACGCCGGCGGGCAGCCCGATGGCGATGTTCGCCTGGAGCGTGTGCCAGGGCAGCAGCCGCGGCTCCTGGAACGCGAAGGCGCAGCGGTCGTCGACGCCGCGTACCGGCTCGCCGTGGATGGCGACGCTGCCGGAGGTGGCGGCGTCGAGCCCGGCGGCGGCCCGGAGCAGGGTGGACTTGCCGCAGCCGGAGGCGCCCAGGATGGCCAGCACCTCGCCGGGGACGACGTCGAAGCTGACGTCCCGGAGGACGGTGTGCGCGGCGGGGCCGGTCCCGAACGCGCGGCCCAGGCCGCGGAAGGAGACCGGGAGGGCGGGGGTGCCGGAGCCGGGCCGGGCGTCGGCCCGGGGCTGGGGCGGGTGCAGGACAGCAGTCATAGGGTTACTCCATCGGTCCTGGCAGTAGCACCCTACGGAAGCAGCCTTTGGCCCGGGTAGTCAGTCCGGACCTTTCCCTCGGCGTGCGTCCTCGTTATCGGCGGGCTCCGGGGTGGAGGTCCGTCGACCAGGGTTGCTGCGGCGTCATCGATCCAGGTCTCTCGGCCGCTCGGGATGGTCATTGTCTACTAAAACCGAACGGCGGATTTTCGCCAAATGGGCGCGTAATATTCGGAAACCTGCGGACGTGAGGTGTCTGGCCCGATCAGAAATTCGGCGCAGTGCCCGGGGTGGGATTCCCTACTGCGGGGCCGCTGCCGGCGGACGTAGGCTGGCCGCATGAGCCACGTGAACGATCCCGCCGTCGTCGAACGCCTCCTGCGCACCAGGGGCCGATGGGCCATCGTGGGCCTGAGCACCAACCAATGGCGTGCGGCCTACGACACGTCGCTGTTCATCCGCGACCGCCTGGGCATGGACATCATCCCGGTCAACCTGCCCGGCGACGACGTCCACGGGGAGGCCGGCTACCGCTCGCTGGGGGAAATCCCGGCGGAGAAACGGCCCATCGACGTCGTGGATTGCTTCGTGAACTCCGGCCGCGTCGGCGACGTGGTGGACCAGGCGATTGCCGCCGGCGCCGGCGCCGTCTGGCTGCAGCTGGGCGTCATCGACGAGGCCGCGGCGGAACGGGCCAAGGCCGCCGGGCTGGACGTCGTCATGAACGCCTGCCCGGCACGAGAAGCGCCGCTCCTGGGCCTCTGACCGGGACTGATGGGAGCTTTACGGCGTGTGACGCGCCGCTTTCACACCGGCCGGGCGTGTGCCAGATTCGTGGGGTAACCATCCCGAGCGGCTGAGAGACCTGGCTCCGTGACGCCGCAGCAACCCCCTCGATGAGGACGGTGCTACCGCCAGGACCGATGGAGAACCACTGTTCCACGGACCTGAGAGGCCGCGCTTTGTGCTGCCCCGGCGCCGGGGGACGAGGCTTTCCTCGGGCGAGCCCCGGAGGAATCATGAACACCACAACGACGGCAGCGCCGGCCCGGATCGCGGGCGGTCCGCTGTGATCGAGATCCAGAACGTCAGCACCTCGTTCCGGTCGAAGGACGGCCGGTTCACCGCCGTCGACGACGTCACCCTCACCGTGGAGCGCGGCCGGATCCAGGGCATCATCGGGTTCTCCGGCGCCGGCAAATCCACGCTGCTGCGCAACATCAACCTGCTCGAACGCCCCACCTCGGGCCGGGTCCTGGTCGACGGCGTGGACCTGACCGCCCTGAGCGAGCCGGAACTGCGCAGCAGCCGGCACGGCATCGGCATGATCTTCCAGCACTTCAACCTGCTCAACAACCTCACCGCGCAGGAGAACGTGGAGCTCTCACTGAAGTTCGCCGGGGTGGGGAAGGCCGAACGCCGGCGCCGGGCGGCCGACGCCCTGGCCATCGTGGACCTCGCGGACAAGGCCGCCAGCTACCCCGCGAAGCTCTCCGGCGGCCAGAAGCAGCGGGTGGCCATCGCCCGGGCGCTGGCCACGGAGCCGAAGGTCCTGCTCTGCGACGAACCGACGTCGGCCGTGGACCCCCGGACCACCGCCTCCGTGCTGCAGTACCTCGCGGACGTCAACGCCGAATTCGGCATCACGATCGTGGTGGTCACGCACGAAATGAACGTCATCAAGGCCATCGCGGACAACGTCGCGGTCATGGAGGACGGCCGGATCGTCGAGCAATTCGACCTGGCCGAGCTCGAACGCCCCGGCTTCCACCCCGCCACCTCGATCGGGCGGTACCTGGTCTCCGACGCCATCGAGCTGAACCGGCCCCACCGGGCAGCCGCCCCGGCCGGCCCCGCCCCGAAAGGCCTGATCCATGCTTGAGCGCATCCTCTCGGTCCTGCCCGAAATCGGCGCCGCCATGGGCCAGACCCTGGCCATGCTGCTGGTCGCAATACCGCTCGCCGTCCTGATCGGCACGCCGCTGGGCGTCTGGCTCTACACGATCGGCCCCGGCGGACTGCGGCACCGGCCCCGGCTCCACCGGGTCCTGGACGGCCTGGTCAACCTGGTCCGGTCCTTCCCGTTCCTGATCCTGCTGATCGCCATCATCCCGGTGACCCGCTTCATCGTGGGCACCACCATCGGCACGGCCGCGGTGATCGTCCCGCTGACCATCAACGCCATCCCGTACTTCGCCCGCTTCGTGGAGCAGAACCTCAGCCAGCTCGGCAGCGGGGTGGTGGAGGCCGCCCGTTCGATGGGAGCCAGCCGGTCCCAGATCGTCCGGGACGTGCTGCTGGTGGAGGCCCGGCCGGGACTGGTCAGCTCCATCACCATCATGACCGTCAGCTTCATCTCCTACTCGGCGATGGCGGGCTTGGTGGGTGGCGGCGGGATCGGCGACTTCGCCATCCGCTACGGCTACTACCGCTACGAAACCCCGCTGATGATCACCGCGATCATCCTGATGATCCTGCTGGTCACCCTCGTCCAGTTCGGCGGCTCCCGCCTGGCCCGCCGCCTCGACAAGCGCCTCTGACCGCGGCCCCGGCGCCCCACTTCGGAAAGCAGAACCATGACTTCACCAGCCAGCCCCCGCTTCGACGGACCCCGCCCCCGCCTGCTCCTCAGCGCGTTCGTCATGAACACCACCAGCCACATCATGGGCGGCCAATGGCGCCGCCCCGAGGCCCAGCAGCACCGCTTCAACGAACTGCAGCTCTGGACCGACCTGGCCCGGCAGCTGGAGGACGCGAAATTCGACGCGATCTTCTTCGCCGACGTCGTGGGCCTCTACGGCGACTACGACGGCGGCTGGGCCTCCCACCTGAGGAAGGGCCTGCAGGTTCCCTCCAACGACCCGCTGATCCTGCTCTCGGCCCTGGCCGCCGCCACCCGGGAGATCGGCCTGGCCGCCACCTCCTCCGTGATCCAGAGCCACCCCTTCCAGTTCGCCCGGCAGATGTCCACCCTGGACCACATCAGCAACGGCCGGGTGGGCTGGAACATCGTCACCAGCGTGCTGGAAAACTCGCACCGGAACTTCAACGCCACCGAGCTGACCAAACATGACGAGCGCTACGACTGGGCGGACGAATACGTCGAGGCGGCCTACAAGCTGTGGGAGGGCTCCTGGGCGGACGACGCCCTGGTCCGGGACAAGGAGGGCGGCCTCCACGCGGACCCCGAAAAGGTCAGCAAGATCTACCACAGCGGGCCCCGCTACTCCATCGACGGGCCGCACCTCGTGGCGCCGTCGCCGCAGCGCACCCCGGTGCTCTTCCAGGCCGGCAGCTCCGGCCGCGGCCAGCAGTTCTGCGCCGCCAACGCGGAGGCGACCTTCACCCTGGCGCCCAGCACCGCGATCGCGGCCGCCTACACGGCCGCCGTTCGCGAGCAGGCGGTGGCCGCCGGCCGTCGTCCCGAGGACGTGAAGTTCCTCCAGGGCATGCACTTCGTAGTAGGCGGTACCGAGGCCGAGGCAGCCCGGAAAGCGGCCGAGCTGGAGGACAGCCTGGACATCGAGGCCCTGCTGGCCCACGTCGGCGGCGGATTCGGCGTCGACTTGGGCGGCCTGCCGCTGGACACCCCCTTGGGCGACATCCAGACCGAGGGCAGCCAGGGACACCTGGAGGCCATCCGGGCCTCCACCCGCGGCGGCAACCCGACGCTCCGCGACATCGCGCTGTACCGCAGCCGGGCCAACCGGGTGGTGGGCACGCCCGAACAGATCGCTGACCGGCTCGAAGAATGGCAGGACGCCGGCATCGACGGGATCAACATCATCAACCAGACCATCCCGGGGTCCTACACCGACTTCATCACCGGGGTGCTGCCCGAACTGCGGGACCGCGGCCTCGCCCAGACCGACTATGCGCCGGGAACCCTGCGCGAAAAGCTCTTCGGTGACGGCCCCCGACTCAACGGCCGGCACCCCGCCGCCGCATTCCGCGGTGCCTTCACAGCGTTCTCCGCGGCCGCCGAAAACACTCCCGCCGCCGTCGGCGTCTAATCCCCCTCTCGACAAAGGACACCCGCCATGCACCGCAGAAATTTCCTCAAGTTCGCCCTCGCCGGAGCCGGCGCCGCGTCCGCGACGGCCCTCACCGGCTGCGGCCTGGTCAACCCCGGCGGCGCCAACGCCGCCTCGGGCGGGAAGACCATCAAGATCATCGTCACCGAGTCCGCGCCGTACCAGGAGCCAACGAAGATCGCCAAGAAGCTCCTCGAGGCCAAGGGCTGGACGCTGGAGCCCACCTACGTCACGGACATCATCCAGCCCAACCTTGCGGTGGCGAACGGTGAATTCGACGCCAATTTCTTCCAGCACAACGCCTACCTCAAGCAGTTCAACCAGGACAAGGGCCTCTCCAACGTCGGCCTGTTCTACGTCTACAGCGCGCCCGGCGGGATCTGGTCGGACAAGTACAAGTCCCTCAGCGAGCTCCCCGACGGGGCCAAGATCGGCATCCCCGTGGACCCGGCCAACAACGGCCGCGCCCTGTTCATGCTCCGCGACGCCGGGCTGCTGGAACTCTCCGACGCCACCGTCATCCACACCTCGCAGAAGAACATCACCGCCAACCCGAAGAAGCTGCAGTTTGTGGAGGTGGACCAGCAGTCCCTGGCCAAGACCCTCCCGGACGTCGACGCCGGCTTCCTGATCGCCCGGATGGCGGCCGACGCCAAGCACACCCGGGCCGACGCGCTGGCCTTCGAACCCGACGCCAACCAGGTCCCCTTCCGGATCGTCGTTGCCGGCCGGCCCGAGTTCGCCGGCACGGAGAAGGCGGCCGCGCTTAAGGAGGCCTACCAGTCGCCCGAGGTCAAGGCCTGGTTCGCCGGCTACCAGAACGGAATCCTGCCCACCCCGTGGGACCAGGACCCGGCCGCCGACGCGGCGAAACTCTAGCCGGCCCGGGGAACAGGAGACGCGATGAGCACCTCAACAGAAACAACGACGACGGCGGCGGGCGCCACCACGGAGTACGGCTACCAGGCCCTGGCCGGGCGGTTCCGACCGGTCTTCGCCCGGATCGCCGAGGGCGCCCTGGACCGGGAGCGGGACCGCGTCCTGCCCTTCGAGCAGGTCCGCTGGCTCAACGCGGCCGGGTTCGGCCGGCTGCGGGTCCCCGTGGAACACGGAGGGGACGGGATCGGCTTCGAGCCGTTCTTCCGGCTGCTGGTGGAACTGGCCGAGGCCGACTCCTCGGTGGCGCACCTGTACCGCTCGCACTTCGCGTTCGTGGAGACCGTGGGCCTGGAGGGTCCCGGCTTCCAGGACCGCTGGTACCCGCGGGTGGTGGCCGGCGAAATCTTCGGCAATGCGGCCACCGAGCAGTCCGGCAACGTCCTCGGCGCCACCGGAACCACGCTGACCCCGTCCGGACCGGACTGGGTGCTCAACGGCCGGAAGTTCTACACCACCGGGACCATCTTCGCCCGGTGGATCGCCGTCACGGCCAGTACCGCGGGCCGGGAGGGCCGCCAATACGCCGTCGTCAGCACCACGGCGCCCGGGGTGGAGATTCTCGACGACTGGGACGGGTTCGGCCAGCAGCTCACCGGGACGGGCACCACAATCTTCCGCGACGTCGCCGTGCCCGCGGAGCACATCATCCAGCGCTCGGTGTCCACCACACACGAGCCGGCCTTCTTCCAGCTGGTCCTGCTGGCGGTGCTGGCCGGGATCGGGCGGGCGGCCCTGGCGGATGCGAAGGCACTGGTCCGGGACCGGAAACGCACCTTCAACACCGGCTCGGGTGAGCTGTTCCGGCACGACCCGCTGATCCTGCAACTCGTGGGGCAGCTCTCCGCCAAGGTCTTCGCCGCGGAGTCCGTGGTCCTGGCCGCCGCCCGCGAGCTCGACGCCGCCGCCGATCCGGGCCTGGACCTCGCCCCCGCCGAGCGGTACAGCAGGGGAGAGGCGGCCGTGGGGAAGGCGCAGCTGCTGGTCCCCGAGCTGGTGCAGTCGGCAGCCCAGCAGCTCTTCGACGTCACCGGCGCCTCCGCCACCTCGAAGGCCAAGGCACTGGACCGGCACTGGCGGAACGCCCGCACGGTGGCCACACACAACCCGGCGGTCTTCAAGGCCCGGATCCTGGGCGACTACGAGGTCAACGGGACCACACCGGAGGGGCTGCACAGCATCGGCGACGCGCCGAAGGCGCCGGCGGCGGGGGAGTAGCGTCCATCCAGCCGCGCCGCTTCAGCACACCGGGGAGACTTGGCCTCACCGCGGAGACCTGGCCTCCCGGGTTCGGGCTGCCCGATGTCCGTGCCCGGACGTAAGCTCGGACCATGGACGCGGACGCACTGCGAGAGATCTGCCTGGGCTTCCCCGGCGCCTTCGAGGACTACCCGTTCGGGCCCGAGACGGCCGTGTTCAAGGTCCGCGCCGCCATTGCCGGCGGGGCCCGGCACCAGGCGAAGGTCTTCGCCCTGTCCGCCATGGACCCGGAGGACTTCAGCGTGAGCCTCAAATGCGAACCGGCGCTCGCGGAACAGCTCCGGCAGGTGCACCCCGAGATCACCGGAGCCTGGCACCTGAACAAGCGGCACTGGAACGGCGTCCGCTTGGACGGTGCGCTCCCGGACGACATGATCCGGGACATGGTGGAGGATTCCTACGACCTGGTGGTGGCCACCCTGAGCCGGGCCCAGCAGGCGCAACTGGGCTGGTCCCGGCTGGCACGGGGTGGAGACCGGGGCAACGACCGGATCGGGGACCGGCCGTGAGGGGCGGGGACCGGATCGCCGCGGGCGAGCTGACCTATTCCGGCGTCGGTGCCACCGAAAGCGGCCGGCTTCCCGCAGGCGGCCACGGCATCGTCACCCGGGCCCACATCGGCGACGGGGAGGCGGCCTACCGCCGGGCGGTGCACGGCCTGATGACCTGGCAGCTGCACCGCGGCGCGGGTCTGCGGGTCCGGGCCGAATCCGACGTCGCCCCCGGCGTCCGGGTGGTCAGCGGCTTCGGCGTCGGCCCGTTCCGCGTCGACGCCCCCTGCGAGGTGGTCTGGGTGCACCCGCCCCGCCCCGGGGCCGGCCCGCAGTCGGCCGGATTCGGTTACGGCACCCTGCCCGGGCACCCCGTCCGGGGCGAGGAGTCCTTCGAGATCTCGCTGGATGAGGCCGGCCGGGTGCTGATCACCATCACCGCCTTCGGTGTCCCGTCCACCTGGTTCTACGCCGCCGGCCGCCCCGTCACGGACCGGGCGCGCCGGCTGGTCACTTCCCGGTACGTTAGGAGTGCACAGGAACTGGCCGCCGGCGTGAACCGAGCAGGAGTGAGTGGATGCTGAACCAACAGAACCTGGACCTGATCTGGAACTTCGACAATCCCGGGCTCTCCGAAGCCCGCTTCCGGGAGGCACTGGAGGACCCGGCGTTCGACGCCGATGAACGCGCCGAACTTGCCACCCAGCTGGGCCGGGCGATCGGGCTGCAGGGCCGGTACGAGGAAGCTGACGCACTGCTGGACGCGGTCGACGCCGACGAACCCACCGTGGCGGTGCGGGTCCTGCTCGAGCGCGGACGGGTGCTCAACTCCGGCGGCCACCCCGAGATGGCCGTTCCCCTTTTCGAGCAGGCCGCGGAACTCGCGGACCACCTCGGCGAGGACTTCCTGGCCGTGGACGCGCTGCACATGCTGGCCATCGCGGACACCGCCCACGCCGAAACCTGGACCCGCAGCGCCCTCGAGTACGCCTCCACCGCCGGCGATGACCGCACCCGGCGGTGGCTGGTGGCGCTGCACAACAACCTGGGCTGGTCGCTGCACGAAGCGGGCCGCTGCACCGAGGCCATGGTCGAATTCCAGCTGGCCGAGCAGTGGGCCGAACGCGTGGGCACGCCCCGGCAGCAGGAGATCGCCCGGGCCGCCATCGGCGCCTGCTCACCGGCCCAACTGAAATACTGAAAGACCGTATCCGTACCGAAAGGGACCGTCCATGATCTTCATCGTCGTCAAATTCAAGGTCAAGCCCGACTGGTCCGAGCGCTGGCTCGGCCTCGTGGAGGACTTCACCACGTCCACCCGCAAGGAAGCCGGCAACCTCTGGTTCGAGTGGTCACGCAGCGTCGAGGACCCGAACGAGTTCGTCCTCGTCGAGGCCTTCAAGGACGACGCCGCCGGAGACCACGTCAACAGCGCCCACTTCAAAAAGGCCATGGAGGACATGCCCCAGGCCCTGGTGGAGACGCCCCGGATCATCAGCCGCCAGATCGACGGCGACGGCTGGGACCGGATGGGCGAGCTCACCATCTAGCCCGGGCGTTACGCTGGGGCCATGTGGATCGGCTGGATCGAGTTCGACCTTCTGCTGGGCGACGTGCACAGCCTGAAGGAAAAACGGTCCGTGGTCCGGCCGCTGCTGGCGGAGCTGAAGCGGCGCTTCGACATCTCCGTCACGGAGGCCGGGTACCAGGACCAGTACCGCAGGGCCCTGGTGGGCGCCGGACTGGTCGCCGCGGACCGCGCCCACCTCATCGAGGTGCTGGCCGCCGTCGAACGCTTCGTCGCGGCCCGGCCGGAGGTCGAACTCCTCAGCGCCCGCCAGCGCGAACTCCGCAGCGACGACTAGGCCCGGCGCACGGCCTCAGGGCGCGGGGTCCCGGGAAGGCAGGCCGCCGCCGTCGGGATCCTGGTCGTCCGCCTCCAGCAGGGCGGCCAGGGCGGCCAGTGCCGGAAGTGCGTCCTCGATGGCCTGCTGCGAGGAATCGGGCAGCCGCCGGAGGGCGTCGCCGAGGCGGCGGTCATTGGCGTCCTGCCAGGCGGCGAGGACCGCGGCGCCCCGCTCGGTAAGGGTCAGCGTCACCGAACGCCGGTCACCCGGCCGGGTCAGCCGCTCCACCAGCCCCGACACCACCATCTGCTGGACCAGGTTGCTCACCGTGTTGACGGCCAGCCGCTGCCGCGAAGCCAGCCCGCTCACGCCGATTCCCGGTTCCTCGGCCAGCCGCTGCAGGACCTCCACCTGGGCCATCGGCAGCGCCTCCCAGGGAAACTCCTGCCGCACGCTGGAGCGCAGCACCCTGCGCAGGCGGGTGATCACGCCGGTCAGGGACCACGCGCCGGAGTCCCGGCGGGCCGCTGCCTCCGGTACGGATTCCACGGCCCTCATCATCCGCCCAGTTTAGCCGGATACAGTCAGACCTAGAATAGTTCTGTGGCAGAACCAATTACCGTGCCGCGCACTTCTTAGACAGGACCGCCATGACCGCCGGAGATTCGTTTTTTCCGTCCCCGACCGTCAGCGCCTTCCACGTGGGACCGCTGACCATCCACTTCTATGCCCTCTGCATCCTGGCCGGCATCGCGGTGGCCATCTGGCTGGGGTCCCGCCGCTGGATCGCCCGCGGCGGCCTGCCAGGCCAGGTCCTGGACATCTGCGTCTGGGCGGTCCCGGCCGGGATCATCGGCGGCCGGATCTACCACGTCATCACGGACCCGGAGCTGTATTTCCTGCCCGGCCGGAACCCCTGGAATGCTTTTGCCATCTGGGATGGCGGGCTAGGCATCTGGGGAGCGATCGCGCTCGGCTGCGTGGGCGCCTGGATCGGCTGCCGCCGGGCCGGGGTGTCCTTCGTGGCCTTCCTGGATTCCGTGGCGCCCGGGGTGCTCTTTGCCCAGGCCCTCGGCCGCTGGGGCAACTGGTTCAACAACGAGCTCTACGGCGACCCCACCACCCTGCCGTGGAAGCTGCAGATCCACCAGATGGACGCCGCCGGAAACGCGGTCACCGATCCCTCCGGCGCCGTCGTGGTCCTGGGCTACTTCCAGCCGACCTTCCTGTACGAATCGCTCTGGTGCGTCGTCGTGGCTCTCCTCATCCTCTTTCTGGACCGGCGGTTCAAGCTCGGTGCCGGCAGCGTGTTCGCCCTTTACGTCGCCGGGTACACGGCGGGCCGCTTCGCCTTCGAACTGATGCGCTCGGACTACGCCAACCTGATCCTGGGGCTCCGGGTCAACACCTGGGTGGCCGCGCTGATCTTCCTTGGCGGCGTGGCGGGCTTCCTGCTGACCTTCCGCCGGAAGCGTTCGGTGGCAATCCCGGGCGCCGCGCCCGACGGCGGTGACGCGCCTCCCGCGGCCGACACGCCTCCCGCCGTGGAAGCGCCATCCGCCGTTGACGCCCCCACCGCCGTTGACGCCCCCTCCACCGGCGACACCGAGACCGCCGCCGTTGACGCCGAGACCGCCCCCGCGACCCGGGAACATCCCGATGCCCGCTAGGCGATCCCTCTGGCGTGCGGTCCTGGCCTTCATCGCGGCCGGGACCGTGTGCGGCGTGCTGGTGGCCGGTCTTTTCATCCCCGCCACCGCCATGGCGGGCGAGGTGGTCAGCGACTCGATCGGCATGTTCGACAAGCTCCCCGATGACCTGAACCTCAACGCCCCGCCGGCCACCTCCACCGTCCTGGCCAACGACGGTTCCGTCATCGCCTCCTTCTACGCGGAGAACCGGGCGCCGGTCAGCCTGGACAAGATGTCCCCCTTCATCAAGGACGGCATCGTCGCCATCGAGGACGCCCGTTTCTATCAGCACGGCGGCATCGACACCACCGGCATCCTGCGCGCCCTCGTCGCCACCGCGCAGGGCGGCCGCCAGGGCGCGTCCACCCTCACGCAGCAGTACGTCAACAACATGATCATCGAGTCCCTGGTGGCGCAGGGGAAGAGCGAGGACGTCAAGCTCGGCTACGCCAAGACCGTGGGGGACAAGCTGCGGGAGATGAAGCTCGCGATTGCCCTGGAGAAGACCTACTCCAAGGACCAGATCCTGCAGGGCTACCTCAACGTGGTCTACTTCGGCAACGGCGCCTACGGGATCGACGCCGCCGCCCACGAATACTTCAACGTCAGCGCCGCGCAACTGACCCTGCCGCAAGCGGCGGCTCTGGCCGGCGTCGTCAACAGCCCGGTCTACTACGACCCGCTCACCCAGCCGGACCACGTGGTGTCCCGGCGCAACGAGGTCCTGGACAAGATGCTCCAGCAGGGCAAGATCAGCCAGGCCGACCACGACGCGGCTGTGCAGGCCCCGATCGGCCTCAACGTCCACCCGGCCAGCCAGGGCTGCGCCGGTGCCGTCTCCGCGCCGTACTTCTGCGACTATGTCCAGCGGCTGATCCTCAACGACCCGGCCTTCGGGCCCGACGAGGACGCCCGGAAGAAGCTGCTCTATCTGGGCGGCCTGACCATCCGCACCACCCTGGACCCGGCGCTGCAAAAGGTGGCCCAGGACCAGGTCAACGCCTCCATGTCCGCCACCGACCCGCTGCAGCGCGGGGCGTCCCTGGTCAGCGTCCAGCCCGGCACCGGCAAGGTCCTGACCATGGCGCAGAACACCAACTACAACCCCACGGCTGGTCCGGGCAACTACACCGGCAACTTCGCGCTGCCCGAACGGGACACCAACGGCCAGCCCCTCGATGGCGCCGGCGGCTTCCAGATCGGCTCCACCATGAAGCCGTTCGTCTTCGCCGAGTGGCTCCGCGCCGGCAAGTCCATGGGCACCGTCCTGGACGGCGCGGTGCGCCTCTACCGGCCCGGCTACCCCTGGCAGAACTCCTGCGGCCGCACCACCGGATCCTATGACCCGGCGGCAGGGACGCACCTCCTGCCCAACGACGACGCGGACCACTACGTCAGGATGAGCGTCCTCCAGGGCCTCTACCAGTCGATCAACACCATCACCTTCCAGTCCGCCGCGCAGCTGGACTTCTGCAACATCCAGAAAATGGCGACGGCGGCCGGCGTCGCCGACGGACACACCAACAAGCCCTACGACGTTTCCAGCATCGCCAGCCTGATCGGCACCCAGGACGTCGCACCGCTGACCATGGCCGACGCCTACGCCACCTTCGCCGCCGGCGGCGAGCACTGCGACCCGATCGCCCTCGAATCGGTCACCGGCCCGCACGGCAAGACGTACCCGGTCCCGGACGCGCACTGCCAGCAGGCCATCGATCCGAACGTCGCGGCCGGGGTGACCTACGCGCTGAAGAACGTGCTGACCCGGGGCTCCGGCTACAACATCCCGGTTTCCAAGGCCACGGACATCTTCGCCAAGACCGGCACCACGGACGGCAACACCATGACCTGGACCGTGGGCGGCACCTCCGGGATCGCCACGGCGTCCTGGTTCGGCAGCTACCAGGGCATCGGACCGCGCTGGGTGAACCAGGACATCACCATCAACGGCCGCTACTACGTGGGCGTGGACGGCGCGGACATCGCCGGCGGCCAGTGGGGCCGGCTGATGGACGCCGCGGCGCAACGCTATCCCGGCGCCCCGTTCGCCACGCCTCCGGCGTCGATGACCCGCTGATGCCGGGTACCGCCTGACGCGCGACCTTGATTAAAACCGAACGGCCGCCCCTCCTGAGGAGGGCGGCCGTTCAGTTCAGGCGGTGGTTGGGCCTTAGCCGAAGTACTTCGGCAGTGTCCCCTCGTGCGCCTCGCGGAGCGCGTCCAGACTCAGGGTGTCCACGCCGTTGATCTCCAGCGTGCCGCCCTCGGCGTCGACGACGCCGATCCGGACGTGCGCGAAGCCGCGGGCGGTGCACATGTCCTTGAAGCGGATCTCCTCCGAGCGGGGCACGGCCGCGACGGCGCGCGCCTGCGACTCGGAGAACAGCGCGGTGAAGAGGTCCACGCCGTCGCGGTCCATGACGTCCTGCAGCGAGATCCGGGCGCCGACGCCGTAGCGCAGCGAGGATTCCACCAGGGCCGCGGCGAGGCCGCCCTCGGAGACGTCGTGGGCGGAGTCCACCATGCCGTCGCGGGAGGCGTTGATCAGGATCTGGCCCAGCTCGCGCTCGGCGGCGAGGTCAACCTTCGGCGGCCGGCCGCCCAGGTGGCCGCGCATGTTGGCCCATTCGGACCCGTCCAGTTCGGAACCGGTGGTGCCGAGGAGGTAGATCGCCTGGCCGTCCTCACGCCAGCCCGACGGCGTGCGGCGGGCGACGTCGTCGAGCTTGCCCAGCACCGCCACCACGGGGGAGGGGTGGATGGGGGTGGTGCCGGTCTGGTTGTAGAGCGAGACGTTGCCGCCGGTGACCGGGATGCCGAGTTCCATGCAGGCGTCGGAGAGGCCGCGGATGGCTTCGGCGAGCTGCCACATGACGTCCGGGTCCTCGGGGGAACCGAAGTTCAGGCAGTCGCTGACGGCCATCGGGATGGCGCCGGAGGTGGCCACGTTGCGGTACGCCTCGGCCAGGGCCAGCTGCGCGCCCTGGTACGGGTCCAGGTAGGTGTAGCGGCCGTTGGCGTCGGTGGCCAGGGCCACGCCCAGGCCGGTCTCCTCGTCGACCCGGACCACGCCGGCGTCGTCCGGGAACGCCATGGAGGTGTTGCCGCCGACGTACCGGTCGTACTGGTTGGTGATCCAGGCCTTGCTGCACATGTTCGGCGAGGCCACCAGCTCGGTGACGGCCGCAGCGAGCTCGGACGGGGCGGCCGGGCGGCCGGTATCCTGCACGGAGCCGGTGAAGGCATCCGCCTGGACGGAGTCCTGCCACTCGGGACGGGCGTAGGGGCGGTCGTAGACCGGGCCGTCGTGGGCGACGGTGCGCGGGTCGACGTCGACGATCACTTCGCCGTCCCAGGTGATGATCAGGCGGCCGGTGTCGGTCACCTCGCCCAGCCAGGAGTACTCCACGGCCCACTTGTCCATCACGGCCTCGAACGCCTCGACGTTCTCGGGGGTGACCACGGCCATCATGCGTTCCTGCGACTCGGACATCAGGATTTCGCCCGGGGTCAGGGTGGGGTCGCGCAGCAGCACGGAGGTCAGCTCGACCTGCATGCCGCCGTCGCCGTTGGACGCCAGTTCGGAGGTGGCGCAGGAGATGCCCGCAGCGCCGAGGTCTTGGATGCCCTCCACCAGGGAACCCTTGAAGAGCTCCAGGCAGCACTCGATCAGGACCTTCTCCGCGAACGGGTCGCCCACCTGCACGGCCGGACGCTTGGAGGGCTTGGTGTCGTCGAAGGACTCGGACGCCAGCACGGACGCGCCGCCGATTCCGTCGCCGCCGGTGCGGGCACCGAACAGGACAACCTTGTTGCCCTTGCCGGAGGCGTTGGCGAGGCGGATGTCCTCATGCCGCATGACGCCGACGGCGAGGGCGTTGACCAGCGGGTTGCCCTGGTAAACGGAGTCGAAGACCATCTCCCCGCCGATGTTCGGCAGGCCCAGGGAGTTACCGTAGCCGCCGATGCCGGCCACGGCGCCGTGCATGACGCGGGCGGTGTCCGGGTGGTCGATCGCGCCGAAGCGCAGCGGGTCCATGACGGCCACGGGGCGGGCGCCCATCGAGATGATGTCGCGGACGATCCCGCCGATGCCGGTCGCGGCGCCCTGGTACGGCTCCACGAAGGAGGGCGAGTTGTGCGACTCGATCTTGAAGGTCACGGCCCAGCCGTCGCCGAGGTTGGTGACACCGGCGTTCTCGCCGATGCCCACTAGCATGTCCTTCTTCATCTCCTCGGTGACCTTCTCGCCGAACTGGCGCAGGTGGTTCTTGGAGGACTTGTAGGAGCAGTGCTCGCTCCACATGACGGAATACATGGCCAGCTCGGCGCCGGTGGGGCGGCGGCCGAGGACCTTGACGACCTCGTCGAACTCGTTCTGCTTCAGGCCCAGCTCGGCCCAGGGCAGCTCGGTGTCAGGGGTCCTGGCCGCGTTCTCCACCGTGTCGATGTTGAACTTCTTGCCGGACTCCGCGGGCTTTGCCACGGCGGGGGTCTCGGTCATTTGTTGTCTCCCACGATCTTGTTCAGGACAGAGGTGAAGAAGCCCAGGCCCTCGGTGCCGGAGCCGTTCTCCGGACCGAAGCCCGCCTCGATGGCGTGCTCGGGGTGCGGCATGAGGCCCACCACATTGCCCGCCTCGTTGGTGATGCCGGCGATGTCGCGGCGGGAGCCGTTGGGGTTCCAGCCGACGTAGCGGAACACCACGCGGTTCTCGGCTTCCAGCGCGTCGAGGGTCTTCTCGTCCGCGATGTACTGGCCGTCCTGGTTCTTCAGCGGAACGGTGATTTCCTGGCCGGCGGTGTAGTCGCCGGTCCACGCCGTGGCGGTGTTCTCCACGCGGAGGACCTGGTCGCGGCAGAGGAACTTCAAGTGGTCGTTCTTGATCATGGAGCCGGGCAAAAGGTGCGACTCGGTGAGGATCTGGAAGCCGTTGCAGATGCCCAGGACCGGCAGGCGGGCCTCGGAGTTGGCGGCGTCGATGATCTTCGACATGAGCGGGGCGAACCGGGCGATCGCGCCGGCGCGCAGGTAATCGCCGTAGGAGAAACCACCGGGGATCACGACGGCGTCGACGTCGGCCAGGGTGGTGTCCGCGTGCCAGAGGGCCACGGGGGTGGCGCCGGCGAGCCGGACGGCGCGGGCGGCGTCGCGGTCATCGAGGGTGCCGGGGAAGGTGACGACGCCGATCTTCGCGCCAGCGAGCCGGGGCTCGGCAGCGATCGCGACGGCCTCGCCGATCAGGGGTTGTTCAGTCATTTCAGGCCTCGACGACCTCGACGTTGACGACATCCTCGATCACCGGGTTGGAGAGCAGGGTCTCCGCGGCGTTCCGGGCCTGGGCCAGGATCTCCTCGGTCACCTCGCCGTCGACGGTGAGTTCGAAACGCTTGCCCTGGCGGACGCCGCTGAAGGCGGTGAATCCGAGGCGGGGCAGCGCTCCGACGATCGCCTTCCCCTGCGGGTCCAGAATCTCGGGCTTGGGCATGACGTCGACAACGATCCGGGGCATCCGGCAACTCCTGTGCGTGAGCGTTGGGTAAGGGCGCAGCGGAGTGGTGCCGTCTCACGCCGGTCCCGCTGTGATGAAACAGGAATGTTCCAGGACGGCGTGGTTCGGGCGCTCCGCGAGCTTGCACGCTTATTCTACCGGGCCTGCTCCGCCGGGCGTATTCGTGACCGCTGGAGCCTGGCTGGCCCTGTGCGCGCGGATGTCCGGGGACGCCATGGGGCGTCCCCGGACAGCTCACAGGACGGTTAGTCCTTTACTGGGGCCGTTGCTTAGGCCGACCGCTTGAGCCGCATACCGAGCAACATCAGCAGTCCCGCGCCGAGGAACAGGCCCGCGAGCCACAATGCGTTGGCGTTGGCTCCGGTGTAGGCGAGCGTGGTGGCCCCGGCGGGGACACCTGACGGCGCTGAAGCGGCGGACACGATGCCCTGCGAGGTGCCGGTGGCGCCCTGGTTTCCGGGCTGGACGGCGGCAGGCGACTCCGCCGCCGGGGGAGTAACCAATGGCGGTGTGACGACCGGCGGGGTAACCATCGGGGGAGTCACGACCGGCGGGGTGACCGTGGGCGGGTTGCCCGTCGTGGCCGCAGAGCCGCCACCGACGCCCACCGAGGTGGCGCCGAGCGAGATCGGCGCGCTGATGGGCGCGGTGATCTGGGTGCCGGAGAGAATCCCGCCGGAGCCGGTCGTGGCAGGACCCGATGCGGGGCCCGCTGCTGCCTGGCCCGTGTTGCCGGAACCCGTGGTGGCAGTGGAGTCACCCAGTGCTCCCACGGAGGTGGCGCCGAGGTTGATCGGGGCCGTGACCGGTGCGGTGACCTGGGTGCCGGAGAGGATTCCGTCCGCCCCGGTGGTTGTCGGACCCACGGAGGTGGATCCGGCCGGTGCGGTCCCGGCGGTGGTCCCGCCGGTGGTGGCGGTGGAGTCGCCCAGTGCTCCCACGGAGGTGGCGCCGAGGTTGATCGGGACCGTGACCGGTGCAGTGACCTGGGTGCCGGAGAGGATCCCGTCCGCCCCGCTGGTGGAGGTTGCTCCGGCAGGCGCCGCAGGCGCGGTACCGGTGCTGGTCCCGCCGCCGGTGGTGGCGGTGGAGTCGCCCAGTGCGCCCACGGAGGTGGCGCCGAGGTTGATCGGGACCGTGACCGGTGCAGTGACCTGGGTGCCGGAGAGGATCCCGTCCGCCCCGCTGGTGGAGGTTGCTCCGGCAGGCGCCGCAGGCGCGGTACCGGTGCTGGTCCCGCCGCCGGTGGTGGCGGTGGAGTCGCCCAGTGCGCCCACGGAGGTGGCGCCGAGGTTGATCGGCGCCGTGACCGGTGCGGTGACCTGGGTGCCGGAGAGGATTCCGTCCGCCCCGGTGGTCGTCGGACCCGCGGAGGTGGATCCGGCCGGTGCGGTCCCGGTAGTGGTTCCGCCGGTGGTGGCGGTGGAGTCGCCCAGTGCGCCCACGGAGGTGGCGCCGAGGTTGATCGGGACCGTGACCGGTGCAGTGACCTGGGTGCCGGAGAGGATCCCGTCCGCCCCGGTGGTGGAGGTTGCTCCGGTGGGCGTGGATCCGGTGGGAGCCGCCGGTGCGGCCCCGGTGGTGGTCCCGCCGGTCGTCGCGGTGGAGTCGCCCAGCAGTCCCAGGGACGTCGCCCCGAGATTGACCGGAATCGAAATCGGCGCGGTGACCTGGGCGCCGGAAAGGAGTCCGTCCGAGCCGGTGGTGGTCGTGTCGGCCGCTGAGGCGGCCGTGCTTCCGAGGGCCAGCAGGCCGCCGGCGAAGAGGGTGCCGAGCAGGCCTCGGCGAAGGTTTTGATGCATGACTAAGTCTCCTGAAAAGAGTGGTTGAGCGGCCGCTGGGGCCGTGGATGCCGTGGCCGCGCCTGGGCGCGGCAGGGCTCAACTAGTCAGGAGACGACCCCGGGTCAAAGGACACCGGGGAGGGCGGCGCGAGCAGGTCTCCCCGCGCCGGAATGTTGAGGGCGCCCGCAAGGTGCAGCCGGAAGCTGGAGAGCCAGGCAGGGTTGGCGTTACCGCCGGAGGGTGCGCCGGATCCCGAGCCGCTGCCGGGAACCCCCGGTGCGGGGTCCGGGGCGCCCGGCGCCCACTCATCGGCCGGATCATCGGCGAGGGACATCATCGGGGTTTCGGCGGGGTTCGGCGCCGCAAGCTGCGTGCAGGGTATCGCGGAGACCGTCGCCGCGACGGCGTCCCGGGCCGCGGCCGAAGCGGCAGGGGCAGGCTCTATGTCCGCAGAAGGGCTCTGGGTGCTGCCTGTAACGGCTTCGGCCGGAGGGTCGAGGGTTGCCGCCACAGCAGCCCCGCCGGGCAGTTCCGATGGGAGTGCCGGCAGTTCCGACGGGACGGCGGGCAGCGCCGGAGGCGTGACGACGGCGGCAACCGGCCCGGTCACGGCGCCGAGGACCGGCCCCACGCCGTCGACGACGGACGCGACGGCAGAGTCGGCGGAGACCACGACGGCGGACACGGCACTGTCCGTAAGGCCCAGGACAGGGTCTGTGACCGGAGTCAGCGGCGGGAGCATGAGGGCCGAACCGACCACCGGAACGTCGGCCACCGGGACTGTTGCCACCAGGGCATCCGCCCGGGACGTCACCCCACCGGCCAGGGGCTGCAGCTTCGGCACCACGGAGAGGAGCCCCGGTGCGGGAGCGTCACCGTTGGGCCGGGAAGCCAGCGGGAGTTCGACGGCCACATCGGGAGCGGCGATCGCCGTTACGGTGGACAGGACCTGCCCGGCGAGCGGCCCTCGGTCGGTGGGGGAGTCGGCAGAGGCTGCCGTGGCCGAGATGGCAAGCCACGAGGTCGCGGCGGCAGCCGCGAGGAGCACGGGCCGGACCACGCGCCACAAGGGCCGTGAACTTTCCATCTCAATACACCTCCCCCACGGAGCAGCGATATGTAAGTGAACCCAGCATACGGATGATGAAGGAGTAATTTCCAGAGATTTCTGTAAAAAATCTTTCGATTGGATGAATTGTGGCAGCGGTCCGGGCGGTCACCCGGGCGGGCGTCGGCGCCCTGGTGGGGTTGGCCGCGGGAGCCGCGCCCGCGCGCCGAACGGGATACTGCTAATGCGGTACGCGGGTCGGGATATCTTTGGCTGATACGGCTATGGGGCCGGTGGGGCTGAAGCGATTGATGGGACGGGAATGGCCGAAGTGGAAGGTGCCGGACACGTTTACCGCGCCCTGGTGGAGGGCTCGCCGGAAGCCGTCCTGAGGATCGACGGCGCGGGAGTCCTCGTCTTCATGAACGCCGAAGCGGAACGGCTCTTCGGCTACCCGCGGGAGGAGCTGCTGGGCTCACACTTCGGCGTGCTGCTGCCCAAGCGCTTCCGGGATGAGCTGGCGGGAGCCATCGCCGGGCTGTCCGCCGCCGGCGACATCTGCCGCCTGGGACCCGGCCAGGCCGTTTCCGGTCTTCACCGGGACGGCACCGAGTTCCCGATCGAGGTCAGCGCGGCCCATCTGGGAAGCGGCCCCGCCCCCGACGTGATCGTCAACGTCCGCGACGTCAGCGAGCGGCGCCACACCGAAAACCAGCTCCGCGACACCCTCTCGCTGCTGGCCGCCACCCTGGAGTCGACGGCGGACGGGATCCTGGTGGTCACCTCCGACGGGACCATCGCAGGGCTGAACGAACAGTTCGGGAAGCTCTGGGGCATTCCGCCGGAGCTGCTGAACTCCCACGACGACGGCCAGGTCATGGCATTCGTCCTGAACCAGCTCTCGGACCCCGGCAGCTTCCTGGACAAGGTTCAGGAGCTCTATTCCGATCCCGGCGCCGAGAGCCTCGACATCCTGGACTTCAAGGACGGGCGGACCTTCGAGCGCTACTCCCGTCCCCAGCGGGTCGGGTCCGACATTGTCGGGCGCGTCTGGAGCTTCCGGGACGTCACGGCCCGGCGCCGGGCCGAGGATCAGGCCCGGGCGGCGATCACCCAGCTCAAGGGCTTGGGCGCGATCGTGAACTCCTCGGCAGACGCCATCGTGGGCATGACCCCCGACGGCGTCATCACCAGCTGGAACGCGGGCGCCGAAAAGCTGTACGGCTACACCGCCGAGGAAGCGTCCGGCCGCAACGCGCGGTTCCTGATCCCGGAGCCGCTGCGCGCGGAGGAGGAGGAGTTGCTGGCCGGGGTCCGCCGGTTCGGCACCCCGAAGAGCTTCGAGGCCGAGCGGGTGCGCAAGGACGGCAGCATCGTCCCGGTTTCGGTGACCATCTCGCCGATCCGCACCGAGGGCGGCGCCGTCACCGGCGTGGCCAAAATCGTCCGCGACATCACCAGCCAGCGGCATGCCGCCGCGGAGCTCCTGGCCGCCCGGGAGGCCGCCCTGGAATCGAGCCGGCTGAAATCGGAATTCCTCGCCACCATGAGCCACGAAATCCGCACGCCCATGAACGGGGTGATCGGATTGACCGCCCTCCTGCTGGACACGCCGCTGGACGAGACCCAGCGGCGCTACGCCGAGGGGGTCCGCGGCGCCGGCGAGTCCCTCCTGGCCCTCATCAACGACATCCTGGATTTCTCCAAGCTGGAGGCGGGGAAGGTCGAACTCGACGTCGGCCCCTTTGACCCGCGGGGCCTGGTCGAGGAGGTTGCCGGGCTGCTCAGCGAGGCTGCCCGCGGCAAGGGCCTGGAACTCATCGCCTACTGCCAGCCGGAACTGCCCGCCCGCCTCTCCGGGGATCAGGGCCGGATCCGGCAGATCCTGCTGAACCTCGCCTCCAATGCCGTGAAATTCACCTCCACCGGCGAGGTGTCCATCCACGCGGAAACCACCGGGAAATGCGAGGGCGGCCGGTGCCTGGTCAGGTTCGAGGTACGGGACACGGGGATCGGCGTCGCGCCGGAGGACCATGACCGGCTCTTCGAGTCGTTTTCCCAGGGGGACTCCTCCACCACCCGTCGTTACGGCGGGACGGGCCTGGGCCTGGCGATCTCCCGCCGCCTCACGGAGGCGATGGAGGGAGAGATCGGGCTGGAGAGTGTCCAGGGGGAGGGCAGCACCTTCTGGTTTGAGATTCCCTTGGAACAGGCGGACGACGACGGCGGCGACGGACTGTCGGCGGGCGCCACGCTCGCCGGGCTGCGGGTGCTGGTCGTCGACGACAACGCCACCAACAGGCTGGTGCTGGAGTCCCAGCTCCGGTCCTGGAAGATGGCGCCGGATTCCGCCGGCAGCGCCCGCGACGCCCTTGACCGGTGCGCAGAGGCCCGCAGCGCCGGGATGCCCTTCGACGTCGTCGTCCTCGACCTGTGCATGCCGGAGGTCAGCGGGCTCGACCTGGCCCGGATGATCACCGCCGATCCCGGCCTCTCCGGCACGTCCCTGATCATGCTCTCCTCCGACCCCCAGGTGGACCCGGCCGACCTCGCCGCGGCGGGCGTCGGCGAGTGGCTGACCAAACCGGTGCGGAGCTCGGAGTTCTACAACCGGCTGGTCCGGCTGCGCGCCGGAAGCGCACCCCGGGTGCCCGAACGGCCTTCCCCGGTGCCGGAGCCGGCAGGCAAGGCCGCCCGCGGCCGGGTGCTGGTGGTCGAGGACAACACCGTCAACCAGCTCGTGGCCCGGGAAATGGTGGGCAAGCTCGGCTATGACGTGGATGTGGTCTCCGACGGCAGGGAAGCGGTGGCTGCCGTCGCGGCCGGCTCCTACGCGGCGGTGCTCATGGACTGCCACATGCCGGTGATGGACGGTTACGCGGCGACGCGGACCATCCGGGGCGCCGGGGAGGCTGACGGCCTGCCGATCATCGCGATGACCGCGGGTGCCATGGACGAGGACCGCGAACGCTGCCTCGCCGCCGGGATGGACGACTTCCTCACGAAGCCCGTGGACCTGGCCGCATTGGAGGCGGCACTGGAGCGCTGGGTGGCGCTGCCGCCGTCCGACGCCGCCGAACCGCCCGGCCCGGCGGTGCCGGACCCGGTAGTGCTAGACCCGGCAGTGCCGCCCGCCCTGGACGAGGCCCGGTTGACCGTGCTCCGCCAACTGGGACCGCAGGACGGCCTCGGGCTCCTCCCGGCCGCCGCCGAAGCCTTCCTCGACGACGTCCCCTCAACCCTGAAGGAACTCCGCCACGCCATGACCACCACCCCGGACCGCGCTGCCGTCAGGATCGTGGCGCACAAGCTCCGCGGCTCCGCCGGGAACATAGGCGCCGCCGTGGCGGCGTCGCTGTGCGCGGAACTCGAGGCCACCGGGGGAGGAACCGAGGGGCTGGAGCTCCTGGACCGCCTCGGTGCCGAACTCGACCGGGTGGACGCCGCCCTCCGGCGTGCCCTGGCAGGTGAAGCGTGAAGGTCCTGGTGGTCGACGACGACAGGGGGTCCCTGATGGTGGCCGCCGCGGCCGTCGAGCAGGCCGGGCATGAGTGCATCACCGCCCCCGACGGCGACACTGCCTGGGCGCTCTACCAGAAGCACCGCCCCCACGTGGTGGTCACGGACCGAAACATGCCCGGGCTCGACGGGCTCAGCCTGTGCCGGGCCATCCGCGACTCGGAACGCGACTCCTACACCTACGTGGTGCTGCTGACGTCCCGCGGGGACCGCGACGACGTGCTGGCCGGGATGGCAGCCGGCGCGGACGACTACGTCACCAAGCCGCTGGACCCGTTCACCCTGCATACGCGGCTGCTCGCCGCGGACCGGGTGACCTCCCTGCACGCTGAACTCGCCGGGTACCGCAACGCCCTCGCGGCCCAGGCGCGGACCGACGCGCTGACCGGGCTGCACAACAGGCTCAAGCTCACCGAGGACCTGGAGCGGCTGGAGAGCCGGGCCGAACGGTACGGCGAGGAGTACTGCCTGGCCCTCTGCGACGTGGACAATTTCAAGAGTTACAACGACCTGTACGGGCATCCGGCGGGCGACGCCGCGCTCGCCGCCGTGGGTGCGGCGTTGGCCGGGCATGCGCGGCAGAGCGACGGCGCGTACCGGTACGGCGGTGAGGAATTCGTGGTCCTGCTGCCGCACCAGTCGCCCGCCGCGGCGGCGGTGGTGATGGAACGGGTCCGGCAAGCGGTCCAGGAGCTGGGGATCGTCCACGCGGGCGACCCGTCCGGCGGATTGACCATCAGCATCGGCATCGCCGGCAGCGGACGCGGCGGAGCTGGCGACAACGACGGGGGTGCCCGGGTCCTCGAGGACGCGGACACCGCCCTCTACTCGGCGAAGGCCAACGGGCGGAACACCGTCGCGCTGGCCGAGGCACCCCGGGAAGCCGTCGCGGACCAGGCATGAAAAAACCGGGAGGCGTCCCCCAAGGACGCCTCCCGGTTTACTGCAGTGGTGCGCTGGTTAGCCCTTGAACGCGTCCTTGACGTTTTCGCCGGCCTTCTTCACCGAGGCCTTCGCCTGGTCGGCCTGGCCCTCGGCCTCGAGCTCTTCGTTGTGGGTGGCCTTGCCCACCGTTTCCTTCAGCTTTCCGCCTGCGGATTCAGCTGCGTTCTGGATCTTGTCTCCGATACCCATGATGTACACCTTCCTTGTTCGTTGCTGCGGTTACGTACTTCTGTGCATTCACCCCGGCGGGGGAATTCTGTGTGCAGACCTACTTAGCGGCGCGCAGGGGGCTGTGTGCCCCCGCGGCGGCCCAGCCGTCCCCTGAGCCAGCCGGCCAGCGCCGTGTCAACTGCTGCAATGATCTTGTTGCGCATGGTTCTCTCTTCCGTGGTCGGGAGAGCGCCGGAGTGAATCGCTCTACATGGGTAAAGACGCGCCCCGGCGGCGGATCGTCACGGTCCGGTCCTGACTTTTTTGGAGAAAATTTGCCGTGACCTTGACGGGGCCCATCAGTAGGATGAGCGCATGGCTCAGAATCCCAGGTCCGTGGTCCTTCCCGTGGTCGCCGCCGCCGTCTTTGCGGGCCTCGGCCGGATGGTCCTGCAGAAGGTCCTGGCCGACCGTGCCGCCCGCGAGACGAATGTTGCCGGGCCGCTGGATGAGAAGACCAGGGCCTGGATCAGCGATGTTGTGCGGACGCCCCGCCAGTAGCGGATCGGACCACCCCAAGACCCTCCGCGGAGGGCACAAAGGGACTGCAAGTACCGGAATCCGGACGGTCACAGACCGCCCGGCTTCCGCGCGCCCCGACCGCGACAAGAGTTGTCGAATCGTTTGACCAAAGTTAATTCGTTACCTGTGGTCTATGTCATATCCGGCTCTCAGTCTGTACTGTGTGAAACGGCTGGTATCCGCCGGGCCGCATGTGACAAGAGTTGCTCCAGCGCCCGTTCCAGACCACAGTCCCCGGCCTCCGCGCCGGGACCGTTCCTTCTGAAAGGTTCAAAACACTCGTGAAATCACCAGGAAAGAGCTTCCTTCGAAGCGGGGGACTCCGGAGGGCCGCGGCACTGACCCTGGGCTTGCCGGTTCTCCTCTCAACCGTTGCCATCGCGCCCGCCACCGCGGCCACGGCACAAGGCGCCACCGTCGCCGGCGTCGCCCAGAAGAATCTGGACCCGGCCAACTACCCGGACGGCCGCTACATCGTCATGCTGGCCGAGCAGCCGGCGGCCAGCTACGAGGGTTCCACTCCCGGCCTGCCAGCCACCAAGCCCGCGCCGGGCAAGAAGCTTGACCCCAGCAAGGGCGAAGTCAAGAACTACCGCGCACACCTGGAGCAGAAGCAGGCCGAGGTCGCCGGCAAGCAGAACGTCAAGATGGGCCGTCAGTTCTCTGCTGCGGTCAACGGCTTCAGCGCCAAGCTGACCACGGACCAGGCGATCAAGCTCGCCAAGGACCCCAGCGTCCTGGCGGTGGCTCCGGACACGGAGAACGCCCCGGACTACTCCACCACCGACTTCCTCAAGCTCAGTGGTCCCAACGGCACCTGGAACACCACCTTCGGTGGCCAGGACGGCGCCGGCAAGGGCGTCGTCGTCGGCGTCATCGACACCGGGTACACCCCGGACAGTGCCTTCTTCGCCGGCGACCCGGTCAAGCCGCTCTCCGGCGCCCCCGTGGTCGGCGTCCCGTACCGCGCGGCGGATGGCAAGATTGCCATGCTCAAGGCCGACGGCGAGACGTTCACCAGCGACTGCCAGAAGGGCGTCGACTCCGGTGCATCCTTCGACGGCACCGCCTGCAACTCCAAGGTCCTCGGCGCGCACTACTTCGCGGACGACTTCCTTAGCTACGTGGCCCCGGGTGACCGGTCGCCGCTGGAGCAGCTCTCCCCGGTTGACGTGGCCAGCCACGGTACCCACACCGCCAGCACCGCGGCCGGCAACGCAAACGTCGAATCCTTCGTGGACGGCCGCAGCTTCGGCCTGACCAGCGGCATCGCCCCGGCTGCCAAGCTCTCCATCTACAAGGTCTGCTGGGAAGACACCGATCCCAACACCGGCGGCTGCTACAGCTCCTCCTCCGTCGCCGCCGTCGAGCAGGCCATCGAGGACGGCGTCGACGTCCTGAACTACTCCATCTCCGGTTCCGCGACGTCCGTCATCGACCCGGTCTCCATCGCGTTCCTGAACGCGTCGGCCAGCGGCATCTTCGTCGCCGCCTCCGCCGGCAACTCCGGCCCCACCGCCAGCACCGTCAACCACGGCGCCCCCTGGGTGACCACCGTGGCGGCCAGCAGCTTCTCCCAGGAACTGCAAGGCACGGTCGAGTTCGGTGACGGCAGCAAGTTCCGCGGAGCCAGCATCATGAACCGCGAGGTCAAGGACGCCGGAGTCGTGCTGGCAGCCAACGCCGCAGCGGCCAACGCACCCTCCTCGCCGGCCCTCTGCGGCCCCAACACGCTGGACGGGACCAAGGTCGCCGGCAAGGTCGTCGTCTGTGACCGCGGCGTCGTGGACCGCGTCGCCAAGAGCGCCGAGGTTGCCCGAGCCGGCGGCGTCGGCATGATCCTGGTCAACCTCACCAACTCCTCCCTGGACGCGGACCAGCACGCGGTGCCCACGGTGCACGTGAACCCGCCCGCCACCCAGACCATCAAGGACAAGGTCGCGGCCAACCCGGGCATCAAGGTCTCACTGGTCAACAAGGACACCACCGGCCTGCCCCTGGAGGCGCAGCCGCAGATCGCCGGGTTCTCCTCCCGCGGACCGCTGCTGGCCACCGACTCGGACCTGCTGAAGCCTGACGTCACCGCCCCCGGCGTTGCCGTCCTGGCCGGCGTCTCGCCGATCGGTGAAAACGGTGCCAAGTTCGGCTTCATGTCCGGTACCTCGATGGCTTCCCCGCACGTGGCCGGCTTCGGCGCGCTGCTGCTGGGCAAGAACCCCACCTGGTCCCCAGCCGCGGTGAAGTCCGCCATGATGACCACCACCTCCGACGTCAAGCTCGCCGACGGCACCAAGAACACCGACGTCTTCGCCACCGGCGCGGGCGAGGTGGACCCGGCCCGCATGGTCGACCCGGGCCTGGTGTACGACGCGAACACCCAGGACTACCTGAAGTTCATCCAGGGCACCGGCGTGGACCTGGGCCTGAAGTCCAGCACCAAGGCTCGTGACATGAACGTCCCGTCCTTCGCCCTGGGCAACCTCACCGGGAAGATCGAGGTCACCCGCACGGTCACCGCCCTGACCCCGGGTGTCTACAGGGCCAGCGTCAACGTCCCCGGCATCAAGGTCAGCGTGGCTCCGGCGGCGCTGAACTTCAAGGCGGCCGGCGAACAGCGCACCTTCAAGGTCACCTTCGAGAACCAGGGTGCCCCGCTGGGCCAGTTCGCCATGGGCTCGCTGTCCTGGCAGGGCGCCGGCAAGACCGTCACCTCGCCGATCTCGGTCCGCCCGCAGTCCGTGGTGGCCCCGAAGGACGTCACCCTGACCACCAACCAGGGCACCGGCTCCGGTGACATCAAGGTGGTCTCCGGCACGAACAACCCGACCAACATGACGCTGGACGGCCTTTCCAAGGCCGACGCCACCGCCATCTCGCTGGTTCCGGGTCCGTTCACCGCCACGGCCGACGCCTCGACGTACATCAAGACCGTCCAGGTTCCGGCCGGCGTGCCGCTGGCGAAGTTCTCCGTGATCTCCTCCGATCCGGGCGCCGACTTCGACATGTACGTGGTGACCCCGCGCGGCGTGGAGCAGGTTGCGACCTCGTCCTCCAGCGAGACCCTCTCCATCCCCAACCCCGCAGCCGGTAAGTACACGATTTACGCGAACCTGTACGCCAGCCCGGGCGGCAAGGCCACCAAGGCTTCGGTTGAGGCGGCGGTGCTCGGCGCCAACGTGGGCAACGCCTCCGTCTCGCCGAACCCGCTGAAGCTGACCAACGGCAAGGCCGGCAAGGTCACGCTGAACTGGAAGGGCCTCGCGGCCGGTTCGTACATCGGCCGGATCACCTTCGAAGGTTCCAGCGACCCGACCTTCGTCACCGTCATGGTGAGCCCCGACGGCACCACCGCCGTGGCCCCCACCGCCGAGGACCAGGCCAGCAACACCGGCCCGGGCGACGAGGCGGGCACCGGCGACGCGGCCCAACTGGAGAAGGGCGCCCAGGTCAAGAAAGAACAGGCCAAGGTGGTCCCGCAGGATCCGGACAGCCCCAACAACGCTATCTAGCGGTAGCGCGTAACACCTGAACACAGCAGTGGCCTGCGGTCTTACCGCCGGCCACTGCTGTGTTCTCCTGCTGTTTGTTCAGTGTGCCTTGGCGCCTTGGCGCGTTGGGGCCTTGGCGCGTTGGGGCCCAGGGCTCGGCGCCGGGCGCCCGTGCGCCGGTCCGCCCCTGCGGCGCTTAGACCGCGCCGGTGGAACCGGCCGTCCCGCCCAGGAGCGGGGCCATGGACTTCCACCGGGAGATCTCGCAGCCGTCGGTCCGGCTGAAGCGGGCCTCGACGCCGCGGCCCCGGTACGTGCCGGTGACCACCGCGACCTGCGGGCCGCCGTACTGCTGGGTGCAGAGCTTCGGCGGCCCGGGCACGGGGAAAAAGATGGCCTCGCCGTGCTGCCGGACGGCTGCCAGCGCGGCGGCGGCGTCGGGGAGCGTGGATTCAGGGCCGGGCTCCTGGCCGTCCGCGACCAGCCGGAACACGTACTCCGGGCCGCCCGGCGCCTCGGTCAGCGTGATGGTGAGGTCCACCTCGGGATTCGTGGTCCGGTCGTGGGGTGAAGCTGCCGGCTCGCCGGCGCCATTGGTGGCGGTCATGGCGTTCCTTCCTGGGCTGCGGTGCGGGGCTGCTGGCGGGCGGCGGCCGTGAGCAGCGGGTCGAGTTCCTGCAGCAGACGGCCCCGCAACTCCTGGGCGGCGTCCGCGAAGCCGCGCTGCCGGTCCACATAGTCGGCCTTGCCCTCGGCGGTTTCGATCCTGATGGGCGGGTAGCCCCACTCGCTGAGGTCGTAGGGGGAGGCCTGCATGTCCATGGCCCGGATCTGCCAGGAGAGTTCGAAGCAGTCCATCACCAGTTCGCTCGGCAGCACGGGCGCCAGCTTGTAGGCCCACTTGTAGAGGTCCATGTTGGCGTGCAGGCAGCCGGGCTGTTCGAGGTCCCGCTGGTTTTCCCGGCTCGGCGAGAGGCTGTTCAGCGGCACGGCATCCGGGGTGTAGAACCGGAAGGCGTCAAAGTGCGAGCAGCGGATCCTGATCTCCTCCACCACCTGGTCCGTGCCCGCGGATCCCAGCCGCAGGGTGAGGTATTCGTGGCGGAGCGCAAACTTGTCCTGGCGGTAGACCATGGCCCATTCGTGCAGGCCGAAGCAGCCGAACTGTGCCGGCCGGGCCGCCGTGCCGGCCAGGATGATCCCGGCGAACTGCACCGCCTCGCGCCGTTCGGCCAGGAAGCGCTCGACGTCGACGGTCACCGCCGGGACGCCGTCGGGCACGCCCGCGGCGGCGCGTTCGGCGTCGTCGGCCGCGCGGTAGTACTTCCAGTCGGTGCGCGCGGCGGCGGCTGGGCCGGAGAGCACGACGCCGGCGCCCGGGTGCCAGCGCAGCAGTTGTCCGGGTTTCTGGGTGTAGTAGGTGAAGAGGAAGTCTTCCACCGGGTGCTTGCGTCCGGCCGACCGCCGTGCCAGGTAGGGGTCGGCGTAGGTCCGGACGCGTTCCTGGTGGGCGGCCTCCCGCCGGGTCCACTGTTCGTCTGTCAGGTGCTGCAGTTTAGCCAGCCCCGCCGCTCGAGCCCAGAACGTCCTTGGCGGCGTTCCATTGGGCGATTTCGCAGCCGTCGCGCAGGCTGAAGGTGGCTTCGACCGGCCGGTCGTCCACCGAGCCGGTGACCGTGGCCTCCTGCGGGCCGCCGTACTGCTGGGTGCAGGCCTTGTCCGTGGGCCGCGGCGCAGGACTGAGCAGGGCGGCGTTGGCCTTCAGGGCGGCGCAGGCGGCAGTGGCGGAGGGGTGCTGGCTTTCCGCCGCGGGGACGCCGTCGCGGCAGACCAGGGTGTAATTGGCCGGCTGGCCGCTGCCGCCGGGCTTGACCATGATGGAGAGCTCGGCGTTGCCGGCGCCCGGCCCGGCCGTGGGTGCCGCGGCCGAGGGGGACGGTGCCGCCGCGGTGGTCTCGGCGTCCGCGGACGGGGTGCCGCTGGTGCCGCTTGAGGGTGTGCCGGAGGAACTGCCGGCGGAGCTGGAGCCGGCGGGGGACGAGCCTGTCGGGCCGGGGCCGCCGGGGCCGCCGGGGGCGCCCGGCGAACAGGCGGCCAGGGCAGTGGCAGTGGCCGCGATCAGCAGCACGTGCATCAGGGGTTTGCGCATGGCGGACCTCCTCGGGTTGGTGTCCAGTCTATCGCCGGGTGGCCGCGATCAGCCGGGTCATGGCGGCATGGAGTTCGGCCACCTGGTCCCGGCTCAGTCCCAGCCGGGCCATCATGGTGCCGGGAATCGCCGTCGCGTCCCGGCGGAGGGCCGCGCCGGCCGGGGTGAGTCCGACGGCGAGGCTGCGTTCGTTGCCTTCGGCCCGTTCCCGGGTCACGTAGCCCACGGCCTCGAGCCGGCGCAGCAGCGGGGAGACCGTAGCCGGGTCCAGGTCCAGGGCGCCGCTGATCTCGCGGACGGTGCGCGGGCTGGATTCCCAGAGGGTCAACATCACCAGGTACTGCGGGTGAGTGAGGTGCAGCTTGTCCAGGACGGGTTTGTAGGCGGCCACCACGTTGCGCGAGGCGACGGTGAGGGCGAAGCAGAGCTGGTGTTCCAGCAGCAGGTCTTCGTCGATGAAGTCGGGGCTGGCGGTGGCGCTGTCGGTCATGGAACTCCTCGGGGCGCAAGACGATTAGTGCACTAATCATTAGCGTACACTGGTGGCATATCCGTTGCGAAGGAGTGGTGATGGCGAAGGAATCCGCCGCCGAGCGTTTCATGCGGGCAACCGGGAAGTTGCGGGCCGTGTTCGGTCCCGCCAGCCGCGGCTCGCTGGGTCACGACATGACCGAGCAGAACCGCCGGCTGCTGGCCCAGCGGGAGGCAGAGACCCGGCAGTGGGAGACCGTCCGCCGCCCCGACGGCAGCACCTACGTGGTGCCGCGGGACCCCGGGGACAAATCGCTCCGCTAGGCGGGAAGCCCCGGCTCATTTCCCTCCGTCGGGCGTAAAATTGAGGCACCGGCGGCCCCGGCCCGCTCGCAGGAAACGACGTCCCGGCCGGCGCGCCGTCCTTCCGCTCATCCTGTCAGCAGGGGAGGAGGTGGAAACCATGGCACATGCACTGCGCAGGGCCGCCCACAGCAGCCGGCTGCACCCGTCCACCTGGGTGCGGTTCGTCTTCGGCCCGGCCTCACGCGGAGACTACGCCGCCCCGGTGGTGCACCGGCACGACGACTTCGAACTCGCCTCCGAGCAGGAGCTCGCCGGCTTCGAGATTGAGACGGATGCGGCGGGGCATCACTACGCCGTCCGCCGCGAAGACCTTCCCAAGGAACAGGTCTGACCCGCTGTTCAAACGCGAAAGGGAGCGGCAGGCTGCCGCTCCCTTTCGTATGTCCCGCGTGAAGTGCCTTAACGTCCGGTGCCGCCGTAGACCGTCGCCTCGTCCTCGCTGTCGAGGTCGAAGGCCTTGTGGATGGCCCGCACGGCGTCATCGAGCAGGTCCGCGTGGGTGACCACGGAGATGCGGATCTCGGAGGTCGAGATCATGTTGATGTTGATCCCGGCCTCGGACAGGGCGGCGAAGAACCGCGCCGAGACGCCCGGGTGGGAGCGCATGCCCGCGCCGATCAGCGAGAGCTTGCCGATCTTTTCGTTGTATTCGATGTTCTCGAAGCCGATCTCGGCCTGGGCGGCGCGCAGGGCGGCCAGGGCGTCGGCGCCCTCGACGATCGGCAGGGTGAAGGAGATGTCCGTCCGGCCGGTCCCGTGGGTGGAGACGTTCTGGACGATCATGTCGATGTTCGAGTGCGCATCCGCGATGACCTGGAAGATCGCCGCCGCCTTGCCGGGGATGTCCGGGACGCCGACGACGGTGACCTTGGCCTCGGAACGGTCGTGTGCAACGCCGGAGATGATTGGCTGCTCCAAGGCAACTCCCTCTTGAATCGTGATCTTGTCGTCGGCGCTGGGCAGCACCCAGGTGCCTTCGTGCTGGCTGAATGAGGAGCGGACGTGCAGTGGGACGCCGAAACGGCGGGCGTACTCCACGCACCGCAGGTGCAGGATCTTGGCCCCGGAAGCGGCGAGTTCCAGCATTTCCTCGCTGGAGATGCTGTCGATCTTCCGGGCGGAAGGGACCACGCGCGGGTCGGCGGTGTAGATGCCGTCAACGTCGGTGAAGATCTCGCAGACGTCGGCGTCGAGGGCGGCCGCCAGGGCCACCGCCGTCGTGTCCGAGCCGCCCCGGCCCAGGGTGGTGATCTCGTTCGTGGTGCGGCTCATGCCCTGGAAGCCGGCGACGATCGCGATGTGCCCCTTGTCCAGCGCCGTACGGATCCGGTGTGGGTCGACGTCGATGATCCGGGCCTTGCCGTGGATGCCGTCGGTGATCATGCCGGCCTGGGAACCGGTGAAGGACTGGGCGGAGGCGCCGTATTTGTTGATCGCCATGGCCAGGAGGGCCATCGAGATGCGTTCGCCGGCGGAGAGCAGCATGTCCATTTCGCGGGCCGGGGCGGAGTCGGTCACCTGGGCGGCCAGGTCGAGGAGTTCGTCCGTGGTGTCACCCATGGCGGAGACGACGACGACGACCTCGTCGCCGGCGTTGTGCGCGTCGACGACGCGGCGGGCGACCCGCTTGATGCCATCGGCATCGGCCACCGAGGAGCCGCCGAACTTCTTCACGACGAGGTGTTTGGTGGCGCCCGGGATAACCGGCAGCCCCTGCGGCTGCGGTCCGGGGTGGACTTCGGTAGTGGGCAGACTCATGCGCGCACCCTCACTGGATCATCGGGGTTCTGGGTGAAGCAGCCAAACGGCGCGACCGAGTGGTGCGACGGCTGCTTCAGCCCAAGTTTATCGCCGCGGCCGGTCCGGCGTTCAATTGTGACCGGCGGGCGGACCCGCCGCCGGTGGCCGGTCCAGCCGGTAGCGCCAATAGTGGAGGCCCTTCCCGGCGCGGTCCTGGGTCGCCGTGAAGTAGTGGTCCGGGACGAATCCCAGCGTCTCAAGCAGCCTGCGGGAGGGGAGGTTGGGTTCGTAGACGCCGGCGAGGACCGTGCCGACGCCCCGGTCTTCGAACAGCCAGCGCACCAGGGCGCCCGCCGCCTCCCGCCCATAGCCGTGGCCGTGGTGGTCAGGGTGGATCAGGTAGCCGAGGGCGGCGGCGCCGGCCGGGATGGGTCCGGGGGCGGGCGGCGCTTCGGCGGTCCAGGTCCGGGCATCGCCGATCACCTCGCCGGTGGCGCGCAGGACCACGGCCCAGCAGAGGTCGAAGTGTTCCGGGGTGGAGGCCTCGGCCCGGGACAGCATGGTGTGCAACCGGGTGGAGTTCTCGGCGGGACCCAGCGGGGCGTGCGAGAGATACCGGGTGACCTCCGCGTTGCCGCGGAACCGCAGCAGGGCGGCCTCGTCCCCGGCCGTCAGGGGCCGGAGAGTCAGCCGTTCGGTGGGGATGGGGTCCGGGATCATTGTCCGGAACTCTACCGCCCGGCCTGCCGCCGGTCTGTTCCGGCCGGCGGCAGGGGTGCAATACTGGCCCGAAAGTCGGAACCGCACTGTGGGGGTTGCTATGAGCCAGAGGCCAGCGTTGAGATTGTCCGGCGTCGTGCTTGACGCCCCCGATGCCCGCGAGTTGGCGGACTTCTACCGCCGCCTCCTGGGCTGGGAGCTGGGGCAGGATGAGCCCGAATGGGTCACGCTGGTCTCCCCGGACGGCGGCGCGGGGCTCTCATTCCAGAGCGACGCCGGGTACGCGCCGCCGGTCTGGCCCGCCGGGCCCGGGGCGCAACAGATGATGATGCACCTGGACATCGCCGTCGCGGATCTGGCCGAGGCCTCCGCCCATGCCCAAGAGGCGGGCGCGACGCTGGCCGACTTCCAGCCGCAGGACGACGTGCGGGTGCATCTTGACCCGGCCGGACATCCGTTCTGCCTCTTCCTTGACGTCTGAGCCGCAGCCGACACCGACGGTGCGGCCTTCACGGAAGGCGCTGAGCAGGTGGGGTCGGAAACACCCGTACCTCGGTGCGTTGATCGGCCTGGTGGTGATAGCCATCGTGAGCACCTCCGCCTGGCTGGCCCTTTCCGGGCGGGAACCAGGACCCGTCATCTTTAGCGGCCTTTCAAATGTTGTCGTGTATTGGCTGATCACCGTGGTCTATCTGCGCGCGACGCGGAAGGAGCGAAAGGAACTCGCCGGGAAGGGACAACTGCGCGCCTTTCTTCGCTACCCGGATTCTCTGCCGGGTTCCCTGAGCGGTATCTGGAATCCCGGCATCGTCACCCCCACCGAGGGAGCGCTGCGGTTCCAACCCGCCGCCTACGAGACCCGTGAATCGTCCGGGCGCTCGACGAACTTCACGGTCGCGGACGTCTCTTAGCGCTGGACGATCACCGGCAAGGACCGGAAGTACCTGCCGGCGTCGGCCGGCTACGAAGCGGTCACCCTGGCCACCGATAAGGGGAGGGTGGAGCTCGCGGCGAGTCCGGAGTCGCTGGACCTGTTGGCAGTGATCCGCCCGCCCATCGGACAGGACGATCCCGGGCCGCGCGTTCACTGAGCCGGGCGCCTCCCTTTCCGGTCCTGCTTCGGGCTAGCTGAGGGCGTTGCGGCGGCCCTCGAAGGCGCGGCCCAGGGTGACCTCGTCGGCGTATTCGAGGTCGCCGCCCACGGGCAGGCCGGAGGCCAGACGGGTGACAGTGATACCGATGGATTTCAGCATCCGCGCCAGATAGGTGGCCGTCGCCTCGCCCTCCAGGTTGGGGTCCGTGGCGATGATGATCTCCTGGATCGCGCCGTCGTTGAGCCGCGTCAGCAGCTCTCGGATCCGCAACTGTTCCGGGCCTACCCCGGCGATCGGATTGATGGCGCCGCCCAGCACGTGGTACCGGCCCCGGAAGGAACGGGTGCGTTCGACGGCGAGGACATCCTTGGACTCTTCCACGACGCAGATGACCGACGGATCACGCCTCGGGTCACGGCAGATGTTGCACAGCTCCTGTTCGGTGACGTTGCCGCAGACCGTGCAGAACTTCACGCGTTCCTTCACCGTGGTGATCGCCTCGACCAGCCGCTTCATGTCCTGCGGGTCGGCCTCGAGGATGTGGAAGGCCAGGCGCTGGGCGGATTTCGGCCCGACGCCGGGTAGCCTGCCGAGCTCATCGATCAGCTCCTGGACTGCACCTTCGTACACAATTTCCTCGTTCGTTGGGGGTGGCGCCGCTCAGGGGCGCCGGGAGGGTTAGAAGCGCGGGGCGAGTGGGCTGCCGTCGAGGGAGCGCTCCTCAAGCAGCTTGCCGCCCAGGATGCGTTCGACGGCGGCGCGGCCGAAGACCCCCGATTCCTCGATGGTTTCATCGTCGGCGCTGGGGATGTCCTGCTCATAGGTGGCGGCGGCCGCGACGGCCCGGGCGGGCGCCTTGGCGCGTCCGGCCTCCGCCTCCGGGCTGTTCGACAGGCGCTGGTACAGGCTCTGCCGTCCGCCGGCAGGCGCACCGACGGGCGCAGGGGCCGTTACCGGGGGTGCCGCCGTGAGGACGGCCGAGCCGCCGGTCGCCGCGGCTTCCTGAGGCGCGGCGTGCGGGAGGCTCCCGGGGGCTGGGGCCGCCGGCGCAGGGGTGCTTTGCCGCGCAGGGGGCTGCGCCGTCGCGGGTTCGTAGCGGCGCGGCTCCGGCTCGGTGACGTGGGGTTCGGGTTCCGCGGATGCTGCGGGCCCTGCCACGACGTCCCGTCCCACGTTCAGCTCGGTGCCGACGGTCCAGACGCCCGGGGACTGTTCGACGGCGCGGGCCCAGGGATCCTGGGCCGGATCGGGCTTGGCCGTTCCCGTAGCTGCACCAGCGTCCGCGGTCGGGGTGGGGGCTGCAACGGGGGTGCGCTCGGCGGCCGGCGCCCGGCCGGGTGCCGGGTTGCCGGCGCGCACGGGCGTCGGGGTGGTCTGGACAGAGCCTGACGGCGACGGAGTCCAGTCCATCGGCGGCTCTTCATACAGCGGGGGAGCGTCCTCGTCGCGGGGCGGGCCCCAGTCGTCATCCGGGTCCGCGTACGAGCCGCCCCAGCCCTGGTCCGTGGGCGCCGGGGCGGAAGCGGACGCCGGCACGGGGGCGGCGGGTGTCGCGGGAGTCGATGCGGCTGAAGGTGCCGCGGCGGATGCCTCCGGCGAAGCGGCGCTGCGGTTCGCCGCGGGTGCAGCCGGAGCGGACTGAGAGGGAGCGGACTGGACCGGTGCGGACTGAGAGTGCGCAGACTGCGCTGGAGCGGACGGAGCCGGCGCAGCAACGGCGGCTTCTGCCGTCACAGGCGCTGCGGCGGCGGGCACCGGGGCAGCATCGCGTGGGGTTGCGGAGGCCGTCGCGGGCGCGGTGGCCGGGGCGGCCGCGGGGGCGAGGCCCCACGCTACATCGGCCGAGCTGGGGGCAGCAGCCTCGGGCTCAGTAGGCGCTTTTGGGTTTGGCTCAGAGCTCGCTGGGCTCTTGGACCCGCCGGCGACCGCGGTGATCTGGCAGTCGATGCCAATCGTCTTGTGGATCGCCTGGCGGAGGTTTTCGGCGTGGTCTCCGCGGCCGAAGGCCCCAGCCAGCCCGGCGGTGCTGAAGAGCAGCGTCAGGACGTGGCCCTCGACATGGCCCACCTGGGCGTTCGGTTCCACCAGGGCCCAGGTGCTCCGCTTGATCTTGGTCAGGGTCTGCAGGATTTCCGGCCAGGCGCGGCGCAGCACCTCCACATCGGGGCCCGAACCGGAGCCGGGTCCGGAAGCGGCGGGAGCGGCAGCCGGGGCGGCCTCGGCGGGCCGGGTGGCCCCCGGCGCGGCCGTCCCGGCGCGCGCGGGAGCCGGGGTAGCTGCAGGTGTTGGCGCGGGAGCCGACGCCGGTGCAGGAGCCTGCGCCGGAGCCGCGGCGTTGTCGGCGCCGTCGTGGGCGGAATCCGCAGCGGCTGCCTGGCTCGGGGCCGGGGACTGGCGCGGCGGCTCGGCCGATACTGCCGAAGCAGGCACGGGAGCGGCCGACTGGGCGGCGGCGGGAGGCACAGCCTGGGTCGGGGCTGCCGGTTCCGGTGCCCGAACTGCGGGGGCCTGACTTTCAGCAGGTGCCTGGGCCGCGGGCGCCACTGCGGGAGCGGCAGCAGCCGGGGGTGCCGCGGCGGCGGGCACTGCTGCCGGGACGCCGCCGTCGGATCCGGCGTAGTTGAGGCGCCGCTCCACGCGGTCGATCCGGGCGGCGATGCCACGTTCGGTCTGCTCCGCGCTGGGCAGCAGGATGCGGGCGCACAGCAGTTCAAGGTGCAGCCGCGGGGAGGTGGCGCCGGTCATCTCGGTGAGCGCCGTGTTGGTCACGTCCGCCGCGCGGGAGAGCTCGGCCGCGCCGAGGTTGTGCGCCTGGCTCTGCATCCGGGCGATCTGGTCCGCCGGCATGCCCCGAAGGATGGACTGGGCGCTCTCCGGCATCGCCTGGACGATGATGAGGTCGCGGAAGCGCTCCAGCAGGTCCTCGACGAAGCGGCGGGGGTCGTGGCCGGTCTGGATCACGCGGTCCACGGCGCGGAACACCGTGGCCGCGTCTGCGGCGGCCACGGCCTCGACGACGTCGTCCAGCAGCGAGGCGTGCGTGTACCCCAGCAGGGCCACGGCCAGCTCGTAGTCCAGGCCATTGGGCCCGGCACCGGCCATCAGCTGGTCGAGGACCGAGAGCGAGTCACGCACCGAGCCGCCGCCGGCGCGGATCACGAGCGAAAGGACGCCCGGCGCCACCGGGACGTTCTCCTGCTGGCAGAGCTGCTCCAGGTACGCCATCAGGGGCTCCGGTGGAACCAAGCGGAACGGGTAGTGGTGGGTGCGGGACCGGATGGTGCCGATCACCTTGTCCGGCTCGGTGGTGGCGAAGATGAACTTGATGTGTTCCGGCGGCTCCTCGACGATCTTCAGCAGCGCATTGAACCCTGCCGAGGTGACCATGTGGGCCTCGTCGATGATGAAGATTTTGTAGCGGTCCCGGACCGGCGCGTAGGTGGCCCGTTCACGCAGGTCGCGGGCGTCGTCCACGCCGCCGTGGCTCGCCGCGTCGATCTCGATGACGTCCAGGGAACCCGCGCCGCCGCGGGCCAGTTCCACGCAGCTGGGGCACACGCCGCAGGGGGTGTCGGTGGGGCCTTCGGCGCAGTTCAGGCAGCGGGCCAGGATGCGGGCGGAGGTGGTTTTGCCGCAGCCGCGCGGGCCCGAGAAGAGGTATGCGTGGTTGACGCGGTTCTTGCGCAACGCCGTCATCAGGGGGTCGGTGACGTGCTCCTGCCCGATGACATCCGCGAACGAATCAGGCCGGTAGCGGCGGTACAGGGCGGTAGTTACGGTCACGCTTAAACCCTACCAATCGGCACAGACATAAAAGACCCCTCATGCACCCGCCAGAGCCCGTTTACCCTTGCTACCTTCCGGTCCTGGGGGAGTTCAACAGGATGACGCCACATGAGGGGCCGTCGACTACTTTACCCGAGATCCCGGCCTGCCCCGAATTCGCTCCCAGGCAGGGGCCATTCACGCCCATCGGCACCCCGATTGGTCGACGGGCGGAAGTTCGGGTAGTCTAGTATCTGCTTTTGATTCAGAAGCAACTGGAGAATTCGCCTAGCGGCCTATGGCGCACGCCTGGAACGCGTGTTGGGTTAACGCCCTCGGGGGTTCAAATCCCCCATTCTCCGCGGTTGGCCCCGGTCCTATGGACCGGGGCCTTTTTGCGTCCTGGCTCCGGACCCGTCAGGCCCGGAATCCGAGGCGGCGGAGCCGTGAGCGGGCGGCCAGTTCGCTCGGACCCGTCCGGCCGAGGGCCAGATGGACGACGCCGAGGGTGGCGCGGGTGATCAGCTTCACCGGCAGCGGCAGGGGCCCCAGCCGGGCGGGCCGAAGTCCGAGCAGCTCGCGGTACTCCGGTTCCAGGCTGGCCACCCCGGCGGCGAACAGCACGCGGTAGCCCGGCCGGAGGATTGGGTGCAGGGGAGGGTGGCGGATGAAATGCACGGTTTCGGCAACCATCGGCCCGGTGGCGAGCGTCCCGCCGTCGTACCAGTCGCGGAGCTCACGGCGCATCTGCCCGGCACTGACCGGGGGCGACTCAACCCCCATCAGTTCCCCGGCCTGAGCCCATTCGCGGACGTAGGCGTCCGGGCCGCCGGGAATCGCGGACCCGAACATGGTGTGCGCCGTGAGGAAGGCATCGGTGAAGGCGATGTGGATCCAGCGCAGCAGTTCCGGGTCGCTGGCCGCGTAGGACTTCAACTCTCCGGCGGCGTCCCGGTAGTCGCCGCGGACCGGTTCGTGCAGGCGCTGCACCCAGGCCGTGGCCTCTTTCGCCGCCGTCGTTGACCCGTAGGTGACGGTGAAGATCCAGCGGATGGTGCGGGCCAGGCGCCCCAGCGGGTCCTCGCGGAAGTGTGAATGCTCGTGGACGCCGGTCAGGGCGCCGGGGTGGAGTGACTGCATCAGCAGTGCCCGGATCCCGGCCACGATTGCTGGCATGCCGCCGTGCACCGTCCAGACCGCCGAGCCTGGCAGGTGGTAGCCGGCGTCGTCGCCCTCCTCGAGACGGGCCACCCAGGGCGGCGCCACGTCTCGTGACCCGGTGAAGGTATGCCGGAGTTCGGCCTGGAAATTCTGCAGCATAGTGCGCATGGTCCATTCTGCGCCCGGATCCCGCCCTGCGGTACTTGGTGTCCGGCCCGCGACTACTGAGGTGCTACCCGAGTTTCAGAAAGGGTAGTTCGGACGGTTCACACCCCCTGCCGATTGTGGTCCCATGAAAAAGGTCAGCCCGCGTTATCGGCGGCTGAGGATGTGGGGTTTACATCGTGGGAAAGCACTGGGGAAACACGACCAGCGAACCAAAAACAAGAAAACGCATCGTGGCGGTGCGCTGCCTGTCGGGAGGGTTTTGCCTCTCGCTGGCCGTGCTGACGTTCGGGGTCCATGGAGTCACCGGCGCGGGAACCGCCGTGGTCTCGGTCGGCGTGCCGGACAGGGATGTGGCGGTCAGCCCCACGTTGCGGCCCGGGGCAGCGTTCACCGCCGCGGCGGGAACGACGGCGGCCACGACGGGCGCGGCGCAGGCAGCGGCCGCCGGGGCGGTCACGGCTGCTGGCGACCCAGCCGCGGGCTTCACCACGGATCCCCGGGCGCTGGTGGCGTACTCGCGCTCCGCCGTGCTCACCGGTACCAAGGACGGCACGCCGGGGGAGCTCAACGTCGCGTCTTCCGGGTTGAAGCGGCCCGCGGAGGGCTTCCTGATGGCACCCCTCGAGGTCCTGAACCCGTCGTCGCCGTTCGGCTTGCGGACCAGCCCGCTCTCCGGGGTGGCGGGGGAGTTCCACTGGGGCCAGGATTTCGCGGCGGCCTGCGGGACGCGGGTGTACGCCGCAGACGCCGGGGTGGTGCGCGCCGTGGGCTGGCACCCCTGGGGCGGCGGAAACCGGGTGGAGATCGACCACGGCAACGGCCTGATCACCACCTACAACCACCTGGAGGGGATCGCCGTGAAGAAGGGCGACTCGGTCCGCGTGGGTGAGGTGATCGCCAAGGTGGGCACCACCGGGTCCTCGACCGGCTGCCACCTGCATTTCGAGACCATCCTCAACGGCGTGCACAAGGACCCGCGGGACTGGACGCTCCTGCCCATCATCCAGACGGACCCGCTGGGTCCGCTGGAGATGACCAGCTACGCACCCGACGCCGGGTTGCCCTCCAACGCCTCGCTGGGCTGGGCCATCCCGGTGTCCGACGACGGCCGGCACGAGGTGGCCAACGGCGCCCAGGAGATCCCCGCCGCCCTGCTGCCGCAGCTGCCCGGCTACACCGCCTCCTACTCGCCCTCGCCCTCACCGACGGCGGATGCCCTCTCACCCAGCCGGCCGCCATCGTCCGCCACCGGGCAGGCGCCCGGCACCTCGGCGCCGGTGACCTCCGAGCCGGTCACCGGGGCTCCGCCGGCGACCGGCACCACGACCGGGTCCCCGACTACGAGTACGCCGCCTGCAAGCACCACGCCGCCGGGGACAACGCCCCCGGCCACCACCCCTCCGCTCGGCTCGGAGCCGCCGTCCACGCCGCCGCCGGTGACCACGCCGCCTGCGCCCCCGGCGACCACCCCGGCCCCGCCGCCGGTGACCACCCCGGCCCCGCCGCCGGTGACGGAGGCCCCGCCGCCCGTGGTGACCCCGCCGCCGGTCGTGGAGGTCCCCCCTCCGCCGCCGCCGGTGGTCGAGCCGCCTCCGCCGCCACCGCCCGTCGTCGAGGTGCCCCCGCCGGCCCCTGCGCCGCCGCCGGTGGTCACGCCGCCGGCGGTGACCTCGCCGGCCCCGGAACTCGCTGCCCCGCCCGTCACCGCGGATCCCGCGCCGAGCGGCACTCCGGCCCCCACCGGCACAGTCGCCCCCTGACCGCCTGACTCCCGGCCCCTTGGCCCTCCGGCGGCCGGCCACCCATACCGCCGCCCGTCGGCGTCGAATTACGGTTGTGACCACGCCGGGCTATGCTTCCGGCACGCCGACTCGACGCCCGGGAGGACCCCGCCATGACCGACCTTTTCTCCGTTCCGCTCACCCTCAACGACGGCACCGAAACGGACTTCGGCCGCTACCGTGGGCAGGTGGTGCTGGTGGTGAACGTTGCCTCGCAGTGCGGCTTCACGCCCCAGTACGCCGGCCTGCAGGCCCTGCACAACAAGTTCGAGGACGAGGGGTTTACCGTGCTGGGCGTGCCCTGCAACCAGTTCGCTGGCCAGGAACCGGGCAGTGACGCGGACATCGCCGAGTTCTGCGATCGGAACTTCGGCGTCACCTTCCCGCTGACCGCCAAGGCCGACGTGCGGGGCAAGAACCAGCACCCGCTTTACGCCCGCCTCACCAAGTTCAAGAAAGGCCTGCTGCCGGGCCTGGTGAAGTGGAACTTCGAGAAATTCCTGATCAACCGCGACGGCGAGATCGTCGCCCGGTTCGCCCCCACCGTGGAACCGGATGCCCCCGAGGTGATCGAGGCGGTGCAGGCCGCGCTCGCCTGAGGCACCGGTCGGGACCCTCGGCCCGCAAGGGCCCGAGGGGCCTATCCCTACGCGTCATCCCGTCCTAGACTGGCCGGACCCTCCGACGTTCGGGCCGGTTCGCGGCTTTCTTGCGGCGCCCGCCGGCAGCGTTATCGACGCTGGCCAGGAGGGTGCATCAGAACGCTTCGTGAATCACAACTGGGCACTCAGCATTGGGGTCCGTGAAACCAGGAGGAAAGTGATGACAGGAAACAAAGCCGTTGCCTACAAGGGGCCAGGAAAAGTCGAACTCATCGACATTGACTACCCCACTTTCGAACTCAAAGACGGACCAGGCGTCAACCCGGCCAACGTCGGCCGGCAGGTGCGCCACGGCGTCATCCTCAAGACCGTCGCGACGAACATCTGCGGATCGGACCAGCACATGGTCCGCGGCCGCACTACTGCCCCCGCCGACCTGGTGCTGGGCCACGAGATCACTGGCGAGGTCGTCGAGGTCGGGCCCGACGTCGAGTTCATCAAGGTCGGCGACATCTGTTCGGTGCCCTTCAACATCGCCTGTGGACGCTGCCGCAACTGCAAGGAACGCAAGACCGGCATCTGCCTGAACGTCAACCCCGACCGGCCCGGAAGCGCCTACGGCTACGTGGACATGGGCGGCTGGGTGGGCGGCCAGGCAAACTACGTCCTCGTCCCGTACGCGGACTGGAACCTGCTGAAGTTCCCGGACCGGGACCAGGCCCTCGAGAAGATCATGGACCTGACCATGCTCTCGGACATCTTCCCCACCGGCTTCCACGGCGCCGTGACCGCGGGCGTCGGCGTCGGATCCACCGTGTACGTCGCAGGCGCCGGGCCGGTGGGCCTCGCGGCCGCCACCAGCGCGCAGCTGCTCGGCGCCGCCGTCGTCATCGTCGGCGACATGAACGAGGACCGGCTCAAGCAGGCCCGGAGCTTCGGCTGCGAGACGGTCGACCTGTCCAAGGGCGGACCGGCCGAGCAGATCGAGCAGATCCTGGGTGTCCCCGAGGTGGACTGCGGCGTGGACGCGGTCGGCTTCGAGGCCAAGGGCCACGGACACGACGCCAAGGAAGCGCCGGCCACGGTGCTGAACTCCCTGATGGACATCACGGCCGCCGGCGGCGCGCTCGGCATCCCCGGGCTCTACGTCACCGGCGACCCCGGCGGCATCGACGAGGCGGCCAAGAAGGGTGCGCTCTCGCTCAGCCTCGGTACCGGCTGGGCCAAGTCGCTGAGCTTCACCACCGGCCAGTGCCCGGTGATGAAGTACAACCGCGGCCTGATGATGGCGATCCTGCATGACAGGGTCCACATCGCCAAGAACGTCAACGCCAAGGCGATCGCCCTGGAGGACGCACCGAAGGGCTACGCCGAGTTCGACGCCGGCGCCGCCACCAAGTACGTGCTGAACCCGAACGGCTACCTCAGCTAGGGCCCGTCCCACCGGGTGATCTACGGTCCGGCGGCCTCCTTCCTGCGCCAGGGTGCGCAGGTAGGAGGCCGCCGGATTACTTAATCCGCACGCGTAGCCGTGCCCGTTTTCAAAGCTGCCTACCTGAGTTTGCCCACGTCCAGCCGGAAATCTGGTTGGATAGAAGGTACTGAGAGGGATCGCTGGGGGGACCGCCTCCACCCAACCAGGAAGGTTGCAATGGAGCTCATCGAGGCCGAGCACCCACGGCCACGCCATTTCCTACTCCACGCCAGTGACGCGCACCTGCTGGGCGGTTCCGACCCGCTGCACGGCGTCGTCGACAGCGAGGCCCACCTGCGCCAGCTTTTCGAGGAAGTCCAAGCCTCCGGCGCGCGCCCCGAGGCGGTGATTTTCACCGGTGACCTGGCCGACCGCGGGGAGGCCGACGCCTACGCCAAGCTGCGCCGGATCGTCGAACCCGCCTGCGAGGCCATGGGCGCGAAGATCATCTGGGCCATGGGCAACCACGACGACCGGGCAAACTTCCGCACCGGCCTGCTCGACGAACCCGCCCACGACGGACCCGTGGACCGCAGCTACTTTCTAAACGGCCTGCGGATCATCACCATGGACACCTCGGTGCCCGGCTTCCACCACGGCGAACTCAGCCCGGAACAGCTCGACTGGCTCACCGCGGAGCTGGCCACGCCGGCGCCGGACGGCACCATCCTGGCGCTGCACCACCCGCCAGTCCCGTCCGTGCTGGACCTGGCGGTGCTGGTGGAACTGCGGGGCCAGGCTGCCCTCGGGGCGGTGCTCCGGGGCTCGGACGTGCGCACCATCCTGGCCGGGCACCTGCACTACTCGACGTCGGCCACGTTCGCCGGCATCCCCGTCTCGGTGGCCTCCGCGACCTGCTACACCCAGGACCTGAACGTCCCGGTGGGCGGCAGCCGCGGCCGGGACAGCGGCCAGGCGTTCAACCTGGTCCACGTCTATGAGCACACCATCGTGCACTCGGTGGTCCAGCTGGGCGAGGTGCTGCCGCCCGTGGGCGAGTTCGTCACGGCGGAGGAAGCCACCCGGCGGATCGCCGCGGCCGGCATCCGCATCCCGGACCAGGGCCGGCCGGAGAACCCGTCGTCTTCCGGGGACCGGAGCATGACGTTCCTGAACTAGGCCTGCGCCCCCAAGGTCAGCCGGTCCGGGAACGTCCCGGTTACTTCTCCCAGGGGGCCTTGATCGGGAAGTACTTCTCCAGGAAGTCCGTCACGATTTCGGCGCGCTCCTCGGCGGGGACCTCCGGGAAGCTGCCGTCGTTGAGGCAGAAGAAGTCCATGTTCCGCTTGGAGAGCAGCTTGGGCAGGTAGTTCAGGCCCGCCCGGGCGGTGGTGTCCACGTACCGCACCTTGGCCGTCGTCTGGGTCACGGCCCGGCCGGTGAGCAGCGCGTAGTAGTGGTAGAACGAGTTCGTCACCGAGATGTTGTCCGCGGCACGGAACCGGCTGGCCGCCGTGCGGGCGAACTCGTCCGGGAACTCCTGCTCCATTTGAGCGGTCACGCTGCGGCGCAGCGGCGCGGCCGTGTGCTCCAGATGGCGCGTGGTGATCCGGCCGAAGCGGTTCCACAGCAGCTTCCGGTTCACCCGGGCCGCGTTCTCGAACCCGCTCCGCTCGGCGTCGTTGTCGCCCAGGCCGATCCGGGTCTCCGCCTCGATGAACTTGGTGATGCCGCCCGGGGTGAAGAACATGTCCGGGCCCACGGTGCGGCCGAAGAACATGTCGTCATTGGAGTACAGGTAGTGCTCGGAGAGGCCCTCGATGTGGTGGAGCTGGCTTTCCACGGCCTGCGAGTTGTGCGTGGGGAGCACCGACGTGTCGGCGAAGAACTCCTCGCTGCGCACGATCGTCACGGCGGGGTGGTCGGCCAGCCATTCCGGGGCGGGGGAGTCCGTGGCGATGAAGATCCGCCGGATCCACGGGGCGAACATGTACACGGACCGGAGCGCGTACTTCAGCTCGTTGATCTGCCGGAAGCGTGCCTCGTGGTCGTCGCCCTCACCGACGACGACGCCGGCCATCCGGGCTTTGCGCGCGGCGATGTATTCGGGGGAGGAGCCGTCCACCCAGGAGAAGACGATGTCGATGTCGAAGTTGATGTCGCTGGCGTGGTCGGCGAACATGTTCTCGATCGTGGGCCAGGTGTGGCCGTAGCGTTCGACCGTGCCGCGCACCGCGTCCTGGGCCAGCAGGGTCCGGCGGGTCAGGGAGTTCTCGATCGGCAGGATCAGCTGGTCGCCCTCGAAGCTCCAGAGTTCCAGCTGCACGCCCGCGGAGGCGCCGAATTCGAGGCCGCCGTTGGGTTCCACGCAGGGCCGGTAGAGCCGGAAGATCCGGGCCTGGCGGTTCGGCGAGAGCTCGCCGTCGGCCACCAGGACAGAGGACTTCTTCTTGGCGTCCACGGTCATGGAGTAGAACGGCTCGTCCCGGCAGGCCTCCACCAGAGCGGCGCGCAGTTCCCGGCGGTTCTTCCAGTCCACGGCGATCACCGGGCGGTGGTTGTTGCCCCGGACCAGCAGGTAATCGATGTCGGCACGGACCAGCACCTCACGGACGAACAACAGGTCCTCGACCATCGACTGGTACGGGGTGCGGTTTTCATTGATCAGCGCGTAGCGGCCGTGCCTGCGGACAATGTCGCTGCGCGTTCGGAACCTGGCGACGGCTGCCGCTGACGTGACCTCGGCGTGGGCGTGGTCGTCCTCGGTGGCCTGGCTGCCGTAGTAAATCTCGTCCTGGATCAATGCGTCGGTGATGTCGATTCTCCGTTTTCCTGACTGGTCTTCGTGCTGGCCGCTTTGCTACTCGCATGATATCGCGGGCCGCCAAAACGGGCCGTCACACCGGCTCCGTATCAGCCGGCCAGGGCGGCCCGCCAGTGCCGCAGGAAGGCCGCGCCGGCGTCGTCGTGAATGACGTCCGCGCCCAGCCCCAGGTCCGCCGCGGTGAGCACCTCGTAGGGTTTGACCGGGATGCCGTCCGCCGGCCGGACATCCACGTGCTTGACCGGGTGGTCGTTGTGGAAGAGCCAGTCGGCCATGGCGTAGTCGGTCCGGGAATCGCCCACGGTCCGCCACGCCTGCGGGGTGATGCCCTGGGCGGCCAGCAGTTCGACGGCGCGGCTGGCGCCGAGGTCTTTGCCGAGCCGGACAGACTCGATGTCGGTGGAGATGATGGTGGGGTCGACGCGGTAGTCGATCGCGTCGTCGCTGTCCGGGACGTGGCGGTCCAGCCGGACGACGCCGAGGCCGTGCCGCTGCATCAGGTCCATGGCGTCGGCGTCGAACAGGGCCTGTTCGGCGCGGTAGTCGGCGTTGGCGACGTCGACGTGCTGCTCCACCGAGACCATGGCGCGCTTGGTTTCGTCGAAGAACATGTGCGCCGCGTAATCCTCCGCCACGAGCCGCCGGACGTCGTCGCCGAACGCGGCCGGGACGGCGAGGGCGTCATCGACGTGGACGGTGCCGGGGCCAGCCGCCGTGTAGCTGAACCAGACGGCGCCCTTCTCGCAGATCGCGTGGACGGTCAGGCCGGCGGGCATGCCGGCGGCGATCATCGGGTCCATGACCTGCTCGCGGATGAAGGCGTCCGAGCGGCCGGTGTTGAAGATGACGGGGATGCCGGCGGCGGCGAGGGCCAGCAGGTCGGCGATGATGCCGGGGGTCACGGTGCGGGTGACGGGGCTTGCGATGGGGCCGTCGACGTCGAGCAGCAGGGCCAGCGGCGGGGTGGAAGCCTCGGAATCTCTCATGCCTTCATTCTCTCAGCCGGTGCAGGGGGCCGTGGTTGGTCACTGTTTGGCCACAACCTCCGGCGCCGGGGCTCCGTGGATTCCCCTGACCCGGGTTGTTCCATAGGCTTGCATGGTGATCTTCAAAGCTGTGGGCGAGGGACGCCCTTACCCCGACCATGGTTTCCACACGCCCAAGGACTGGGCGGCACTGCCGCCGCGCCCGGTCCGGCTTGACGAACTCGTAACCACCAAGCGCACCCTGGACCTCGAAGCATTGCTGGCCGAGGATTCCACTTTCTTTGGCGACCTGTTCCCGCACGTCGTGGAGTTCCGCGGGGTGCTGTACCTCGAAGACGGGCTGCACCGGGCCGTCCGCACCGCGCTGCACCAGCGCACCGCCATCCACGCCCGAGTCCTGGTGGTCAATGGCTAGGAAGCCGCAGGACCCGACGGTTCTGCATGGGCATCATGTGGTGACGGGCTCGGACCTGCGGGCCACGTTTGTCGAAGAGGACGAACTCGAGAACCCGGACCGGATGCGGCGCCGGATCCTCCACGGGGTGGTCCTGGTGTTGCTGGTGGGGCTGCTGGTTGCCGCCGTGGTGGTGGCGATGGCCATCCAGAACGGCCAGATCAAGATTCCGACGGCGGAGCGGAGCCGCGCCGCGGTCTCGGCCTGCCCGGAGGCCACCTACGACTACGTTCCGCACGAGAAGATCCGGCTCAACGTCTATAACTCCACCAACCGGCCTGGGCTGGCGAAGACCGTGGCGGATGAGCTCGTGGCACGGAAGTTCGCCGTCGGTACGGTGGGCAACACCGAGTCCGGCTTCCACGGGGTGGCGCTGGTGGTGTCGGGCGCGGCGGGCCAGTCCTCGGCCTTCAGTGTCCAGCGGAATCTGCCCGGCTCCGACTACGTCCAGGACGGCCGCACCGACGCGACCGTGGACGTGATCCTGACCGGTGACTTCAAGGACCTGGCCAAGCCGGAACTGGTCGACCAGACCCCGGGCAAGCTCAGCTGCCCGCGGGAGACCCGTCGCGAGGCGGATGCCCCGGCGACGCCGGTGGTCCCGTCCGTCGTGCCGGCCAGCCCCAACCCCTAGCGGAACCTTTGAACTTCTAGACCGCAAAACCGTTAGGCCGTGAGGCGCACGGGACGGCCGGCGTCGTCGAACCGCGCTCCCGCGCCGAGCTGGACGAACCGCACCGTCCGCGCGATCCGGGCCTCCGCCTCGGGATCCGCCCCGGCGCCGTCGCCGCGGGCGGCGCTGGAGGAGAGCGTGCCGTGGATGAGCTGGGCGAGCTGCCCGATGTCCGCGTCCGGAAGGTAGTGCTGGGCGACGCCGTCGCGGAGGATGTCCTGCAGCAGGACGCTGAGTTCGCCCACGTGATCCGCCAGCTTCGCGAAGGATGCGGGGGAGAGGACGGCGGCCATCGCCGGGCCCGGCGGCAGGTGCCGGCGGCTGAGGTCCGCCACCTGCGCGCGCACGTACAGAGCCAGGCGGTCCACAGGGTTGTCCAGGCCGGCCAGTGCCTCGCGGAGCTCCACCAGGAAACGTTCGGTCTCGTCCAGAGCGTAGGCGATGAGGAGCTCTTCGATGTCCGCGTAGTAGTTGTAGACGGCGGTGCGGCCGATCTGGGCGTGCCGGGCGACGTCGGTCATGGTCAGCCCGGGGAGCCCGTGCGTGAAGAGGAGCTCGCCGAAGGCGGTGAGGATCCGCCGCTGGGTCTCGGCGCGTTGGGCGGCGTTGCTCGCGGCCGTAATCCTGGGCATACGGACACTTTAGCGCGATCTGTCAGTAAAGCTCCGGCGGGCGGCTCGTCAGCCCTCCGCACCGCCGTCGGCCCTCTGCGCGTGACGCGGAAATATCACTTGCCGGAAACGCCGCCGAAACGTGGGCGGGGCAAGCTGGGGACCATGGGAGCCCCGACGGCGGGGCGGACGCTGGGGAGGAGCATTTTTATGGAGGACAACGGGACGGCCGTGACGACTTGCGCGGAGCTGTCGGTGGGGGACGACGTCGAGGCATGGCACAACGGCAGGCTCTTCCACCGAGGGCGGGTGACCCAGACCGTGCCGCTGATGGAGCTTTTCTGGATCCTCGATTCCCGGACCGGGGCGAGGAAGCTGCTGGACATCGAGGCGCTGGAGGTCATCCGGTGCGCACCGGACCCGGCGGGCCGCGCCATGGATCTGGCACGGCCCGCCTGACGGTCGCTTAGCCTGACGGTTGCTTAGATCGCGCAGCCGTCCGGGCCGCAGGCCGCACCTTCGGCGCCGGCGGCGTCAACCATCACCAGCGGCTGGCTCTCCTGCCAGGCCTGGTCAAGGGCCGCGCTGAACGTCTCGGCCGGCTGGGCGCCCGAAATTCCGTACTTCCGGTCGATCACGAAGAACGGCACGCCGCTGACGCCCAGAGCCCGGCCCTCAGCGATGTCGTCGCGGACCGCGTCAGAGTACTTGTCCGTGGTGAAGAGCTCGTCGACCTCGGCGGCGTCGATCCCGAGCTCGAGGCCCAGCGACGTGAGGTAGGACCGGTTCCCGATGTCCTGGCCGTGCTCGAAGTGGTCGCTGAGCAGCCGTTCCTTGGCGACATCCTGCTTGCCGTGGGCCGCCGCGAGGTGGATCAGACGGTGGGCCGCAAAGCTGTTGGCCACCACCACGTCGCCAAACTTGTAGTTCAGCCCTTCCCCGGCGGCCTGCGCGGCCACGTGGTCGAACATGCCGGCGACCTGCTGCGGGTCCAGGCCCTTCCGGGTGCTCAGGTAGTCCAGCTCGGTGCCGTCATAGTGCTCCGGCAGGCTCGGGTCCAGCTGGAAGCTGCGCCACTGCACCTCCACGGAATCGCGGTGCGGGAAGGCGGCCAGGGCGGTTTCGAAACGACGCTTGCCGATGTAGCACCAGGGGCAGGCGACGTCGGACCAAATCTCAATCTTCATGCTCTCGACAACCGCGATGCCCCCCGGGGCATTCCCGGACGACGACGGCGGGGCGGCTCAGTCCGCGAGCGGACGCTCCAGCACGAAGTCGTGTTCCACAGTGTCGCCCAGGCGGAAGGACTTGGTGCCTACCTGCCGGAAACCGGACTTTTCGTAGAACCGGATGGCCCGTGCGTTCTGGCTGTTGACCCCCAGCCAGAGCCCGCGGGCACCGGTGGCGGCCGCGGCGGCGACGCTGGCCCGCATCAGCTCGGCGGCCGCGCCGACGCCGTGGTGGTCCGGGTGCACGTAGCACTTGCTGAGTTCGGCGGCCGGGGTGAGGCCCAGGGCGGAGGCCACGTCCGGATCCTGCGTCGGCCGGTCCACCAGCAGGCTGTAGCCGCGCAGGGCGCCGTCGACGTCGAGGACCAAGACCGTCACGTCCGGGTCGGCGAGGTAGTCCCGGAAATTCCGCTCGCTCAGGGTGTTGGCAATGTGCGCCGCAATGTCCTCCGGCCGCGACTCGGGCGGGCAGGCGAGCGGGAAGGTGACGGCGGCCAGCCCGGCCAGGGCGCCGGCGTCCGCGGGGGTGGCTTTCCGGATCAGGTGGGTCATAGCAAAACCCTAGTCCCGGTGCCGGGCGAGGAGTCAGTCGAACGGGTACGTGACGAAGGCGAAGTGGTCCGAGCCCGGCGCCCAGCTATTGACGTTCAGCGTTCCCTGCCCGCCGAACACGGCCCAGCTGTACAGCGGGGTGGTCCAGTCCTCGAGGGCGACGACGACGACCTCGACGTCGAGATTTTCGGGGTGGCCCAGCGTTCCCGCCGGGAACCGGAGGTAGCTGGCGAACCGCCCGTCCGGGGACAGATGCGGGAACCAGTCGACGCTGGCGCTCCTGAGCAGGCACTCCAGCCTGGACCCGTCGGGGCGGACCCGGGCCAGCTGGGCGTGTCCGGGACGGTCGGTGAAAGCCTCGGTGTTGAGGTAGATCCATGCGCCGTCCGGCGAATATTCCGGACCGTCGCAGTGGCCTGGTCCGGTGTCGACAGCGGTGAAGGGTCCGCCGTCCGCGGGCATGGTCACGAGTCGGCCGGGCCGGGAGAAGTCACCGGCTTCGATGGCCACGGCGGCCAGCCGGCCGCCGTCGGGACTGATCCCATGCAGGTAGTGCGCAAACCCGTCCGCTGCGGTGACCCGCTCGGCGTCGCCGCCGTCGATGCCTGCCCGGTAGAGGTGCCCGTCCTCGGCGGAGAGGTAGAGGCGGTCTCCACCGGGGGCGATCACGTGGTCGTTGTTGAGGGCGGGCACGCCCGTGACCCGGATGGCAGCGAGTGACCGGCCGACCAGTTGCAGCCGCCACAGTGTGCCGGCACCGTTGAGGATCAGCGCGGAACCGTCCGGGGTCCAGTTCGGGGCTTCCAGAAGCAGGCTGTCGGTGGAGCAGATCAGCTCACGGGAGCCCGTAAGGGCGGATCCGACCCAGACCTCGCAGCGTTGACCGGGCTGCAGGGTGCGTGGCACGGCCTACTGCGTGAAGGCTGCGTCGAAGGAGGCGCTCGAAGCCGGGAAATCAAACTTCTTGAGCGCCGCGAGGGCCTCCGGGGCGCCGTGCAAACGGTCCATGCCGGCGTCCTCCCACTCGATCGAGATGGGGCCCGTGTAGCCGATGGCGGTGAGGGCGCGGAAAGAGGATTCCCAGGGCACGTCGCCGCGTCCCGCGGAGACGAAGTCCCAGCCGCGCCGGGGGTCGCCCCACGGCAGGTGGGAACCCAGGACGGTGTTCCGCCCGGTGGGCCGGAGCTTTGTGTCCTTGCAGTCCACGTGGTAGATCCGGTCCTTGAAGTCCCAGATGAAGGAGACCGGGTCGATGCCCTGCCACATGAAGTGCGAGGGATCCCAGTTCAGGCCGAATGCTTCCCGGTGGCCGATGGCTTCCAGGGTACGGACCGTGGTCCAGTAATCGTAGGCAATCTCGCTCGGGTGGACTTCGTGGGCGAAGCGGACACCGCATTCGTCGAAGACGTCCAGGATAGGGTTCCAGCGGTCGGCGAAGTCCTGGTAGCCGGCCTCGATCATTTTCTCCGGGACGGGCGGGAACATCGCCACGTATTGCCAGATCGAGGAGCCGGTGAAACCGACGACGGTGTCCACGCCGAGAGCCCGGGCGAGGCGCGCGGTGTGTTTCATTTCCTCGGCTGCGCGCTGCCGGACGCCCTCGGGCTCCCCGTCGCCCCAGACCTTGGAGCCGACGATCGCCTCATGCCGGAAGTCGATGGGGTCATCGCAGACGGCCTGGCCCTTGAGATGGTTGGAGATGGCCCAGACCTTGAGGTTGTACTTTTTCAGGACCGCGAGCTTGGACTCGACGTACCCGGGTTCGTCCCACCGCCAGGCGTCCAGATGGTCGCCGGAGACGGCGATTTCCAGGCCGTCGTAGCCCCAGCCGGAGGCCAGCCGGGCGACGTCCTCGAAGGGAAGGTCGGCCCACTGGCCGGTGAACAAGGTGTACGGACGGCCCATATCAGGCTCCTTCGGGGGTCGTGGCGGGTGACATAGCTGGGGGCGTTGCCGGTGGCGTGGTGAGCTGGATGGTGGAACTCTTGGCGGCCGCGCTTTCCTCGATCGCGGCGAGGACACGTTGGACGTTCAGTCCGTCCTCGAACGACGGCGCGGCCGGCATCCCGCCGTCGATCGCTACCAGGAAATCGCGGATCTCGTGGGTGAAGGAGTGCTCCCAGCCGATGGTGTGTCCTTGCGGCCACCACGCCTCAATGTACGGGTGCTCCGGTTCGCTGACGAGGATGCGGCGGAACCCTTGTTCCCGGACCGGGAGTGTTGCGTCCAGGAATCCGAGCTCGTTTAGCGCTTCCAGGTCGAACAGGATGGTCCCCTTGCTGCCGTAGATCTCGAGTTTGAGCGCATTCTTTTGCCCGGTAGCGACCCGGGACACCTCCACCGAAGCGATTGCGCCGGAGGCCAGAACGAGCGTGGCCCACGCCGCATCGTCCACGGTCACCTCCTCCGGGCCGTCCCGGCCCGGACGGGTGGGGGTGAAGGTGTGCAGCCGGCCGGAGACCTCGGTGACCTGGTCCCCGAGCAGGAACAGGACTTGGTCGATCGCGTGCGAGGCGATGTCACCGAGCGCCCCGGACCCAGCGGTGTGCTTGTTCAGCCGCCAGGTCATGGGCGATTCCGGGTCCACCAGCCAATCCTGCAGGTAGGCGGCACGGACATGCCGCACCGTGCCGAGCCGGCCCTCGGCGATTAGCTCACGGGCCAGGGCCAGGGCCGGGACCCGGCGGTAGTTGAAGCCGACCATGGCCTGCACGCCGCGGGCGCGGGCAGCCCGGGCCGCCGCCGCCATGGCCTCGGCCTCGGTGAGGGTGTTGGCCAGGGGCTTCTCGACTAGCACATGCTTGCCGGCCTCGAGCGCCGCGATCGCGATCTCGGCGTGCATCCAGCCCGGCGCGCAGATGTCCACGATATCCACGTCGTCCCTGGCGATCACCTCGCGCCAGTCCGTGGCGGACTCCGCCCAGCCATACCTGGCGGCCGCCATGGCGACCCCCTCGGCGTCCCGGCCCACCAGGACCCGGCGTTCGAAGGCCGGCACGTCGAAGTAGCTGGCGACATTGCGCCAGGCGTTCGAGTGGGCCTTTCCCATGAACGCGTAGCCGATCATGGCCACACCGAGCGGTGCGGAGTGCTTCGGTGTTCTCGCCCCGGCGACGGCCGGGATTTCCTGGGAGGTCATGGCTGTTCCTAGAGGGTGGAAGCGGTGGGGTCCCAGTCCTCGGGGAGGGCTGCGGACACGGGGGCTGAACTGTCCACGTCGATGAAGGTGCCGGCTTCGATCGACTCGGAGATCGAGACCATCGTGTCCAGGACGTGGTAGGCGAGGTCGCCTGTGGCGCGGTGCGGGACACCGGAGCGGATGGACCGGGCCATGTCCAGCACCCCCATGCCCCGGCCGTTGGCCGGTCCGGTCGCGGGAACGACGGTCCAGTCGTCGTCCCCGGCGCGCCAGAGCCTGATATTGCCGTCGAAGTGGTTCGGGTCGGGCAGCGAAATGGTGGCTTCGGTACCGGTGATTTCCACGAAGCCCATCCGTTGCCGCGGGGACTCGAAGGAGAACACGCTGTGTGAGGAGGCACCGTTCTCGAACTGGGCCATGGCGGACACATGGGTGGGTACCTCGACGTTGAATTCTTCGCCTGCCTTGGCCCCGGAGCCGATCACACGGACGTCCTTGGCCTTGGAACCGGTGGCCGCCACCCGCCGGACCGACCCGAAGGTTTGCACGAGCGCGGTGAGGTAATAGGGGCCCATGTCGAACAGGGGGCCCGCGCCGTGCTGGAAGAGGAACGCCGGGTTGGGGTGCCAGGACTCTGGTCCAGGGGTTTGGAACGTGGTCATGGCGGTCAGCGGGGTGCCGATGTCGCCCCGTTCGATCAAGCGGCGAGCGGTCTGCAGGCCGGCACCGAGAAAAGTATCGGGCGCGGTGCCGAGCCGGAGGCCGGCGGCGTCGGCAGCCTTGAGCAGGCCGATGCCGGACTCGCGGTCCAGCGAGAACGGCTTCTCAGTCCAGACGTGCTTGCCGGCATTCACGGCGGCGGTGGCCACCTCGACGTGGGCTGCCGGGATGGTCAGGTTCACGATGATCTCGACGTCGGGGTGGTGCAGGGCCGCGTCGACGCCGCCGGACTGCGCGATGCCGTATTCCTTGGCGCGTGCCGCCGCGGCGTCTTCGAAGAGATCGGCGATGACGTGGACTTTCAGGTCGGGGAAGACCGTCAAGTTGTCCAGGTACTGCTTGCTGATGTTGCCCGCTCCGATGACGGCGACGCCCACCGGGCCGCGGCGGGTTTCAGGAGCCGAGCTCATGCGTCCACGCCCTGGGCGCTCGCAGAGCCTGCGTTCAAATAAGCCAGGGACTGGGCGATCCCGTCGAAGATGTCCCCGGAGTAGTCGTCGAATTCGACGACGCCTACCTCCAGTGCGTGGGCGGCGCCGATGACCTCCCAGACCGGGAGCTTGCCCTGGCCGGCGGGCAGCTGGGCCTTGGTGTCTGTGGTCATGGGGCCGTCCTTGATGTGGATGAAACGGACCCGGTCACCGAGCCGCTTGAGCAGGGCGGCAGGGTCCTGGCCGCCGACGGCCGCCCAGTAGGTGTCGACTTCCAGGACCACCTCGGTGTCCAGGAGGCCCGCAAAGTATTCCAGTGCGGTCTGGCCCTCCACGCTGGACTCGAGCTCCCAGGCGTGGTTGTGGTACCCGACCCGGATGCCGTATTCGGCGCCCTTTTTCGCGGCGGCGTTGAGCTTGGCCGCGGTGGACTGGATGTCCCCGGCCTCCTGCCAGTGCTCGGCCGGGAGGTAAGGGTCGATCACGGTGGTGATGCCCAGGTCCTTGGCGGCGGCGAAGATCTGGTCCTGGTCCTGGCTCAGGAGCGGCGCGTGGCCGGTGGGGGCGGTCAGGCCGTTTTCCGCCAGGGCCGCACCGAGTTCTGCGGCCGTGGCCACGAAGTTGTAGGGCTCGACCTGGGTAAACCCGATGGCGCTGACCTTCTTGATGGTGCCGGGGAGATCCTCGGCGATGGCGTTGCGGAGGGTGTACAGCTGAAGCGAGTACGACATGGGGTTCCTTTGCGGGTTAAGGGTGGTCGGGTGGGGGCTGGCCTAGCGGCCGGCGAGCGAGCCGCCGATGCCGCCCACGCTGAAATATTTGTTGAGGGTGGCGAACACGATGATCGGCGGGAGCATCATGATCACGGCCAGGGCCATGACCGAAGTCCAGTCGGTGGCGTTTTGCTGGAAGAAGGACTGCACGCCCATGGGGAGAGTGAAGATTTCATTGGAGCGCAGGAAGACGATGGCCACAAGGTAGTCGTTCCAGGCCAGCAGGAAGGCGAAGATCGCGGTGGAGAGGACGCCGGGGAGGCTGTTGCGGAGAACCACTTTGGTGAAGGACCCGAAGACCGAACAGCCGTCGATCCAGGAGGCCTCCTCCAGACTGACGGGGATCGAGTCGAAGTACGCCGCCATCATCCAGGTGGCCACCGTCATGGTGGAGCCGACGTAGATGATCGTGATGCCCAGCAGGTTATCCACTAACCCCATCCCGGCGAAGAGGATGAACAGCGGCACCACCGAGGTGATGATGGGCAAGGACTGCATCACGAAGAGCAGGAGCGAGTAGCCGGACACTGCCCGGCTGCGGCCGCGGGACAGGACGTACCCTGCCGGTGCGGCCACCGCGACGGACACCACCACGGTGGAGAGGGTGGTGATGAGGCTGTTTTGCAGCCAGGTGGCGGCCAGGGTGCCGGAGAAGACGCCGGTGATGTTCTCGAACGTCAGCCCCGTGGCGGTGCTGTGCGGGCCCGGGGTGAAGGCCAGGATCACCGTGACCATGATCGGGATCAGGACGATCGCGGTGATGATCAGGATCAGGACGAAGCGCCACCAGCGGCCGCGCTGGCCGGCTTCGGAGAGGGCCCGGCGGGGTTTGCCTGCTGCGCTGGTTCCGGGCGTGAGTCCGGCCTCAGGATGGGCGTGGAGGACTGCGCTCATTATTCGACGCTCGACTTTCGGATCTGGCGGTACAGGAGAACGGAGATGACCACCAGGGTCATGGTCATCAGGAAGGCGATTGCCACGCCGGGTCCGGTCGCGAAGTCCTGGAAGACCGTGCGGTAGGCCAGGACCACGAGGGAGGTCGTGGCGCTCACGGGGCCGCCGCCGGTCAGCAGGTAGATCGTGGGGAAATCGTTGACGCAGAAGATCGTCATCAGGATCCACGAGATGTAGGTGGAGCGCGCGATCAACGGCAGGGTGATCTGGCTGAACTGCTGCCACCGGGTGGCACCGTCCATGCTGGCTGCCTCATACACCGTGGTGTCTACGGACGCGAGGGCCGCGGAGGTCATCATCATCATGAAGGGAAAGCTCACCCAGACCTTGAAGACCATCACGGTCCCCGCGGCAAGCGTGGGGTCCGCCAGGAACAGCGGGGTGCCCATTCCGAGGTTGCGGAACATGCTCGGGATCAGGCTGTCGGGCGTGGCGACCAGCCAGTTCCAGGCGGTGGAGGAGACCACGATCGGAACCACCCACGGCAGCAGCAACAGCACCTTGAAGGTGCCGCCGGCGGGGATCCTGGTGCGCAGGAGCAGTGCCAGTCCCAGGCCCACCAGCCACGAGCCGAAGACGCCGACGATCGTGAACCACAGGGTGAACTGCGCCGCTTTCCAGAAGGCCGGGGAGGAAAGGACCGAGGCGAAGTTGTCCGTGCCCACAAAGTTTCCGGACTGCAGCAGGTCCCCGTCGTGGGTGGCCTGGATCGCGGCGTAGATCAGCGGGTAGCCGTGGATCAGGACCAGGAGGACGACGGAGGGAATCAGCAGCCAGAAGAAGGTCCGGGTGGTCTGCGCGCTGAGCTTGCTCTTGCGCTTCGCGGGGGACACTCCGGGTCCGCCGGGGGCCAGCCCCCGGCGGGCCCGGGCCAGGCCGGACGGTGCGGTGGAAGTTGACATGGCCGGGCCGTTACTTCTTGAGGACCGATTCGAGGCCCGACTGGAAGGTCTGGAGCGCGGTCTTGGCGTCGGCCTTGCCGGTCAGGATGGTCTGGCTGAACTGGTTCAGGGCCTGGCCGCCGTCCAGGGCCGCGAGGTTGGCGTTGAGGGTGGAGCCCTGCGAGGCGAAGGTCTTGGCGATGGGCTGCCAGTCCTTGACGATCTTGACGTTGTTCGGATCGTTCGCGAACTCGGGGATCTGCGTGATCGACTTGAAGACCGGGAGCGCAGACATCAGCTTCTGGCTCCAGAGTTCCTTAAGCTGGCCCAGGTAATAGACCAGGAATGCCTCCGACGCCTCCTGGGACGGCGTGTTTTTGTACATCATGATGTTATTCGGGAAGACGATGGTGGCCTTGTCCCCGTGCGGGCCGGCGATGGGGTCGGCCACCAGCAGGTCGCCGGAGGTGTCGCCCACTCGCTGCGGGACATTGACCTGGAAGAGGCCGTACCCGGCCTTGCCGTCCTTCCACTGCGCGGACATGTTGTCGGTGGTGTAGCTGACCGCCGCCGGATCGACGATGCCGTTGGAGACGAGCTCCAGCACGAACTCGATGGCCTCGACGTTGCGGTCGTTCAGCAGGTCCAGCTGGCCGTCCTTGTTGAAGACGCCGCCGCCGTTGTTCACCATCATCATGATCATCGAGTGGTTGCCGTAGTTGTTGCCCGCGCCCGCACCGGTCGTGAAACCGAACGCGCCGACCTTCTTCAGCGCCTTGCCGGCCTCGAGCAGGGACGGCCAGTCCGTGGGAAGTGCGACGTTGGCCTTCTCGAAGAGTGACTTGCGGTACCAGAAGACGCGCATGTCCAGCTGCCACGGCACGGCCACGTAGCCCTTGTCCGTCTTGAATGGATCCAACACCCCGGGCAGGAAGTCGTCGTAGGTGCCGTTGCTCTTGAGGGTATCGATGACCTTGTCGGCGTAGGCGATCTGACCCTGCTGCTCGAACTGGAAAGCCTGGAAGCCGCCGCCGGTGGAGACGGCGGGGCCGGTCTTGGAAGCGATCGCCGAAGAGAAGGTCTGGTAGAAGTTGTTCCACTGGATGATCTGGTAGCTGGCCTTGCTGCTGTTGGCCCCGGAGAAGCCCTCCGCGAGCTTCTTAGCTGCGTCGTTGTAGGCGGGGGTTGCCCACGGCATGTCCCAGAACTTGATGGTGCCGCCGCCAGCGGACTGGGTGGCGGAGCCGCCGCCGCAGGCTGCCAGGAGCGGGGCGCTGGCGGCGGCCGCGGCGAAGCCCAGGAATCCCCGGCGGGAGAAGGCGGAGGAGGATGTGTTGGTCACGATTTTTTCCTTTCATGGCCGGTCCGCTGGTGCAGGCCGGCCGTCTCGACAGTGAGTTGATGCGGAAGTTAGTGCTGGTGGTGCGGGTGGTGCAGTTCAGCCTGTGAGGTTCCGGACGAGCGCGGCCACGACGGCGAAGCGCTCCAGGTCGTCCAGACCGGTTCCGGAGTCGACGGCGGCGTGGAGCCGGAGCCAGCTCCGGCGGTGGGCCGACTCGAAGCGGGTGGGGAGTGTCGTGGCGCCGTCGGCGGTCACCGTGCGGACCTCCGCGGGCCAGGCCGCCGACGCCTCCGGGAGGGTGACGTCGGTCCGGCCGGTCCGGGTGAGGACCGATACCCTGGCGGTGGAAGGAAGCGCCGCCGTCGTCGTTCCGTGCAGGGCAACGGGCGCGCCGCCCGGCAGCCGCCCCGCCAGCAGGTAGCCGACGGGCTGCAGGCGGACCATCCGCAGCCCGGAGAGCTCAACCCCGCAGGCCAGTACGGCGCACAGGTGACGGGTCAGCAGGGTCCCGACCGGGGTGCCGGGAAGGGCGTAGGCCACGGAATCGCAGAGGACGGCGTTGGCCATGGCGCCGGCGATGGCGTCCAGGGCGGCGGGCGGCGGGGCGGTGAGCACAGGATTTCCCGCCCAGGCTTGGTCCAGTGCGACGGCGGCCCCGGCGGCCGCGGCTTCCGCGGCGAGGGCCCGGGGGTCTTCGGCGACGGGTTCGACGACGAGGACTCCGCGGGCGCCGCGGCGGATCGCCGCCGCGGCCCGCCAGGTCCATCCGGCGTCTCCGGCGACCGCAAGGACATCGGGCGCGCCGACGGCGGGAGCGAAGGACACGGGGAGCGACGCGAGCGCAGCCGCCGTCGTCCCGGCGACAGCGGTCTCCGCCGCGACGAGGAGCCGGGCGCTCATGCCCGGGCCTCCGCTGCGGCCGCGGCCGCCGGACGAACCCTGCCGGCCGCGGAGTCGGCGATGGCCAGAGCGAACTCCAGGTCGTCGATGAGGGTCGCGGCGGAGGGCGCTGTTCCGGTGCCGCGGGCCAGAGCGGCGAGGCGGCGCCATTCGCCCTCGTAGCCGTTGTGGCCAAAGGGACCGAATACCGTCGTTTCTTCCCGCGTACTGATCCGGGCCGTAGCCGATCCGGCCTGGACGTAGGACGGGGTGAAGTCGATCCGCAGGGCGGCGTCGTCGCCGATGGCTTCGAAGCTCCAGTCGGGCTCCCAGGTGTCGTTCATGGCGGCGCGGAGTTCGATGGCGGTGTCACCGGCCTGCAGGGAGAGGACGTAGCCGAAGGGTGCCAGCGCCTCGGCGTGGAGGACCCTGACGTCCGCGAAATCGGGGCAGAAGCGCCGCACCAGGGGCAGATCGTGGATGGCGAGCCCCATCACGCCGCCGGAGAGCATCGCGGCGTCGGCGTCCGTGCCGGCCTGGGGTCGTCCCGGCGGGGGAGTGCGGCCCACGACCTCGGTGGCGAAGTCCTCGAATCGGGGGTTGGGCGGCAGCACGATCGAGGACCGGATGGTGTGGACCTGCCCGGGCACGGCTCCCCAGGCGGTCTCCGCCGCGAGCCAGGCCGGATCGAAAGTGTGCATGGCGCCGACGATGATGGGCACGCCGGTTTCGGCCGAGACGGCGGCGATGGCCTCCGCTTCCTGCCCGCTCATGGCGAAGGGCTTTTCGCAGAGGACGGCCTTCTTGCCGGCCCGGCAGGCGGCGATCACCTGCTCGGCGTGGAACTGGTGCGGGCTGCAGATGGCCACAACGTCCACCTCGGGATCGGCGAGCAGTTCGACGGTGCTGGTGCTGAAGCGCGCCCCCACTCGAGCCGCCACGGACTCGGCGACCGCCGGGTCAACGTCCATGATGTGCCGTACCCGCAGAAGATCGCCCAGGCGTGCCAGGGAGGGCAAGTGGATTGCCTGCGTGACGGGTCCGCCCCCAAGAATCCCGACCCCCAATGGAGCGGCTGCCGCCTGTGGTTGGCTCGACACGTTGATTACCCCTTCGTAAGGCCAGCCCCGTCGGCGGAATCCCGCCGCCTACCAGTGACTTGGCTCACACCCAAGCTAGGGGGACTTTTGACGGGCGTCAAGCAAAAGTTGAAACATTTGCATCATTCTTTCCGTGGTGTGACATGCGTAAGAGCTTCGTGCTATCACTTACTCATGAGTACGACCACCGGTACAGATCCCGCCGCTCCCGACGCGGGCGGCAGCCTGTCCCGCGCCGGTGATCTCTTCCAGATCCTGCGCGACGGCAAGGCCCGGACGCGCGCAGAGCTGGCGCTGTCCACCGGGCTGGCGCGATCCACGGTGGCGTCCCGGATCGAGGCGCTCATGGTCTCCGGCTTGGTCGGCCCCGCAGGTGAAGCCAGCTCGTCCGGCGGCAGGCCGCCGTCGCGCTTCGCTTTCAACCCGGCCGCCCGTTCGGTGCTGGCAGTCGACGTCGGAGCCACCCACGTGATCGTCGCCGTCACAGACCTCAGCGGCACCGTCCTCGCCGAATGCCGGTTGAAGCAGGATGTCGCCGACGGCCCAACCGTGGTCCTGGACCGGGTCATTGAGGAAGCGCTGAAACTGCTCGACCGCACCGGCCGGACCAAACAGGACCTGGCCGGAGTCGGCATCGGGCTGCCCGGACCGGTGGAGCACGCCACTGGAATGCCGGTCAAGCCGCCCATCATGCCGGGCTGGGATGGGCACGACGTCGTCAAGCACGTCCAGCGTTCCCTCCCGGTCCCTGTCCTGGTCGACAACGACGTGAACATCATGGCCCTGGGTGAGCAGACCGCCCATTGGCCCGGGGACGAGAACTTCCTCTTCGTGAAGGTGGCCACCGGTATTGGTGCGGGCATCATCAGCAGCGGGGAACTTCAGCGCGGAGCCAATGGGACGGCCGGCGATCTCGGCCACGTGCGCGTACCCCGAGGCGACGAGGTGCTGTGCCGGTGCGGCAACTACGGGTGCCTCGAAGCGCTGGCCTCGGGGCCGGCGGTGGCCCGCGCATTGCTCCAGCAGGGCCTCGACGCCAAGGACGGTGCGGACGTGCTGCGCCTGGTGGCCGGCGGAAACCTGCAGGCCATCCAGGCGTTGCGGCAGGCCGGGCGCGATCTGGGGGATGTTCTCGCGACGGTGGTGAACCTGCTGAACCCCTCCGTCATTGTGTTGGGCGGAAGCCTTGGCCAGGCCGGGGAGCACCTCATGGCGGGCGTGCGCGAGGTGGTTTACCGGCGCTCGCTGCCCCTCGCCACCACGCACCTGCGCATCGGCCAGTCCCTCGCCGGGGACCGGGCCGCCATCCTTGGAGCCAGCCACATGGTCACCCAGTACGTACTTTCACCGGCCGTCATCGAGGCGACCCTACAAGCGGCCGGCTGAGCCGCCGCTACCTTTCCGCCGCTACTTTCCATCGGTGCCGCGTTCCCGCAGCCGTCACAGAGAACGGCTGCGACCGGGACGCCGTGATAGCAATGGGATTGATGAAAACATATTTCAGCCGGTCCGTCACGGCTCCGACCGAAGGTGCCCGCCCCGGGTGGGTGCTGTCGTGATGGCCGCCGCCAGACAGCCCAAGGCCTGGCTGATCATGCTGGCGATCGGACTGATCGCCCTGAACATGCGCGGCCCGTTCGTCGCGGTCGCCCCCGTGGTGCAGAACATGCGTACCGACCTGGGCTTCTCGCCGGTGGAAATCGGCTTCCTGACCGGCATCCCCGTGCTGTGTTTCGCCCTCGCGGCCCCGCTCGCCTCGCTGACGGGGCGGAAATTGGGGCCCGAGTTCGCCGTGACCCTGACCCTGCTGGGTGTGCTGCTCGGCGTCGTCGTCCGCTCCGCCGGCGGCGGCGCGCTGGTGATGCTCGGCACCGTGATCCTGGGCATCGCCATCACGATCGGCAACATCGTGGTGCCGCTGATCATCCGCCGCGACTTCAGCCCCGCACGGCAGGGCGCGGCCATGGGCACCTACACTGCGGCCCTGAACATCGGCTCCTTCGTGACCTCGATAGTGACCGCCCCGCTGGCCGAATGGCTCGGCTGGCGCCCGGCGATCGCGGCCTGCGCGCTGTTCGCCCTCGCCGCCGCCGCGGTCTGGGCGCTCGCCGTCGGGCGCCGCTCGATCCGCCCCGAAGCGATCCCCGGCTCGGACCCCGCCAAGGCGACCGGCGCACCGGCCTCACCCTGGATCACCGTGGCCCTGACGGCGGGCTTCGCCGGCCAGGCCTTCTCCTACTACGGCGTTACCGCCTGGCTTCCCAGCCTGCTGGCCGACGAAATCGGCCTGGCCCCCTCCGCGGCCGGCGCCGGCTCCTCGCTGTTCCAGATCCTGGCGATTGCCGGTGGCCTGGGCGTGCCGCTGGCGGCGCGATTCGCGTCGACGACTACGGTGGGGCTCACCCTGGGCGCCCTGTGGCTGACCGTTCCCGTGGGTCTGCTGCTGGCCCCGCAGCTGTGGTGGCTGTGGTCCGCCCTCGGCGGCGTGGCCCAGGGCGGCGGCATCACCCTGATCTTCATCGCCATCATTCAGCTGGCGCGCGACCAGGCCTCCGCGGGCCGGCTCTCCGCTATCGTCCAAGGCGCCGGCTACTCCTTCGGCGCCGTGGCCCCCACCCTGATGGGCTTCGTCCACGGCGTCTCGGCCTCCTGGACCGGACCGCTGCTGATGATCCTCGGCTCCGTGACCATGTTCAACATCGGCTGCGCCCTCTCCCTGCGGCACATCCCGAAGGCCGCGCACTAGGAACCAACCCGTCAGGCCCACGACCCGGGATCGGGTCATGGGCCTGACGTATCCGTTCGACGCCGTTGTCGGGCGGGAAGGGGTTCCGTTGCCGGGCTGCCGCCCCGGATTTCGGGGGGCCTGTTGCGAAGGGCGTGGCGGCCCGGCGGACGGAATTCTGTGCGGGCGATCCTGTGCGGATCCGCAGGTTAGGCGGCCACCAGGTCCGCCGCCTTGATGGCCGAGTCGGCACCGTCGCGGGCCTCGTGCAGGTACCGGTCGTAGGCGGGCAGGGTCAGGAAGGCCGGGAACTCGTTGCTGAGGGTGACCTCCTCGAAGATGTCGCGGGCGTCGGCGAACCGGTCCCCTTCGAAGCGTTCCAGCTTCGCGAATTCCTCGTCCAGCATGTCCTCGATCCAGTCGCGGGTGATGACGTCGCCCTGGTCCGTGATGGCCCGGGAGAAGATCCACTGCCACAGCTGCGAGCGGGAGATCTCGGCGGTGGCGGCGTCCTCCATCAGGTTGTGGATGGCCACTGCGCCGTTACCGCGGAGCCAGGATTCGATGTAGCGGATGCCCACCTCGATGTTGATCCGCACGCCGCGTTCGGTGATGGTGCCGGTGGTGGAGGCGATGTCGATCAGGGCGCGGTCATCGGGGGTGACGTCCTCGCGGAGGCGGTCCAGCTGGTGCGGGCGTTCGCCGAGGACACCGTCGAACACCTCGCGGCACACCGGCACCAGGTCCGGGTGCGCCACCCAGGAGCCGTCGAAGCCGTCGGCGGCGTCGCGGGTCTTGTCGGCACGGACCTTCTCCAGGGCGATGGCGTTGGCCGCCTCGTCCTTGCGGTTGGGGACGGCCGCGGCCATCCCGCCGATCGCCATGGCGCCGCGCTTGTGGCAGGCGCGCACCAGCTGTTCGGTGTAGGCCCGCATGAACGGCTGGGTCATGGTGACCTGGTCACGGTCCGGCAGGACGAACCGCGGGCCGCGGGTCCGGAAGTTCTTGATCAGCGAGAAGATGTAGTCCCAGCGGCCGGCGTTCAGCCCGGCGGCGTGCTCGCGCAGTTCGTAAAGGATCTCCTCCATCTCGAAGGCGGCGGTGATGGTCTCGATCAGCACGGTGGCGCGGATGGTGCCCTGCGGGATGCCCAGCAGGTCCTGGGCCAGGATGAAGATGTCGTTCCAGAGCCGGGCCTCGAGGTGGTTTTCGATCTTCGGCAGGTAGAAGTAGGGGCCCTTGCCCTGGGCCATCAGCCGCCGGGCGTTGTGGTAGAAATGCAGGCCGAAGTCGACGATCCCGCCGGCCACCGGCACGCCGTCGATCAGCATGTGCTTCTCCGGCAGGTGCCAGCCGCGGGGACGGACCACGATGGTGGGCAGTTCCTCGGCGGGGCGCAGCTTGTACTCCTTGCCCTCGGGGGAGGTGAAGTCGATCCGGCGCTCCAGGACGTCGGTGAGGTTCAGCTGGCCCTGGATGACGTTGCGCCACGACGGCGTGGAGGCGTCCTCCATGTCCGCTAGCCAGACCTTCGCGCCGGAGTTCAGCGCGTTGATGGCCATCTTCTTGTCCACCGGGCCGGTGATTTCGACGCGGCGGTCCTCCAGCCCGGGTGCCGGGGGAGCGACCCGCCACTCGGGGTCGTTGCGGATGGCGGCGGTCTCCGGGAGGAACCGGGGATCCTGGCCGCGGGTGATCTGCTGGCGCCGGTCTCGCCGGGCCTGCAACAGCTCCTGCCGCCGCTCCGCCGTCGCCCGGTGCAGCTTGGTGATGAAGGCCAGCGCGTCCGGCGTCAGGACCTCGCTCTGCCGGCAAATCGGCTGGGCGGTCAACGTGATGCCGTTGATGGTGAAGTTGTCAGTGAAGCTGTTCATTTCATTTGCTCCTCAATGCAAGAAGGAAGTTCGACGGCGGTTGGTGACGTACGCACGAGGTCGAAGGTGCCGGTGTTGCGGCAGCCTGCGTAAAAGGGGCCCTGCGGCCGGCGTCGTCCTCGCTCAGCGAGGTCGAGGCCGGCCGTGGGGAATAGCAGGCAGAGCAACGCCGGACCGAAGGCCGGACGCAAGCGCCGCCGTCGTAAGCGTTAGTGGAACTGGCCTTCTTCGGTGGATCCCACCAGGGCCAGGGTGGATGCGTTCGGGTTGAGCGCGGTGGCGATGTCGTCGAAGTATCCGGTGCCGACTTCGCGCTGGTGCTTGGTGGCGGTGTAGCCGCGTGCTTCGGAGGCGAATTCCTTCTCCTGCAGCTCGACGTAGGCGCTCATGCCTTCCCGGGCGTAGCCGTGGGCAAGGTCGAACATCGAGTAGTTCAGGGCGTGGAAGCCGGCCAGGGTGATGAACTGGAAGGTGAAGCCCATGGCGCCGAGTTCGCGCTGGAACTTGGCGATGGTGTCGTCGTCGAGGTGCTTGCGCCAGTTGAACGACGGCGAGCAGTTGTAGGAGAGCATCTGGTCCGGGAACTCGGCCTTGACGGCCTCGGCGAACTTGCGGGCCAGGGCGAGGTCCGGGGTGCCGGTCTCCATCCAGATCAGGTCGGAGTACGGGGCGTAGGCCTTGGCGCGGGCGATGCAGGGTTCGATGCCGTTGCGGACCTTGTAGAAGCCCTCGGCGGTGCGTTCGCCTGTGATGAATTCCTGGTCCCGCTCGTCGACGTCGGAGGTGATCAGGGTGGCTGCCTCGGCGTCGGTGCGGGCGATGACGACGGTGGGGGTGCCGGCGACGTCGGCGGCCAGGCGGGCCGCGTTCAGGGTGCGGACGTGCTGCTGGGTGGGGATGAGGACCTTGCCGCCGAGGTGGCCGCACTTCTTCTCCGAGGCGAGCTGGTCCTCCCAGTGCACGCCCGAGGCGCCGGCCTGGATCATGGATTTCATCAGTTCGTAGGCGTTCAGCGGGCCGCCGAAGCCGGCCTCGGCGTCGGCGACGATCGGCACCATCCAGTCCTCGACGGTCTGGATGCCCTCGGAGAACTCGATCTGGTCGGCGCGGAGCAGGGCGTTGTTGATGCGGCGGACCACGGTGGGGACGGAGTTAGCCGGGTAGAGCGACTGGTCCGGGTAGGTGTGGCCGGAGTTGTTAGCGTCCGCGGCGACCTGCCAGCCGGAGAGGTAGATGGCGCGGAGGCCGGCCTTGACTTGCTGCACGGCCTGGTTGCCGGTCAGGGCGCCGAGGGCGTTGGTGTACTTGCCCTCCTTGTGCTCCTCGGTGAGCTGCTTCCACAGCTTCTCCGAGCCCCGGCGGGCCAGGGTGTGTTCCTCGGAGACCCGGCCGCGGAGGCGGACGACGTCGGCGGCCGAGTAGTCCCGAGTGACACCTTCCCAGCGCGGGTTGGCAGCCCACTCGAGCTCCAGGGCGGCAGCCTGCTCGGTGGCGGAGTCCTGGGCGGACGGCTGCTGGTTGGGCTCAAATGCTGCGGTCATTACTGATCTCCTTTGATGGCCCGGGCCGGCGGGGCCGCCTCTTCGCGGGGACCCGCCGGATAATCCGGAGCGGTGAAACTTTCTGTGAGATCTACTTTTCTGCAGTTCCAAGAGGCTTTCTAGAAGAAACCTCTGGAAAGAAATGCACTTCTTCCCGTATTCTCAAAAAATGCATCCGAGCAGCTGGAACCGGCAGACCGCAGCCCCCGCCCTCCCCGCCGAACCCGAGGTGGACGTGATCAGCATGGGCCGCCGGGTCCGGCACCTACGCAAGGCGGCGGGCCTGACCCTGGACGACCTGAGCGCCGCCGTCGGCACCGCCCCCAGCCAGCTGAGCCTGATCGAAAACGGCAAGCGCGAACCCAAGCTGGGGCTGCTGCAGCACCTGGCCTCGGCGCTGGGTGTCAGCATCGACGAACTGCTCGGCGCGGAGCCGCCCAACCGGCGCGCGGCCCTCGAAATCGAGCTGGAACGCTACCAGCGCAGCCCGCTCTATGAATCCCTGAACCTGCCCAAAATCCGCATCAGCTCGCGGCTGCCAATGGATGTGCTGGAGTCCATGGTGGGGCTGCAGCACGAGCTGGAGCGACGGCTCAACGAGCAGGTGGCCACCCCCGAGGAGGCCCGCCGGGCCAACGGCGAACTGCGGGCCATGATGCGGGAGCGGAACAACTACTTCCCCGAGTACGAGGCGGAGGCGCAGAAGGTCCTCGCGGCCGTGGGCCACACCTCCGGTCCGTTGTCCCACCACGTCATCGCGGACATCGCCGCGCACCTCGGGTTTAGCCTCCATCACGTGGGCGACCTGCCGCATTCCACCCGGTCCGTGACGGACCTGAAGAACCGCAGAATTTACCTCACGCAGAACGCCCGCAGCGATCACGACCCCCGGTCGGTGCTGCTGCAGGCCCTGGGCCACTACGTCCTGGGCCACCAGACGCCCACCAACTACGGTGACTTCCTGATGCAGAGGGTGGCCACGAACTACTTCGCCGCGGCGCTGCTGCTGCCGGAGAAGGCCACCGTGGAATTCCTGCAGCGGGCCAAGCAGGCCAAGGAAATCGCCGTCGAGGACATCCGGGACGCCTTCGCCGTGTCCTACGAGACGGCCGCGCACCGCTTCACCAACCTCGCCACCGAGCACCTGGACCTGCGGACGCACTTCCAGAAGACGCACAAGAGCGGCATCATCTACAAGGCCTACGAGAACGACGGCGTGACGTTCCCGCAGGACCACACCGGCGCCATCGAGGGCCAGCCGTCGTGCCGGAACTGGACCTCGCGCGTGGTGTTCGATGTCCCGGACAAGTTCAGCGCCTACAACCAGTACACGGACACCCCTGCCGGGACGTACTGGTGCACGGCTCGGACCGAGCGCTCCGCGAACGGGGAATTCTCGCTCTCCGTGGGGGTGCCCTATGCGCAGGTGAAGTGGTTCCGCGGCCGGGACACCACCGAGCGGTCCAAGTCCACTTGCCCGGACGAGAGCTGCTGCAAGCGCCCGCCCGCCGCCCTGGCCTCTGAGTGGGCCGGCAACGCCTGGCCCTCGGCCCGGGCCCACTCGCACCTGCTCGCCGCCATGCCGCCCGGAGCCTTCCCCGGCGTGGACGAGACCGAGGTCTACTCCTTCCTGCAGGCCCACTCCGGTTCCTGACCCCTTAGTACGCACCCTCACATTCGGGGAAGGTTTGTCGGAGGGGCGACTATTGTGGCCAGTGTCAGCTCATCGACTCATCTCCCGGGAGCGTGCACTATGGCCAAGGAACTTGCCACCCAGCTTGTCGAACAACTCCAGGCTGCCGGCGTGCAGCGGATTTACGGGATCGTGGGCGACAGCCTGAACCCGATCGTCGACGCCGTGCGGAAGACCGGCGGGGCCGCGAAGGGCGGCATCGACTGGATCCACGTCCGGCATGAGGAGGCCGCCGCGTTCGCCGCCGCGGCCGAGGCCCAGCTGACCGGCAAGCTTGCCGTCTGCGCGGGCTCCTGCGGCCCGGGCAACCTGCACCTGATCAACGGACTGTACGACGCCAATCGCTCCGGCGCCCCCGTCCTGGCCATCGCCTCGCACATCCCGAGCAAGCAGATCGGCAGCAGCTTCTTCCAGGAGACCCACCCGGACCGGCTCTTCAACGAATGCTCGGTCTACTCCGAACTCATCAGCACCGCCGAACAGGCCCCGCGGGTGATGCACAGCGCCATCCAGCACGCCACGGCCCTCCGCGGCGTCGCCGTCGTCACCCTGCCCGGTGACATCGCCGGGCTGGAGGTCGCGGCCGAGACCCCGGCCCCCGCGGCGTTCCGGCCGGCGGTGATGGTGCCGGACCCGGCCAGCGTGCGGGAGCTCGCGGACGTGATCAACGACGCCGGCAAGGTCGCGATCTTCGCCGGCGCCGGCGTCGAGGGCGCGCACGACGAGGTGATCGCCCTCGCCGAATTGGTGAAGGCGCCGATCGGCCACTCTCTGCGCGGCAAGGATTTCATGCAGTACGACAACCCCTACGACATCGGCATGACCGGGCTGCTGGGCTACGGGGCCGCCGCCGAGGGGATCGAGGACGCGGACCTGCTGATCCTGCTGGGCACCGATTTCCCGTATGACCAGTTCCTGCCCGGGACCAGGACGGCGCAGGTGGACCGGGCCGCGGAGAACCTGGGCCGGCGCACCGACGTCGACGTCGCGGTCCACGGCGACGTGCTCCCCACCCTTGCCGCGCTGATGCCCCTGGTCACGCCGAAGAAGAGCCGCCGCTTCCTGGACGCGATGCTGAAGAAGCACGACCGGTTGATGAACAAGGCCGTCGGCGCCTACACGCGCAAAGTGGAGAAAACCCAGCCCATCCACCCCGAGTACGCGGCGTCACTGCTGGACCAGATCGCGGCCGAGGACGCCGTCTTCACCGCCGACACCGGGATGTGCAACGTCTGGACCGCCCGCTACATCAACCCGCTGGGCACCCGGCGGCTGATCGGCTCCTACCTGCACGGCTCCATGGCCAACGCGCTGCCGCACGCCATCGGCGCGCAGCTGGCCTATCCGGGCCGCCAGGTGGTCTCGGTCTCCGGCGACGGCGGCCTGTCCATGCTGCTGGGCGAGCTGATCACGGTGGCCGCGCACCGGCTGCCGGTCAACGTGGTGGTGTTCAATAACTCCACCCTGGGCATGGTGAAGCTGGAGATGCTGGTGGACGGACTGCCCGACTTCGGCGTAGACGTCCCGGACGCGAACTACGCGCAGGTGGCCCGGGCGCTGGGCTTCCATGCCGTCCGGGTCACCGATCCGGCGAAGATTGCCGACGCCTACCGGGAAGCGTTTGCCCACCCCGGCCCGTCGCTGGTGGAGCTGATCACGGACCCGAAGGCGCTCTCCATCCCGCCGAAGATCAAGGGCGCACAGGTGCTGGGGTTCGCCACGGCCATGTCCAAGGTGGTGCTCAACCGCGGCGCGGGCGAGGCCGTCAGCATGGCCCGCAGCAACCTGCGGAACATCCCGCGACGGTAGGGCCGGTGGTGGTGGGTTAGCGCGGGCCGCCCTGCCAGAGGGCGTCGAACGGGGCGCCGGAGGCTACCCGGTTGCGGATGCCGGCGGTGACGAAGTCCTTCGCGGCGCGGGCTGCCTCCAGCGGGGCGGCGCCCTTGGCCAGTTCGGCGGTGACCGCTGCGGCCAGCGAGCAGCCGGCACCGGACACGGCGACGTCGCCGACCTTCGGCGCGGAGAGCACCTCGAGGGTCTCGCCGTCGTAGAAGACGTCGACGGCGTCGGGTCCGGCCAGGCGCACGCCGCCCTTGGCCAGCACGGCGGCGCCGCTGAGTTCGTGGATGCGCACGGCCGCGGCCTTCAGGGATTCGACGTCGGTGATCTCCAGCCCGGAGAGCGACTCGGCCTCGAAGTGGTTCGGCGTGACGAAGGTGGCCAGCGGCAGGATCTGGGCCTTGAGCGCCTGGTCGGTGTCCAGGGCGTGGCCCGGCTCCTGGCCCTTGCAGATGAGCACGGGGTCCAGCACCACGTTGCGGAAGGCGCCCTCGGACAGGGCGGTGGCGACGGTGGAGATGGTGTCGGGGCTGCCCAGCATGCCGATCTTGACGGTGTCCAGCACCGACGGCGCGCCGGACCCGGCGCCGTAGGCCGCCGTCGTCGCCTCCAGCTGGTCGGCGATGACCTGCTGGTCCACCGTTACGAAGCGGTGGTTCCAGTTGTCCTTCGGGTCGAAGGAGACGATGCAGGTGAGGTTCACGATCCCGAAGACACCGAGTTCCTGGAAGGTCTTCAGGTCCGCCTGCGCGCCGGCGCCGCCGGTGGCCTCGGAACCGGCGATGGTCAGGGCGACGGCGGGGGTGGTCTGGGTGTCCACGGCGTTGGAAGTCATGGCTCCATCCTGCCACTGCCGAAAAGTGCTCCGCATTGTGCGCATGACCAATATGAACTAAACGGGAGTGTTCTGGATCACGGGACGTAAGGTGGCGGGCGGCGTTGCTCGCTGGCGGCGCCGAATCCAGGAAGGTTCATCGATGAGCACCCAACCGACCGAAGCGGCCCAGACCCGGAAGGCCGTCGGCAACATCCTCAAAGGCTCCGCGGGCAACCTCGTGGAATGGTATGACGTCTACGTCTACACGGCCTTCGCGGCCTATTTCCAGTCCCACTTCTTCAACTCCAAGGACGACCTGCAGGCCGGGCTCGAGGCCATGGCCGTCTTCTCGACGTCGTTCCTGATGCGCCCCATCGGCGCCTGGTTCTTCGGCCGTTACGCCGACCGCAAGGGCCGCAAGGCGGCGCTGACGCTGAGCGTGACGATGATGTCCGCCGGGTCCTTCGCCATCGCGATCCTGCCCACCCAGCAGGTGATCGGGCTGTGGGCCATGATCCTGCTAGTCCTAATCCGCGTCCTCCAGGGCTTCTCCGTCGGCGGCGAATACGGCACCAGCGCCACCTACATGTCCGAGGCCGCGACCACCAAGCGCCGCGGCTTCTTCTCCAGCTTCCAGTACGTCACGCTTATCGGCGGCCAGATGCTGGCCCTGCTGGTCCTGGTGGTGCTGCAGAACGTCATGCCCAAGGCCGACCTCGGCGAGTGGGGCTGGCGGATCCCGTTCGCGATCGGCGGCGTCGCGGCCCTGGTGGTGCTGTGGCTGCGCCGTTCCATGGAGGAAACCGTCTCCGAGGAGCAGATCAAGGCCGCCAAGGTCCCCGCCGTTCCGGGCCAGGCCCAGCCGGGCACCATGAAGCTGCTCTTCACCAGCTACTGGAAGCCGCTGCTGGTCTGCATCGGCATCACCCTCGGCGGCACCGTGGCGTTCTACACCTACACAAACTTCATCCTGAAGTTCATGAATGACACCTCCGGCATCGCCAAGACCGACACCTCGGTGATCAACTTCTGGGCGCTGTTCATCTTCATGCTGCTCCAGCCTGTCTACGGCATCATCTCGGACAAGGTGGGCCGCAAGCCGCTCCTGCTCTGGTTCGGCATTACCGGCGTCCTCTTCACCTGGCCGCTGCTCTCCACCCTCGCGGGCACCAAGAACCCGTTCACGGCCTTCCTGCTGATGATGGGCGGACTGCTGATCGTCGGCGGCTACACCTCCATCAACGCCCTGGTGAAGGCCGAGCTGTTCCCGGCCTCCATCCGCGCCCTCGGCGTCGGCCTGGGCTACGCGATCGCCAACTCGCTGTTCGGCGGCACCGTCCCGCTGATCGGCGCGGCGCTGCAGAAGGAGGGCCGGGAAGACCTGTTCTTCACCTACGTCACGGTGGCCATCGCGATCTCGCTGCTGGTCTACATCTTCGCGCTGAAGAACAAGAAGTCCACGCACCTGGACCACGAACAGGGCCACGCCTGGGACCAGCCGGTGGCCGTGGGCGCGGGGGTTGCCGCCTCGCCGGAGCGGGACGACGACGGCGTCCTGGACACCCCGCGGCGGTAGTCCGCCACTTCGACGGTTCCCTGCCGGATCGACGCTTCTAGACGTCTAATTGGCAGGGAACCGTCGAAACGGGCCTAGAGGTGGCGCCGCGCCGTCGTCGTTCCTGATGCGGGCCAGGCGCCAAACGCTGAACCGGCCCAAGGCCGTGGCGGGGATCATCGCGATCGTGGCCAGAGGCATGGGCGGGTCTTCGAAGACGCCAAACGGCATTGTGATGATTCCGCCGAGCAAGGCAAAGGCGCCCACATGCCACCACTGGTTCCGAACCGGCTGGAGGAAGACGCCCAAGGGGTGGCCTAGCGCCAAGCCAACGACGACGGCGGGTATGGCCCCAAACATGAGTGCGGCAAGGAAGATGGAGGCGGCGTTGAGTGCTGACGGCGGCAGGAACAGGGTCTCCAGGCTGAAGACTAGGCAAAAGGCGACGTGGGTGACCAGAATCCCGACCCAGATGGCACTCGGGACCAATTCCACTCGGATCGGGCGGTTCATCCCTGACGCCCGCGGCTGGCGTTCAGCGCCGTGTCGAGTGTCGGGTAGCGGTAGGTGAAGCCCGCGTCGAGGAGCTTGCGGGGCTCGACCCACCGGCTTTTCAGGACCAGCTCGGTTTCGGTGCGGATGACGATCGCGCCAATCTTCAGCAGCCAGGCGGGCGTGGGCAGCCCCAGGGGCATCCCGTAGGCGCGGCGCACCGACCGCATCAGCTCCCGGTTGCTGACGGCGGCGGGCGCGGCAACATTGACCGGACCTTTCAGCTCTTTCCGGAGGTGGAGAAAGCGGATGGTCCGGTACAGGTCCTCGACGTGGATCCAGCTGAACTTCTGGGCGCCGGCGCCCATGCGGCCGCCGAGACCCAGCCGGGCCAGAGTCGCGAACGGCCGCATCACGCCGCCGCCCGGGCCAAGGACAATGGCGATCCGGAGGGCCACCTTCCGGGTCACCGGCGCGGGGGCTTCCGCCAGGGCCGCTTCCCAGGCGCGGGCCACGTCCACGGAGAATCCCTCGCCGAGGTCGCCGTCGTCTTCGGTTTGTGGCCGGTCGCGGGCGTCACGGTAGATGGTGCCGGTACTGGCGTTGAGCCAGGTCCGCGGGGGAGCGGAACACCGGGAGAGAGCTGTTCCCAGGGCGCCCGTCGTGGAGACCCGGGACTCAAGGATCTCGGCCCGGTTGCGGCGGTTGTACCGGCAGTCCACCGTGCGTCCGGCGAGGTTGACCAGCAGGTCGGCCCCTTCCAGCGCCGCCGTGATTGCGGTGTTGTCGCCCCACGCCGCCGACGCTCGCCGGGACCGGCCAATGGTCCTGACGTTCCACCCATCCTCGGCGAAGCGACGGGAGATGTAGGTCCCGATGAAACCGGATGCCCCGGCGATGACTACTGTCGTGTTCTCCATGAATCCCCCGATTCGGTGATGGTGCGTCAGTCGGTGCGGAGCGCGCGGGCGAGGCTCATCGCGTCGTCCAGGATCTTTCCCACTCCGGGGATGCGGGCCAGTGAGACCCCCCGGGCCACCAGCGGGGCGATGCCGTCCACCAGAATCCGGGTCCTGCGTTGGCCCTCCGAGGTGTCGTAGACCCAGAACAGGGTGACTCCCATGTAGGCCATCCAGAGCAGGCCGGGCAGTTCGGAGCGCAGGCGGCGCGGCGGCGCGGGTGTGGCTCCCTCGACGACGTCGACGAAGATCTGCTGCGCTGCCTTTCGGGCATCGGACGAGGCCGGGTTGAAGGGGTTGGTCGGGGACGTGGGGCGGATTGCGGTGGCGATGAATTCGGCGCCGAAGCGATGGTAGGGCGCCATGGTGTCCAGTCCGGCATGCAAGGTGGCCTTGAGCCGGTCGCGAAGGTCGTGGATCCCGTCGAGGGCCTCCGCCGCCCGGGCGGCGTGGTCGGCCTGGATCCGCTGGTAAAGCTCCTGGACGAGTTCATCCTTTGAGGCGAAGTAGTAATAGGCGTTTCCTACCGACACTCCGGCTTCAGCCGCGATGGCGCGCATGGTGGTCTGCTCGAAACCGATCTCACGGAACATCCGCAACGCGGTCTCGGCCACACGCTGCCGGGTCTGTTCGCTCTTCGCCGCCATGATTCCCCATTTCTGAACGTGTTCAGAAAGTATCGCAGTTTATTTGAACATGTTCAATAAGTCGTTCTGGCCCCCGTTTCGACGGTTAGCCGCCGGACCGATGGGCGGAAGCGTCTATCCGGCGCGGAACCGTCGAAGCGGGTTCGCGGCACCCTCCCTGGCCTTGCCGAGAGCGCGCAGGACCCGGTACTTGAATTCCACCTCGTTAAACAGGTCTTTCCACTCGATCCTTAGGAAGGTCCAGCCCTGCTCCATCAGGGCCTTCTCGCGCCGCCGCTCGGCAAAGACGGCGTCCGCCACCGGACCGTAGTCGAAGTACTTTGCCCGCCCGTCGAACTCCAGAGCCACCCGGAGCTCCGGCCAGGCAAAGTCCATCCGGTGCTCGCCCAGCGGCGTGCGCACGACATATTGCAGCTCGGGCGGCTCGATCCCAAGCGGTCCAACAACTCCCGGGTCAGGCTTTCGCCGGCCGACTCGGCCCTTGGGTCAGCCAATTGCAGGGCGCGGCGCAGTGCCAGCACGCCGTTTCGCCCGGCGAGCCCTGCGCACATGGCCAGCAGCAGGTCCATGTCGGCGCCTAGCCGGGCGGCGTGGTCGACCAGGATGACGGACTGCTGCACGGAGAACATCCGGCAACAGTCCACCACCGTGCGTTCCAGCGACGTGCAGGGCAACCCCGCCACGAAACACAGATCACCGCTGGACAGGGCGCCGGTATGGGCGGCGACGTCGCGCCCATGGGAGACCGGGGACGGTGTGCCCGCCTGGGTGAGATGGACGCGCTGCTCGGCCTTCCACAGGTTCAGGCCGTGGAGGGCGGCAGCGGACAGGTGGCTGTAGGCGAAGGCGCCCGCCGACGTCGTCAGTGTCCCCAACGCGTGGGCGAAGACCAGTTGACGACGCCGGGCGGTGCCGTTGAGGGCCCGCCACCAGTCGCCACGGGCATAGCAGCCGCGGCGCACCCGGACGAGACTGCCATCCTGCACCAGCCGGGCGATGGTGCGGGACGTAAATCCGGCGGCAAGGAGATGGTCCGTGCGCCACAGGTCCGGTGTCGGCGGAAGTGTTGGGGCCATGCCACCAGCTTCGGTAAGGCATCCCGTGTCAGCCAGGGCTCACCGTGGTTATGTGGATACCCGCCGCTTCGACGGTTCCCCGCCGGGTAGACGTTCAGGAGCGTCTAGGTGGCAGGGAACCGTCGAAATGGGCGGGCAGGGGAGGCCGGGGAAGGGAAGGGCAGGGAACGACGCCGGAGGGACCCGGGTTCCTAGCCCTATACCGGGCCCTGCGGGCTAGCCCTTGAGGGTCGAGTCCAGGAGCTCCCGGAGTTCGCGGAAGTGCCGCTCGGTGGCCTCGGGGTGGAAGGCCGACGTGTCCGCCATCGAGTAGCCGTGCGGGGCGCCCTCGTAGATTTTGTTGCTGGCGGTCAGGCCGGCGGCGTTCAGCGCCTCACCCAGCCGGGCGACGGCATCGGTGTCCATGCTCCGGTCCTTGTCCGCGTGGCCGAAGACGAAGGTGGCCCGCGCGTGCTCCAGGCCCAGGTGCGGGCTGTCCGGCTCGTCCGTGGCGAGGCCGCCGCCGTGGAAACCGCCGCAGGCCGCGACCTGGTCCGGGTGGGCGGTGGCGGTGCGGACCGCGAGGCGGGCACCCATGCAGTAGCCGGTGACGCCAATCGGTCCCTCGGAGACGCCGTCGAGCTCGCGAAGATCGCGGACCCAGGCGTCGATGTCCGGGACGGCCTTGTCGCTGGTGAGGCGGCCGACGCGCGGGAACGCGGCGGCGCCGGCGGCCTCGCGGCCCTCCGGGGTGCTCATGTCGCCGGCCGGTGCCAGCTCCGTGGCCGTGCCCTCGCGGTAGAAGACGTTCGGGGCCAGGACGACGTAGCCCCAGTCGGCGATCCGCTGCGCCATCTCCTGAATGCGCGGGCGGAGGCCGAAGGCGTCCATGTAGAAAATGACGCCCGGGAACGGGCCCTCACCGGTGGTGGGGCGGGCGACGATGGCCTCGGCTGTGCCGTCTGCGGCAGGAATCTCGATGAACATCGGGTCAGCCTACCCGACGGTCCTAGGAGTAGTACCGGCGCAGGGTCTCGGCCTTGAACTCGAAGAAGCTGCCGTCCTCGATGGCGAGCCGGGCGTCGTCGACCATCTTCACCACGAAGCGCTCGTTGTGGATCGAGATGAGCGTGGCCGAGAGCATCTCCTTGGACTTGAACAAGTGGTGGATGTAGGCCCGGGAGTAGTTCTGGCAGGCATAGCAGTCGCAGCCCTCCTGGAGCGGCCCGAAGTCGCGCTTGTACTTGGCGCCGGAGAGGTTGAAGCGGCCGTCCGGGTGGTAGAACGCGGAATTGCGGGCCACCCGGGTGGGGGAGACACAGTCGAAGGTGTCTGCGCCGTTCTCGATCGCGGTGAAGATGTCGTCCGGTTCGGAGATGCCCAGCAGGTGCCGCGGCTTGTCTTCGGGCAGTTCCTCGTTGCACCAGCGCACGATCGTGCCCAGGTTCTCCTTCTCCAGGGCCCCGCCGATGCCGAAGCCGTCGAAGTTCATTGCGCCCAGGTCCCGGCAGGCCTTGCGGCGCAGGTCCTCGTACTGGGCGCCCTGGATGACGCCGAAGAGCGCCTGGTACGGCTTGCCGGTGCGTTCCCCGGTGAGCCGGAAGTGCTCAGTGATGCAGCGTTCGGCCCAGCGGCGGGTGCGTTCCAGGGATTCCTCCTGGTAACCGCGGGAGTTCTGCAGGGTGGTCAGCTCGTCGAAGGCGAACATGATGTCCGCGCCGATCTGGTGCTGGACGTTCATCGAGATCTCGGGGCTGAACCGGTGCTTGTCGCCGTTGAGGTGGCTCTTGAACCACACGCCCTCCTCGTCCACGTGGGCCAGGCGTTCCTTGCCGGGGGCGACGGCGTCGTCGGGACCGGAGTGGTCCACCGATTTCATGTCGATGACCTTCTTGAAACCGGACCCCAGGCTCATCACCTGGAACCCGCCGGAGTCGGTGAACGTGGGCCCCTGCCAGTTCATGAACTCACCCAGCCCGCCGGCCTCATCCAGGATGTCCGCCCCGGGCTGCAGGTAGAGGTGGTAGGCGTTGGCGAGGACGGCCTGCGCGCCGAGGTCCGCGACGGCTTCGGGCAGCACGGCCTTGACCGTGGCCTTGGTGCCGACGGCGATGAACGCGGGCGTCTGGATCTCGCCGTGCGGGGTGCTGATGGTGCCGGTGCGGCCCAGGAAGGCCCCGCCGTTCTCCGCCACCTGCTCCGGCGACGGCGAGCAGGTCTCGCTCAGGCGCTTGCCCACCCGGAAGGAGAAGTCGGACTGCTTGGCGGGCAGGGCGGAGGAGGGGGTGGTTTCAGGATTCGCAGGCACCGTTCAAGTGTGCCAGTTGCCGCGCGGAAGCCCCACCTCAGGGAGGGTGGCCCCGGGGGCTCCGCCGCAGGTGCGCCGCCCCGGGTGCGCCGCCTCAGGCGACGGGGTCGGTGGAGGGGTAGTTTGCCGCGCGCCAGGAATCCCAGACGGCACGGATCTCCTCGAGCCGGTGCGCGCCGAGCCCGTAGGTGGACACGATCACCAGGGATCCGCCGTCGGGCCGGAGCTCGGGGATGGCGGGCTGGTCTGCGATGATCACCAGGCCCTCGCCGTGCTCGGCGTAGTCCTGGACGGTCAGGCCCACCTGGTGGTTGCTGCGGAACCAGACCTTGCCGGAAACCGCTTCCCCGGTGGCCAGGGTCAGGGAGTACGGCTCGCCGGCGGCCGGGACATCGCCCACGCCGAGCTTGTCGATCACCGAGCCCGCGGTGCCCGGGACGGCGAAGAACAGCGTCTTCCGGCGGCCGTTGGGGTGGCGTTCCAGGGCGAAACGGAGCTGGTGCAGGAAGGTCAGCCAGCCCTGGGTGATGTCCTCGTCCCAGGCCGCCCACTCGGAGTTGTGGTCCACGGCGGCGCGGGTGATGCTGACCTCGGTGCCGCCGGGGACGGGCTTGAGGGTGAAGATGTCACCGCCGTCGACCACCAAGGAGGTGTGGTCCGCGCTTTCGATGACCTTGGGACCGAAGTAGATCGCGTTGATCTCCGCCGCCTGGTCCTCGGCCTCCCAGCCGTGCCACTGGGCCACCTTCGCGGGTTCCCGCAGCATGGTCCAGACCTGCTGCGCGTCGGCGTTGATCACCACGGACAGATTGTTCGTCATGGGCCCGAATGTACTCCGACCCCATCCCCGCGGGTAGGGCCGGGCCGGACGGAGTGCAGGCGTCAGCCGCGGACGAAATCCAGTTCGTTGGTGATCCGTCGTTCCAGTTCGGCGCCGCCGATGGTCTGGGATCCGCCGTGGGCGCGCAGGAACAGCAGGGCCTCGAGCCGCAGCAGCCGCCATTCCCGCTCGGCGTCCCGGTTGGAGTTGTCGATGGCGCGGAAGATTTCCTTGTCGTACAGGTTCGGCTCGTTCAGCGACCGCTGCCGGACCTTGGCGTTGATCCGGGCCTTGAACGGGTCCGTTTCCATGGCGTCGGGGGCACGGAGGAACTTCTCGTACACGGCGGCGCGTTCGTCGTCGCCGCGCTGCCGGCAGATGTAGCTGGCCAGTGCCAGGGCGGCCTCCACGGAGGCCCAGCGGCCCGGGTTGCCGTCGAACGGCAGCACGGTGAGCAGGTCCGCGACCGCCAGGGCGTGCTCCGCGTCGCCGAGGACCACGAAGAGTTCGTGCGCCAGGTCGCTGAGGTCCTTGAGGCAGCTGCCGGACTTGGTGTTGATGCCCTTGGCCAGCCGGTCGCTGAGCAACAGCACCCCGGCATCCTTGGGATGCGCCGCGGCAGCGGCCTCCACGACGGATTCGGGCGTGCCCTCGGCGGTGGGGATCAGGGCCAGGTCCGCTTCGCTGGGGCCGACGACGGCCGGCGGCGAGGCAGGCGGCGGGGGCACGACGACGGCGGGCAGGGACGCGTCGGCGTCGGCCTGCGCGGGGGCGCCGGCGTCGGCCGCGGAGACGGACTCCGCCGCACCGGGAGCTGAAGGAATGTCGGCGGGGGAATCGCCGGCCGACGCGGTTGATCCTCCCGAGGATTCCGGTTCCTGGATCAGCACCGTGGACCCGGCCGCGATGCTGAGCACGCCGCCGCCGGTCAGGGTGGCGCGCACCAGGGCGGGGGTGCCGAAGTCGTCGTTATCGACGGCGACGCTGGCGATTTCGGCGGTGCGCGTCGCGTCGGGCAGGAGCAGCAGATCCCCGGGCCGCAGAGATCCCGCCTGCCGTTCTCCATAGTTCACGGAAGCTGTGGGGTGGGTCATCTGGAGTCCTCAAATTCTTTTCGGTCCGCCCACCAGTCTACAAAGACCGGCGCGCCGGATCGGGGACGCGGGACGGCTGGGCCCCGGCGCCGCGGAAGCTAGTGGCCGACGCCGGCGAACGCGAGGGCCTGGCGGATCAGGGCGCCGCGGCCGCCGCTGAACTCAAGCTGGACGTCGGAGCGGAGCACCTCATCCGGGGTCATCCAGGTCAGTTCGAGCGCGTCCTGGCGCGGGGAGCACTCGCCGGTGACCGGGATGACGTAGGCCAGGGCGACGGCGTGCTGCCGGTCGTCCGTGTAGCCGGTGTGGGAGGGGGAGGGGAAGTATTCGGCCACGGTGAACGGCACGGGGCTGACCGGCAGCTGCGGGAACGCCAGCGGGCCGAGGTCCTTTTCCATGTGCCGCAGCAGCGCGGCGCGGATGGTTTCGCGGTACAGGACGCGGCCGGAGACCAGGGAGCGGACCATGGTGCCGTCCTCGTCGGCCTGCAGCAGCGTTCCCACCTCGTTCACGAACCCGAGCGGGTCCAGCCGGACCGGGACGGCCTCGACGTAGACCATCGGCAACCGGCCCCTGGCCTCGAAGAGGTCGTCGTCGGAGAGCCAGCCGGGATTCGGGTCGGGGGTGCGCACGTTCATGCTTAAGTTCTACCCCATCCGGGCTGGACGGACGTGGTGGACGGGGTCAGTCCGCCGCCGGGGCCCGGGAGATCCAGAGCGGGTGGGCATGCGTGGCCCCGGCCTCCGCGTCCGGGTTGGCCAGGTGCAGCAGCGGGACCGGGGACTGCTCCACCAGGGCCGCATCCTCCCCGGCATCCTCAAGCCGGCGGCGCAGTTCCCCGAGGTCGCCGGCGTACTCGAACGCGAGCCCCGCCGCAGCCTGTCTTGCACCCGGTGCGCCCGTCCCGATCATCAGGATCCCGCCGTTCTTGGCGGTAAAGGACTCGGCTTCCTCTGCGCTGCCGGTGGCGGCTCCGGTGCCGGGGACAGGGCGCGGGCGGGCGCCGATGTCCCGCAGCGTGCGGGCGGCGGTGGCGGGATCCGCAGCGAACCAGAGGCCGACGACGGCGAGGTCCGGGTCGGCGTCCGGCACGCCGCCCCAGCCGCCGTCGGCCGCGCGGACCGCGGGGTCGGCCAGGAAGCTGAACCCGTCGGCGGCGGTGACCTTGCAGGTGGAGCCGTGCTCGGCGTCGAGGACCTCCGCCCGGGTGCCCTGGCCGGAACCGTCGGGAGCCCCGGCGGTGCCGGCGGACTCCGCGGTGCGGCGGGCGAATTCGGCCAGGTCCCCGACCTCGACGCCAAAGTCGGTGCTGCCGTCCTCCGCGGAGCCGGCCTCGGCGAAATGCAGCGCCAGGCGGCCGGACCCGGCGTCGAACTCGCGCCAGGTGGCGTCGTCCACCGTCTTGACCAGGCCAAGCGCGGTCAGCAGCCGCTCCCACTCGTCCATGCGGGAGGTGTAGTGGATGGGACGGACGCGCAGCATGGGGGTCTCCCTCGTGGGTGTGGGCCGGGAGCACAATAGTGCCATGGCTGTTGAGCTGATGGAACTGCTGGTGAAGGACGCCGCCGCGTGGCGGGCATGGCTGCAGGACCACCACGGGACCAGCCCCGGCGTGTGGCTGGTGCTGCACCAGAAGGGCGGCTCGGTCACCGAGCTGGACTACGAGGCCGCCCTGCAGGAGGCCCTCTGCTTCGGCTGGATCGACGGCCAAGGCCGGCGCCGGGACGAGGAGAGCTCGTTCCAGCGGATGACCCGCCGGGGTCCGAAGAGCGTCTGGTCGGCCAGGAACGTGGACCGGATCGCGCGGCTCGAGGCGGAGGGGCGGATGGCCCCCGCGGGCCGGGCCGCCGTCGAGAGCGCCAAGGCGGACGGCCGCTGGGAGGCTGCCTACGAGGGTCAGGCGACCGCCGAGATGCCGGCGGACCTTGCCGCGGCGATCGCGGCGGACCCTCGGGCGCAGGCCATGTTCGAGGTCCTCACCTCCGTCAACCGGTACGCGCTGATCTACCGGACCAACGCCGTGAAGCAGGCCGCAACCCGGGAGCGGAAGATCGCCGGGTTCGTCGAGATGCTGGCCCGTCACGAGACCCCGCACCCGCAGGCGCGCAAACCCCGCGGCCCGGAGAACCAGCGCCCGGAGAATCAGCGCCCTGCGAACCAAGACCCCGAAAGTTCGGGCCCGGGGAGTTCCCGGTAACCGCACGGAGGGCGGACAGCCGGATGTGGCAAGGTGGACCAGTGCCTATTACCGAACGCCAGCAGCAGCGCGGAGCCCTCCGGACCCCGCCCTCGCAGCGGACGGTGTTCTTCTCCGCGGCGGCCTTGCTGGTGGCCGGGGAGGCCGTCTTCTGGCTGATGGTGGCCGGCATCCAGACCAACTCCGGGCTGGCCGTGTTCGACGGCGGGATCCACGACGCCCTGGTGGACCACCGGTCCCCGCTGGCCACTGCCGTCCTCACGGCGGTCAGCACCGTCACCGCGCCGGCCGTCCTCACGGTGATTGGCGGCCTGCTGGCCCTCGGCTGGGCACTGCTCCGGCGCGAACTCTGGCGCCCCGGACTGTTCCTGGCGGCGGTGCTGGCCGCAGCGTGCGCCACCACGCTGGTCAAGCAGATGGTCTCCCGCGCCCGGCCGTCCGCCTCTGACTTCCTGATGGGCCCGGACGACGCGCTGTCCTTCCCCTCCGGCCACACGCTCGGCGCTGGGGTGTTCCTGCTGGTCCTCGGGTACCTGCTGCTCGGCAGCGCGGCCGCCCGCCCGGCACGGCGTTCGACGGCGGCCCTGGCCTTGGCCGGTGCCGTGCTGGGAACGCTGGTGGTCGGCTTCAGCCGGCTCTACCTGGGCTACCACTGGCTGACCGACGTGGTGGCCTCGCTGGGCCTGGCGGTGGCGCTCGCCGGCGTCGCGGTCCTGGTCGACGGGCTCCGCAGCGCCCGGCGCACGTCGCCGGACGCCTAGAAGGCCACCCCGAGGGCCTGCGCCAGGACCACTGCCGAGGCCGAGGACCACGCCTGCGGGTGGCACGAGGCCGGATACGGCACCGCCGTGCGCGACTCCGCCGCACTCACGCCGGCGAAGAGCTCCGGGAGGCGGTGGCCGAAGGCCGCGGACGCCGCCAGCAGCCCCTCGGCCAGCACCCGCGCCTCCTCGGTGAACCCCTCGGCCAGGAGTCCGCGCACCGCAATGGCCGTGTCGTGGCTCCAGACCGATCCGCAGTGGTAGCTGAACGGCCAGAACCCGGTGGCCCGGCGGGAGAGGGTGTGCAGGCCGTAACCGGAGAACAGCTCCGGGCTCAGCAGCCGGTCCGCCACCAGCCGGGACTCGGCGGGGTCGAGGATCCCGGTGCCAAGCAGGTGGCCCATGTTCGAGCCGGGAACATCCAGCGGGGTGCCGTGGCCGTCCAGTGCCATGGCGGGGAACCGGCCGCCGTCGTCCTCCACCCAAAAGCGCTCGCGGAAGTCACCCCTGAGGCCAGCGGCGAAGTCCCGCAGCTCCGCGGCGCCCGGTTCGCCGTAGGCGTCGAAGAGGTCCGCAGCCTCCAGGGCGGCCTGGTAGGCGTAGCCCTGCACCTCGGCGAGGGCGATCGGCCCGTCCGCCTGGCGCCCGTCGCGGAACTGCATGGCGTCGCGGGAGTCCTTCCAGCCCTGGTTGCTCAGCCCATGGCCGGAGGTGTCCTGGTAGCTGAGGAACCCGCCGTTGCCGGCGTCCCGCCCCGCAGCCCCCGCCGCCAGCAGCCAGTCCGCGGCGCGCACGGCGTTAGGCAGGAGGGAGCGGACCGCGGCGTCGTCGGTGCCGGCGCGGCCGAGCTCGCCCAGCAGGCACAGCCACAGCGGCGTGGAGTCCACGGCGCCGAAGTACACCGGCGGCAGCCGCAGCGCCTGGCTCTCGAGAATCAGTTCCTTGGCCCGCAACTCGTGCAGGATCTTGCCGGGCTCCTCCGCCGCGGCGGGGTCCGTCTTCGTGCCCTGATAGGCGGCGAGGGCACGCAGGGTGCCCGCGGCGAGGGCCGCGTCCAAGGGCAGCAGCAGCCGCGCGGCCCAGAGCGAGTCCCGGCCGAACAGGGTGAAGTACCAGGGGGCGCCGGCGGCGAGGAACGGGGCGTCCGGGGCCGTGCGGGTGGCCAGCCGCAGCCCGTCCAGCTCGTCGAGGGAGTTATCCAGCAGGGCGCCCAGCGGCCCGGCCGGGCGGTCGCGGACGGACCGGGCCGCCGGGACGTGTGCGGGGACGACGGCGTCGCCGGTGTCGGTCAGGGTGGCCTGCCACTCGGCCTCCATCGGGCGCCCGGCGGACGCTGTGCCGCGCCAGACCAGGCAACCGTCCTCCACCCGGTCCGGCGCGGCGACGGTCAGGGTTTTGCCCTCCTCGGCCCACCGCAGCGAGGACCCATCCGCGGACACGGGCTCCAGCGGCTCGCGGAAGCGGCCCAGCCGGATGGCGGCCATGTCCGTGAAGTCGGCCGCCAGCCGGACCCGGACCTCGGCGTCCAGCTGCGGCAGCGAGGTGGCCAGCCGGAGCGAGACGCGGACGGCGCCGGGGGTCACGGTCCAGGTCTGGACGAGTTCGACGGCGGGGTCCTCGGTGGGGCCCTCGATGCCGCGGACCAGGCCGCGCACGGTGAGCACCCCGCCGGGCGCCGGCTCCACCGTGGCCGGTTCGGGGGCGAAGCCGTTGACCGTGGTCTCGGCCCGGCTCAGCATCCGGGTGTCCCCGTGGAGCAGACCGGTGAACCAGCCGCCGCCGTCGGCCAGCCGGCCCTCGGCGTCCAGCCAGAGCTGGGTGGGGGCGGCCACGGAACAGTGCTGGCGGTGCAGGGCTGGTTGTACGCTCATCCGACCAGCCTAGGACCCCGAGGTCCCGGGAGGGTCCTAGGCCTGCGGGGTGTCCTCGACCGGGAAGGCCACGGCCTCGCCCACCACACGCAGGCACAGCTCGGTACCGGGACGGGCGATCGAGGCGTTCCAGTGCCGGATGGTGATGATTTCGCCGCCGCCGGGGTAGCGGTGGTCCGCCACGTCGCCCTCGGCCAGCTTCGCCGGGACCGGGAGCTGGAGCCGGACCGTGGTTTCGGGGCCGAAGTAGTCGGTGTCCACCACGGTGCCGCGGATGGGTCCGTCCTCGGCAATCCGGATCTGTTCGGGCCGCAGCATCAGCTGGACCCGGCCCTGCGCCGGCGGGCGGCGGACCGGGATGCCGCCGAGCGAGCAGGTGGCCAGGGACCCCTCCATCCAGGCGTCCAGGATCACGGCGTCGCCCAGGAACTCCGCCGTCGCCCGGTCCGCGGGGCGGGTGTAAACCACGAACGGGTTGCCGATCTGGGCGAGCTTGCCGCCGCGCATCACGGCCACCTGGTCCGCGAAGGAGAGCGCCTCGGCCTGGTCGTGGGTGACAAGGATGGTGGTGACCCCGGCGTCCTGGAGGACCTTGCCCACGGTGCGGCGGGTGGCCACCCGCAGGCCGGCGTCGAGGGCGGAGAACGGCTCGTCCAGGAGCATCAGCTCCGGTTCGCGGGCCAGGGCGCGGGCCAGCGCCACGCGCTGCTGCTGGCCGCCGGAGAGCTGGTGCGGCCGGCGCCTGGCCATCGCCGGGTCCAGCGCCACCATCTCCAGCAGCTCCGCTACCCGCGCCTTGACGCCGCGGTGCCCGCCCGGGAGCTTACCGGCGTCGAGCCCGAACGCCACGTTCTGGCCTACGGTCAGGTGCGGGAAGAGCGCGCCGTCCTGCGCCACGTAGCCCACCTGCCGCTTGTGCGCCGGGACCCAGACGCCGTCACCGGCCACTTTCTGCCCGCCCAGGGAGATGCTGCCGGTGTCCGGATGTTCGAACCCGGCGATCAGGCGCAGGAGGGTGGTCTTGCCCGACCCCGACGGGCCCACGATCGCCGTCGTGCCGCCGCGGGCCACGGAGAGGTTGACGCCCTTGAGCACCGCCTGCGAACCGAAGTTCTTGGTCACGGCCGCAACCTCCAGGTGGCTGTTGGTGCTGGGCGCCACGGAGGCGGCGATCCGGGGTTCCGGAAGCCGGGAGGGGTGTTGTTCGGTCACTGTCCCGCTGCTTTCTTGGACTGCTGGAAGAGGAGGTAGGTCATCGGGGCGGAGAGCAGGATCATCAGCAGCGCATACGGTGCGGCGCCGGCGTAGTCGATCTCGCTGCTCTTGCTCCAGAATTCGGTGGCCAGGGTGCGCGTGCCGTTCGGGGAGAGCAGCAGCGTGGCCGTCAGTTCGTTCACGATCGCCAGGAACACCAGCGCCGCGCCGCCGGCCGCCGCCGGGGCGGTCAGCCGCAGGGTGACGCGCAGGAACGCCAGCAGCGGAGGCTTGCCCAGGGCCTGGGCGGCCTCGTCCAGTTCCTTCGGCGCCTGGGCCAGCCCGGAGCGCAGGTTCACCAGCGCACGCGGCAGGAACAACAGCACGTAGGCGGCGATCAGCAGCGTGGTGGTCTGGTACAGGTCCGGCGCCACCCTGATGCTGACGGTCACGAAGGCCAGGCCGACGACGATCCCGGGCATCGAGCTGGTGACATAGTTCGAGAGTTCCAGGGCCTTGCTGAACCAGCTGGGCCGGCGCACCGCGAGGTAGGCCATCGGAAACGCGACGACGGTGGTGGCGGCGGCCCCGGCCAGCCCGTAGCCCAGGGTCTGCAGCAGAGCGGGCAGGAACTCTTCGGCGGACCAGATGTCCGCGCCGCCGGCGACGATCCAACGCACCACGAAGGTCAGCGGCAGGCCGAACGCCAGCGCGGTAACGGCCAGCAGGAACAGCTGGGCCGGTGCCTGGTAGAAGCGCAGCGGCAGCCGCAGGGCCCTCGCCTGGGCCCCGGAACCCACCCGGGCGTAGCGTGCGGTGCCGCGGCCGCGGACCTCCACCAGCAGCAGGATCAGGCAGAAGAACACCAGCACGCTGGCCAGCATGTTGCCGGCGGCCCCGTTGAAGGTGGACTGGTACTGGACCATGATCGCGGTGGTGAAGGTGTCGAAGCGGATCATCGCGAAGGCCCCGTACTCGGCCAGCAGGTGCAGCGCCACCAGCAGCGCCCCGCCGGTCATCGCGATCCTCAGCTGCGGCAGCACCACCCGGAAGAACGCCCGCCACGCGCCCAGCCCCAAGGACGCCGCGGACTGTTCGATCGCCGGGTCCAGCCGGCTGAGGGTGGCCGCGGCCGGAATGTAGACCAGCGGGAAGTAGGACAGCGTGGCGATCAGGACCCCGGACCACAGGCCGCCCAGTGACGGGACGGCGGAGACCCACGCGTAGCTGTTGACGAACGCCGGGATGGCCAGGGGAGCGGCCAGCAGCACGGCCCACCCCCGGCGGCCCTTAAGCGTGGTCCGTTCCACCAGCCACGCCCCGCCGACGCCGATCACCAGGCAGAGCGGGACGGTGAAGACCATCAGCAGCACGGTGTTCAGCAGCAGCTCACCCACCCGCGCCCGGAAGATCAGGCTGACTGCGGTGTCCCAGCCGGTGGCGACGGTCATCACCGCCACGTAGCCCAGGGGGAGGAGGGAGAACAGGGCGATCAGGACCGCCAGGATGGCCACCACGGACACGCCGAACGGCGGGCGGGGGCGCTTGCCCCGGCCCGCCGTCGTCGTGCTTCCGGTGGTCCCGGGAGCCGCCAGCGTCTTGGTCACTGGTTTAGAGCAGTCCTGCCTTGGTCATCAGATCGGTGACCTTGGCGGAGTTGAGCTTGGCCGGATCGACCTTGGGTGCCTGCAGGTCCTTGATCGGGACCAGCTTGTCGTTCGACGGCACATCGGAGGCGATCGCGTACTCGAAGGAGGTGCCCTTCTGCAGGATCTCCTGGCCCTTCTTCCCGGTGATGAACTTCAGGAAGGCCTGGGCCGCGCCGGCGTTCTTCGAGGACTTCAGCACGCCGCCGCCGGAGACGGAGAGGAACGCGCCCGGGTCCTGGTTCTTGAAGAAGTACGGCGTGACCTTGTTGGAGTTCTCGCCGGTCTTCGCCTGGTCACCGTAGTAGTAGTAGTGGTAGATCAGGGCGGCGTCCACCTCGCCGGCGTTGACGGCCTTCATGGCCGTGCTGTTGCCCTTGTAGGCCTTGAAATTGTCCTTCATGCCCTTGAGCCAGGCCTCCGTGGCGGCCTCACCCTTGAGCTCGAGCAGCGCGGAGACGATTGCCTGGAAGTCGGCGCCCGACGGCGACGCGGCCCACTTGCCCTTCCACTCCGGGTTGGCCAGGTCCAGCATGGACTTGGGCAGCTTGTCTTCGCTGATCTTGGTCTTGTCGTAGACCAGGACGGTGGAGCGGGCGGCGATGCCGGTCCACTTGTTGGTGGACGGGCGGAACTCGGCGGGGACCTGGCCGATGGTGGCCGGGTCAACGTCGGCGAAGAGGCCGGCGTTCTCCACCTGGGCCATGGCCGGGGAGTTCTCGGTCAGGAAGACGTCGGCGCGGGTGGCCTGGCCCTCCTGGATGATCTGGTTGGACATCTCGGTGTCCGAACCCTGGCGGAGGGTCACCTTCACGCCGGTCTCGGCGGTGAACTCGTCCACCCACTCCTTGGTGAGGGATTCGTGCTGGGCGTTGTAGACCGTGATCTCACCGGAGGGCTTGCCGTCGGCGCCGGCGCTGCTGCCGGAGGAGGACGAACCGGAGCCACAGGCTGCGAGGCCGAGCGCGGCGGTGGCGGCGAGGGCGACGCCTGCCAGCGCGTTCTTGCGGATCTTCATGGGGCTGCTTTCTGCAAGGAAAAGGTCGTAGGAACCCGCCTCCGTGAGCGGGAGGTTAGGGCATGCTCACTACAAAAAACTGTAGGTTAGCCAAACCTAAGCAACCAAGCCGAGAGCGCCTTAAGTGAGGGAGATCACACGAATTACGAAACTATTGCGTGACTTAATTGGTTTCGTGTTGCAGCGGGGCCGTGGCGTCGACGACGGCTGAGGCGGGATCGGGTTCGGCGGGCACGTCCGGGCGGGCCTCGCCCGTTTGTTCTTCGCCCGTTTGTCCCTCGCCCGGCTGTCCTTCCGCCGGCTGCTCCGCGTCGGCGGCGTCGACGATCGCGGGCAGGCGGGGCGCGATCGAGGCCGCGGCTTCGAGCACCATCCAGGCCTGCAGCTGGGTGGAGAGTTCGACGTCGGCGCCGGCCGGGTAGGTGCGGCGCGCGGGGAGCTCGGGCCGGGCGGAGAAGACCAGCCGGGCGCCGTTGCGGGCCAGCGGCTCGTTCGCGCCGACCACGCGCCGGCCCTCCCAGAAGGCCTCCGCTGTGTCCGTGACCAGCCGCGCCGCCGTCGCCCGGGTCTCCTCCGGGAGCCGCTCGTCCACCGCGGCGAGGGCCAGGTAGCGCACCAGAATCCCGCTGAAGAGGCCGCCGTCGCCCGTTCCCTCGCCGCGGACCACTTCGCCGCGGCGGCCCAGCAGGGGTGCGTCCACGGTCAGGTGCTCGCGGACCGCGGTGATCAGTTCCTGCGCCCGTGCCAGGTTCGCCTCGCCGCCGAGCTCCAGCAGGGCCCCCAGCGCCGGGCCCTGGTTGTAGGTGTAGACGGCCTCTTCGAGCCGGGGTTCCCCCTCCGGCACAATCCGCAGGCCGTCCTGGTAGAGGCCCTGCTCCGGATCCAGCAGCTTGGCGTCCAGCCAGTCCAGCAGCGACTGGGCCCGCGCCGCCTGGCCGGTCCGGGCGTAGTGCAGCGCCACCGGCCCGGTCGCCGGGGTGTTCTTGAAGTCCCGCTTCTTGCTCCAGAAGGTGCCCCCGCCCAGGTCGTCGGTGGAGGCGGCATCGAACTGTGCCCCCAGCCGGGTGAGGACGCGGGCGTTGCGGCGGCGGCCGGCGCTCTTGCGGCCGTCCTCGGCCAGGAGTTCCAGCCGCCGGGTGGCCAGGGCCAGCCAGGCCATGTCGTCGTAGTAGCTGTTGACCACGGTGAAGAGGTTCCGCACCCGGATGCCGTTGAGCAGGCGGGAGGCCAGCTTGCCGGCGCTGGGCAGGTTCTTGCCGTCGAAGTGCGCCGGGGTGTGGCCCGCGACGCCGAGTTCCCGCCGCCCGGCGTCGACCAGGCAGTCCATGTAATGCGCCTGCCACCAGTAGTGCCAAGGCCGGGAGAGGTTCTTCAGCCGGCTTGAGGGGCGGACGATGGCGCCGATGTGGGTGCCGGGGAGGAAGAAGAGGCTCTGGCCGAACAGCCGGGTCACCGAACGCGCGGCTTCGTCGGCGCGGAAAGACCAGTTCGGGGCAGGGGAATGGGCGGCGGCTGCGGTCATGGTCCCAGAGTAGTGGCGGGGGCGCCCGCGGCGCTGAATCTCCACGAATGGGTGCGCTCTGTGTCAATTCCAGTTAACGTGTACTAACTAACGTTTCCGGACGCCGCGGCCCGGCCGGCCTTGTGCGACCGGGCAGGGGTTTCCACATCAAGGAGGATGTATGGACGTCTTGGGTACCGTCGCACTGATCACGGGCGGCGCGTCCGGGCTGGGCGCCGCCACCGCACGCAGGCTCTTCGACGCCGGGGCCTCGGTGGTCCTGGTGGACCTGCCCGGCGCCGCGGGGGAGGGCCTCGCCGCCGAACTGAACGGGATGGAAAGTGCCGCCGGGAACCGGGCCGTGTTCGTGCCCGCGGACGTCACCAACGAGGAGCAGGTGCAGGCCGCCGTCGACGCCGCCGCGGAGCTTGGACCGCTGCGCATCGTGGTGAACTGCGCCGGGATCGGCACCCCGGGCAAGGTCCTGGGCCGCGACGGCGTTCTGCCGCTGGAGGCCTTCAACCGCGTCATCCAGGTGAATCTGGTGGGCACCTTCAACGTCATCCGGCTTGCCGCCGCCGCGATGGCCGCCACCGAGCCGGTGGCCACGGAGCTCGGCGGCCCCGAACGCGGCGTCATCATCAACACCGCCTCCGTCGCGGCCTTCGACGGCCAGATCGGCCAGCCCGCCTACGCCGCCTCCAAGGGCGCCGTCGCCGCCATGACGCTGCCGATCGCCCGCGAACTGGCGCGCTCGCTGATCCGCGTGGTGACCATCGCGCCGGGCATCTTTGAGACTCCCATGATGGCCGGGCTGCCGCAGGAGGCGCAGGATTCCCTGGGCCACCAGGTGCCGCACCCCTCCCGGCTGGGCCGGCCCGCGGAGTATGCCAACCTGGCCGCGCACATCGTTGACAACGCCATGCTCAATGGCGAGACCATCCGGCTGGACGGCGCCATCCGGATGGGCCCGAAGTGACGCTCGCGATGGACCGGGTGCAAGGAGAGCAGGCGCAGGCGGGCCGGGCGCGGGAGGTGGCTGTTTCCGAGGCCGCCGACGGGCTTCCCGACCTGCCCGGCGCGGACTTCTTCGGCTACGAGGCGCTGCTCAGCGACGTCGAACGCGCCAAGCTGGCCGAACTGCGCGGCTTCCTGGCCCGCGAGGTGGCGCCCTATGCGGAGGAATGGTGGAACCGCGCCGAATTCCCCGCGCACATCCTGCCCAAGCTCGCCGCCCTGGAGCTCAGCACGCCGGTCCAGCGCGGCTACAGCAACCTCTTCGCCGGGATCGTCATCGCCGAGATCACTCGGGTGGACACCTCCCTGGCCACCTTCTTCCTGGTGCACCACGACCTGTTCGTCGAGTCGCTCTACGAGTTCGGTTCCGAGGACCAGCGTTCCCGGCTGCTGGCGGACGCGGCCAGCCTGCGCACCACCGGCGCCTTCGCCCTGACCGAGCCGAACCACGGCTCCGACGTCGCCGGCGGCATGGAAACCAGCGCCCGGCGCGTCTCCGGCGGGGACGAGGGCGATTACTGGGTGCTCAACGGCGCCAAGCGCTGGATCGGCAACGGCACCTTCTGCGACTACATGCTTGTCTGGGCCCGCGACGAGGCCGACGGCGCCATCCGCGGCTTCATCGTCGACGCCACCCTCCCCGGGGTGAGCCGCAGCCGGATCGAGAACAAGATCGCGCTGCGGACCGTGCAGAACGCGGACATCGTCTTCACCGACGTGCGGGTGGCCGAAGCGGACCGCTTCGCCGGCATCAGCAGCTTCGAGGACACCAACGAGCTGTTGCGCGGCTCCCGGATCATGGTGGCGTGGCAGGCGGTGGGCCAGCAGCTGGCCGCGTTCGACGTCGCCCGGCAGTACGCCGTCGAACGCCGCCAGTTCGGCCGGCCGCTGGCGAAATTCCAGCTGGTGCAGCAGCAGCTGGTGACCATGCTGGGCAATGCGGTGGCGAGTACCGGGATGATGGTGCGGATTGCCCAGCTGGAGGACGCCGGCGCCGCGGACATGCCGCAGGTGGCTCTCGCGAAGTCTTACGCCAGCGCCCGGATGCGTGAGACCGTGGCGATGGGGCGGTCACTGCTGGGTGGCAACGGAATAGTCACCGACTACCGGATGGCCAAGATCTTCGCCGACGCCGAGGCGATTTACACCTACGAGGGCTCCTTCGAGATCAACACCCTGATCGCCGGCCGGGCCGTCACCGGGGTCTCGGCGATCGTCTAAGGCACTCGACCTTGGGCGGGCCGCATCGCGCTGCGGCTGTCAGTTGGCGACGGCGTCCTCCGGGGCGCCGTCAGGCACCCGTTCCCCGGCCTCAATCCGGTAGTCCAGGCTGTTGTTCTTCACCGGCATGGGACAGGTGCCGTACGGGGTGAAAGCGCTGGGATAGTTGATGGCCCGGTTGAAGTCCAGGACCACGGTTCCGTCCGGCCTCGGGCGGGCGGTGGAGACCTTGCGCCACTCATCGGTCGAGTCGCCGTTTGTCTCGTCGTGGAACGTCACCGTCAGGGCCCCGAGCTTCTCCTCCTCGGCCTGCAGCCGGTACTCATGGTTGCTGCCGGGCAGTCGGAAGACGAGTTCGCCGACGCTGCGGTGCACCCCGTCCACCAGCGGGTTCGCGGTGCCGATCGGGACGTCCACCGGCTCCGGGTACGGCTCAAACCGCGCCTCAACCACCAGGTCCGGCCGATAGCCGAAGGTGGGGACGCCGCCGAAGTCCGTGAACACCGGAGACCGGGAGTCACGTGTCCGAATGGCGTACTTCCCGCCACGCATGGCCAGCTCCACCCGCACCTGGGTCCCGTCCGTGCCGCCGAACTGCACCCAGATCAGGGATTCCTCGTCGGCCAAACCCGCGCTGATGGTCCCGTCCACCGGCTCTCCGGTCTCCACCAGGGTCAGGCCGTCCACGGCCGCAGCGGTGAGGAACGCCGTCGTGCCGTCCGTCCACCAGAGGCCCGGAACCAGCTCAAGGGTGGACGCCTCATCCGCGAGCCACTGGAATGACGTCAGGGTCAGCCAGCCGTATTCGGTAGCCAGTGCGGCGTCGCGGTTGGTGCGGAACCGCCGCCAGCGGGCCAGCTGCGGGTCGGCGTTCTGCGCGTCTGCGGGGGTCATGGTCATCTCCGGGGGTTCAGCCCAACTGACTGACAGTAGAGGCCGTTATAAGGGCCCAAAACGGCTTCTGCTGCGAGCGAGTTGGGTGGGAGCGGGCAGGGGGAGGGGCGGTTGCGTTGTGCGAGGTGGGTCAGCGGGGGACAGCGACGGCGGCGGCCACCAGCTGCTCGGCCGTGGCCTTGGCGGCGGCCGCGGCGGCGGGGTCGGCGTCGAGCACCCCGCTGGCCAGGCCGCCGTCGAGGATCAGGGTCAGGCTGCGGGCGAGGGCCTCCGGATTCCCGGCGCCGGCCCGTTCGGCCAGCTCGGTGATCCAGGCAAGGATGGACTGCTTGTGCGCGACGGTCCGCTCGTGCACGCGGGTGCCGGAGGGGGACTCGGCGGCGGCGTTGATGAAGGCGCAGCCGCGGTACCCGTCGCGGCGGCAGGCCGTGGTGAGCGCGTCGAACAGTCCCACCAGCTCGCGGGCCGGATCCGGTCCGGCGGCCTCGGCGGCGGCGTGCAGCTGACCGGACCAGACCCCGTCCACGTGCTCCAGATAGGCCAGGATCAGGTCGTCCTTGGCCGGAAAGTACTTGTAGAACGTGGCCTTGGCAACGCCCGATTCGGCGATGATCGTATCAATCCCCGCAGCCCGCAGGCCGTGGGCGTAGAACAACCGGAAGGCCGTTGCCAGAATCCTCTCCCGCGCCTGGCCGACGGGCGTGCGGACCGCCTGTGGGGCGGCCGGGGCGGGTGCTGCTGCTGGACTCATACCTCCATGCTACAGACCGGTCTGTCTGCGCGCCCTTGTGCATAGACAGATCTGTCTGATAGCGTCCCGAAAAGAGGTAGACAAACCTGTCTGCCAAGAATTCCCGTCTCCAGTGAGGTCACCATGAACATCGCAGTCTTCGGCACCGGAACCGTCGGCCCCGCCGTCGCCGCCGCCCTCGTCGCGCTCGGCCACGACGTCGTCATCGGCACCCGCGACCCGGAAGCCACCCTGGCCCGTACCGAGGCCGGCCCCATGGGCGGCGTCCCCTTCGCCCAGTGGCACGCCGAGCACCCCGGCATCCGGCTGACCACCTTCGCCGACGCCGCCGCCGGGGCGGATCTGATCGTCAACGCCACCAACGGCTCCGGTTCCCTCCCCGCCCTCACCGCGGCCGGCGAGGAGAATCTGGCCGGCAAGGTCATCATGGACATCGCCAACCCGCTGGACTTCTCCCAGGGCTTCCCGCCGTCGCTGAACCCGGTGAACACGGACAGCCTCGGCGAGCAGCTGCAGCGCGCCTTCCCGGCGGCCCGGGTGGTCAAGACGCTGAACACCATGAACGCCTCCCTGATGGTGAACCCCGCCAGCGTGGCAGGCGGCGACCACTCCGTGTTCGTCTCCGGCAACGACGCCGAGGCCAAGGCCCAGGTGTCCGGCCTGCTCGCCGAGCTGGGCCACCGCGACATCATCGACCTCGGCGACATCACCACCGCCCGCGGCACCGAGATGCTGCTGCCGGTCTGGCTTCGGCTCTGGGGAGCGCTGGGCAACGCGGACTTCAACTTCAAGATCGCGCGCTAAGGGCGGCCGGGGACCCGAGACCCGGGACCCGGGAGCTGCGGAGGGGTCCGGGGCCAAAGTCCCGGGCCTTGAAGCGGCCCGGGGTGGAACACTTGGTCCATCCGGCGGCCCGGCAGCGCCGGGCCGCCTCAGGCGACCGGCAGTCTCCCGTGCTGTGCGGTCGTTCCGCCCGCCACCCGAGGAGTCGTTATGAACCCGATGGATTCCGTCGTCGCCGCCATCGAACGCCTCGACGGGCTGGACGGTCCGGCGTCGGCCCTTGCCGGCCTGGTCGGCAAGGCGGTGCAGCCCCGCGCCGTCCGCAACCTGCTTAGCGGCACCGTCCTGGGCCACCCGCTGCATCCCCTGCTCACGGATATCCCGATCGGCGCGTGGACCATGGCGTCCCTCCTGGACACCGTGGGTGGAAGGGAGATGGAACCGGCCGCGGACCTACTGGTGACCGTGGGGATCGCCGCGGCCGTTCCGACGGCGGCGGCCGGCCTCAACGACTGGTCGGACACCGCCGGAAAAGCACGCCGGGTTGGGCTGGTCCATGCCGCGGTGAACACGGTGGCCCTGGGTCTCTACGCCTGTTCCAGCGCCGCCCGCTTCCGGGGCAACCGCGGCGCGGGGACGGCGCTGGGCCTGGCGGGACTGGGCGTCCTGACCTTTGGCGGGTTCCTCGGCGGCCACCTGAGCTTCGCCAATGCGGTCAACGTCAACAGGACCGCGGACCGGAACGGCCCCTCGAAGTGGACGCCGGTGCTCGACGACGCCGAACTCCCCGAGGGCGGCTCGCGCAAGGTCGAGGCGGGCAAGGTCACCGTCCTCCTGTACCGGACCGGCATGGCGATCCTCGCCGTCGACAGTGTGTGCAGCCACGCCGGCGGCCCGCTGGAGAAGGGCACGGTCGACAACGGTTGCGTGGTCTGCCCCTGGCACGGCAGCACATTCCGGCTGGCCGATGGAGAAGTGGTCCGGGGCCCGGCCACCCGGCCCCAGCCGGCCTATGACACCAGGATCACCGAGGGGCGGATCGAAATCAGGCGCCGGACGGCCTGATACCCCCGGCCCAATAGACGGAACCGATTCCCCACGCGGCGCGTGAGGCGGGTAACATCCCAGAGGTAACCCGGCTCACAGTATCCAGCGCAGTGTACGAGCCACCTCGAACCTCGAAAGATGCTTCCATGGCTGACACTGCACTGACCTCCGGCCTCGAGCTGGCCGACGACCTCGCCGCCGAACTGCGCGCCGACGTCCGCCGGGTGTCCACGCTTTTGGGCGAATCCCTGGTCCGCCAGCACGGCCCCGAGCTCCTCGATCTCGTGGAGCAGGTGCGGCTGCTGACCAAGGAATCGAAGGAAGCCGCCCGGGGCGGCGCTGACGCCACCGGCCCCTGGAGCTCGTACGACGTCGTCGCCCAGGTCCGCGAACTCCTCGGCTCCCTGCCGCTGGACCAAGCCACCGACCTGGTGCGGGCCTTCGCCTTCTATTTCCACCTGGTCAACGCCGCCGAGCAGGTCCACCGGGTCCGCGGGCTGCGGAACCGCCAGGAAAAGGACGGCTGGCTGGCCAAGACGATCGCCGAGATCGCCGAGAAGGCCGGCGCCGGCGTGCTGCAGGACGTGGTCAACGCCCTTGACCTCCGGCCGATCTTCACCGCCCACCCCACCGAGGCCTCCCGCCGCTCGGTGCTGGACAAGGTCCGGCGGCTCTCGGACATCCTGGCCCAGCCCACCGCCGAGGGAACACCCGCCCGCCGCCGCCAGGACCGGCAGCTGGCCGAGGTGATCGACCAGATGTGGCAGACCGACGAACTCCGCCAGGTCCGGCCCACCCCGGTGGACGAGGCACGGAACGCGATCTACTACCTGACCGGGATCCTGACGGATGCGATGCCGGAGCTGATGTCCGACTTCGCGGACCTGCTGGCCGAACACGGCGTGACCCTCCCGGTGGGCACGGCGCCGGTGCGCTTCGGCTCCTGGATCGGCGGCGACCGGGACGGCAACCCCAACGTCACCGCCGCCGTCACCCGCGAGATCCTGCAGATCCAGAACCAGCACGCCGTCCGGATCTGCATCGAACTGATCGACGGTCTGATCTCGATGCTCTCGAACTCCACCGCACTGGCCGGCGCCGACCAGGCGCTGCTGGACTCGATCGACGTCGACCTCAAGAACCTGCCCGGCCTGGACCGGCGCGTGCTGGAGCTGAACGCCCAGGAGCCCTACCGGCTCAAGCTCACCTGCATCAAGGCCAAGCTGCTGAACACCCGCCGCCGCGTGGCCGCCGGGTCCACGCACGAACCCGGCCGCGACTACGCCGCCACGGCCGAACTGCTGGCCGAGCTCGAGCTGCTGGACACCTCGTTGCGCAACCACCAGGGCGCGCTGGCGGCCGACGGCGCCCTGGCCCGGGTCCGGCGCGCGGCGGCCTCCTTCGGTCTGCACCTGGCCACCCTCGACATCCGCGAGCATGCCGACCACCACCACGACGCCGTCGGCCAGCTGATGGACCGGCTGGGCGGACCGGGAGTGCGCTACGCCGAGCTGAGCCGGGCCCAGCGGCTGGAGGTGCTCGGCGCCGAGCTGGCCTCCCGCCGGCCGCTCTCCGGCCACCCGATCAAGCTCGACGGCGCCGCGGACGGCACCTATGACGTCTTCCGCGAAATCCGCCGCGGGCTGCGCACCTTCGGCCCCGACGTCGTCGAAACCTACATCATCTCCATGACCCGCGGCGCCGACGACGTCCTCGCCGCGGCCGTCCTGGCCCGCGAGGCCGGCCTGGTGAGCCTCTTCGGCGAGGCGCCGTACGCCAAGCTGGGCTTCGCGCCGCTGTTGGAAACCGTCGAGGAACTCCGCGCCTCCGCCGAGATCGTGGACGCGCTGCTCTCCAACTCCTCCTACCGCGAGCTGGTCCGGCTCCGCGGCGACGTGCAGGAAATCATGCTCGGCTACTCGGACTCCAACAAGGAATCCGGCGTCATCACCAGCCAGTGGGAAATCCACAAGACCCAGAGCAAACTGCGCGATGTCGCCGCCAAACACGGCGTCCGGGTGCGGCTCTTCCACGGCCGCGGCGGGTCCGTGGGCCGCGGCGGTGGCCCCACCTATGATGCGATCCTTGCGCAGCCGAACGGCGTGCTCGACGGCGAGATCAAGTTCACCGAGCAGGGTGAAGTCATCGCGGACAAGTACTCGCTGCCCGAGCTGGCCCGGGAGAACCTCGAACTCTCCCTCGCCGCCGTCCTGCAGGGGTCCGCGCTGCACCGGGCGCCGCGCACCACCAAGGACCAGCGCGATCGCTACGGCCACGTCATGGACACCGTCTCGGACGCCGCGTTCGCCCGGTACCGCAGCCTGATCGACGACCCGGACCTGCCGGCCTACTTCGTGGCCTCCACCCCGGTGGAACAGCTCGGCTCGCTGAACATCGGCTCGCGACCGTCCAAGCGCCCCGACTCCGGCGCCGGGCTGGAGGGGCTGCGGGCGATCCCGTGGGTCTTCGGCTGGACCCAGTCGCGGCAGATCGTGCCCGGCTGGTTCGGCGTCGGCTCCGGGCTGAAGGCCGCCCGAGAGGCCGGCCACACCGAGCAGCTGGCCGTGATGATGGAACACTGGCACTTCTTCCGCTCCGTGCTCTCCAATGTGGAGATGACGCTGGCCAAGACGGACATGGACATCGCCGGCTACTACGTCTCCACCCTGGTCCCGGAGAAACTGCACCGGATCTTCCACGCCATCCGCGCCGAGTTCGACCTCACCGTGGCCGAGGTCCGAGCCCTCACCGGGGAGAACCTGCTGCTGGACGCCCAGCCCGGGCTTAGGCGCTCCCTGGAAATCCGGGACCAGTACCTGGACCCGATCAGCTACCTGCAGGTGGAGCTGCTGCGCCGCATCCGGGCGGCAGGCACGGGGTCCTCGGACGCCGAGATGACCGGCGGGGAGATCGACGAGCGGCTGCAGCGGGCCATGCTGATCACCGTCAACGGCGTCGCCGCGGGCCTGCGCAACACCGGCTAGTCCCGGGCCTCTTTGGTGACGCTCCCTCAGGTGTGGCGGGTTTTTTGGGTGATGCTCCCTCAGGCGTGGCGGGTCTTCTGGTGACGCTCCCTCAGCTGTGGCGGGTTTTTTGGTGACGCTCCCTCAGGTGTGGCGAAAAATTCGCCGCAGGAAGCGCTTGATCTGAGGGGGCGTCGTCCTGGGGGCGGCAAGATCTGAGGGAGCGTCGCCTTGGGGGCGGCTGGATGTGAGGGAGCGTCGGGGGTCGGGTGGGGTGGTTAGGCTGGATCCATGCCCTCCTTCCAGACCAGACTGAAGATCACCGGACTCCGGCCGGGGAATCCGCCGGAGGCCGTCATGGACGCGGCGCTGGAGGCGTTGGGCACGCGCCACCACGTGGAGGCCCACCAGTTGGAGCTGGCCGGCGGTGTCCCGCAGCTGAACCTGCGGTTCCTGGTGGAGGCCACCGCCTACGCGGCGGAGAACAGCCAGGCTCTGGAGGCGGCCGCCATGATGCGCGACGCCGTCGAACGCGTGGCGCTCACCGGGAACCTCACGGTGCTGCGTCGCAACCGCGGCCGCTGGGCACCGGTGTAGGCCCTAGAAGTCCAGTTCGGCGTCGGGGTCCGTCTGCCCGTCCCCTGCCGCGCCTTCCCGCTCCACCACCGGGGAGCGGCTGCCGCGGCGGCGCGTCACCACCAGCCCGACGACGGCGCCGATCACGATTCCCAGCGCCACGCCGATCAGTGAACTCGCCCAGAACGGCAGCCTGGTGGCCGAGCCGGTGGCGTAACCCAGACCCACCGACCACATTGCCCACAGCGTCCCGCCCAGGGCCGCGCAGAGGCTGAACCCGCGGGTGGAAACATTCGCAATTCCCGCCGCGGCCGTAGTGGCGAGCCGGCCGCCGGGGATGAAACGGAGGCCGATGATCCCGCCGTAGGTGGATGAGCGGCCAGCCTTGGCGATTGCCTGGTGGATGCCGCTGTGGAACTGCCGGCCCCACCTCCAGCGGTCCAGGACGTGGCTGAGCCGGCGCTTGAAGAGCTGGAACACCAGCAGGTCGCCCAGCCAGGAGGCGGCCGCGGCCAGCAGGATGATCAGGAAAACGTTGGCCCGGCCGTCGGCGCACAAGGCGCCGCCGGTGATGATCAGCATCTCGGACGGGACCGGCGGGAAGATGGCGTCGCCGACCACCATGGGGACGATCCAGAAGTAGATCGCCGAACCCCAAGTATCAGCATTGGCCAGGTCCATGGCCACAACGTACCGCATCCGTGGCGGTTAGTTGGTGCGGGCCTCGGAGAGAGTCAGCCGGCTGCGGTATTCGACGGGATTTCCGGAGACGGGGTCCACGAAGCGGATGCCGCGGGCCAGCAGCTGCAGCGGCTTGGAGTAGTCGTCCGGGGCCTTGTCCAGCAGGTCCGGGTAGAACGCGTCGTTGACGATCCCGAGTCCCAGGGAGGCCATATGCACGCGCAACTGATGGGTCTTGCCGGAGTGCGGCTCGAGCCGGTAGAGGGCACGGCGGGGGCTCGCGTCCCTCCCTGCACAGCCGTCGTCGGTGCCGCCGTGCGCCGCCGCGAAGGTGCGGATCCGCTCGATCCGGGTCTCCGTGTTCGGCTCACCCTCGATCACCTCGGCCAGCAGGTAGCTGCGCGACTTGGTCATCCGGTTGCGCACCACCACGGGGAAGTCGACGGCGGGATGGCCGGGGGCGGGCTCCGCGGCGGAAACGCACTCGTATTCCTTCTGGACCTGGCGCTTCTCGAACAGGACCTGGTACTTCCCTCGGGTCTCCGGGTTGGTCGAGAGCAGCAGGATCCCGGCCGTCATCCGGTCCAGGCGGTGCATCGGGATCAGGTCCGGCAGCTGCAGCTGGTTCCGCAGCCGGACCAGGGCCGACTCCTGGATGTAGGTCCCGCCGGGGGTGGTGGGCAGGAAGTGCGGCTTATCCACCACCAGCAGGTGCTCATCCTGGTGCAGGATGTTCAGCTCCACCGGCATCCGGATCTCCGGCGGCAGGGTGCGGTAGTACCAAATGAACGTGTGGTGCCGCAGCGGGGTGGTGCGGTCCAGCGGGATCCCGCCCTCGCCGACGATCTCGCCAGCGTCAAACCGGTCCGCGATGCCCTGCGGGTCGATGTGGCCCCAGCGGTGCATCATGTAGTCCATCGCGGTTTCCCACGGACCCTCCTCCGGCAGTCGCAGGCGGGTCGCATTCACGCCATCGCGCACGGGGAGGGGGGATTGCATCACCGGTCCATTCTACGCGGCGGGGTTTCGCGGGCCTCCGGCGTTGCCCGCCCCTCCCCGGCGTCTCGGCCACTTCGACGGTTCCCTGCCGGTTAGACGTTCTTGAGCGTCTTTTTGACAGGGAACTGTCGAGGCGGACCGACGGAAAAATATTCCTTGACAAATAAATCTGTCGGTGATGAGACTTGGAGCATGCAAGCTATTGAAGTGATCGAGGATCCGGCGGCCGCGGAAGCCACCCTGGACCCCATCCGTACCCGGATCCTGCGCGAGCTGACGGACCCGGGCTCCGCGACGCAGCTTGCCGCCAGGCTGGGACTTCCCCGGCAGAAAGTGAATTACCACCTGCGGACCCTGGAGCAGCACGGCCTGGTGGAGCTGATGGAGGAGCGGCGGCGCGGCAACGTCACCGAGCGCATCCTGCGGGCGACGGCGTCGTCGTACCTGATCTCACCGGCCGCCCTGGCCTCCGTGGCCCCGGACCCGCGCCTGTTCTCGAACCGGTTTTCGGCCTTCTGGCTGCTGGCACTGGCCGGCCGTATGGTCCAGGAAGTGGGCCGGCTGATCGCCGGGGCGGCCGCCGCCCGGCAGGAACTGGCCACCTTCGCGATCGACGGCGAGATCACCTTTCGTTCCGCGGCGGACCGGGCAGCCTTCGCCGGGGAACTCGGCGAGGCGGTGACCCGGCTGGTCGACAAGTACCACGACGGCGGCACCGAGCACCCGGCGGCCTCCCGGCCCGCGGGGCGGAAGCACCGACTCGTCGTCGCGCTCCACCCTGCACTGAAGAACCCATCCCCAACCCCCACAGCCAAGGACTAGGACCATGACCGACAACCGCGAATTCGAGATCGTCTACGACACCGACCTGCCGGGCACGCCCGAACGCGTCTGGGAGGCCGTCACCGCCGGCACGCCCGCCTGGATGTTCCCCACGGACCAGTGGCCCGCAGTGAAGACGGTGGAGGAGTACCCCTCGCATTTGGTGTCCCGCATGGAGGGCCCGGACGGCTGGTTCAACCAGCTGGAGCACGTGCTGGAACCGCTCGAGGGCGGCCGCGCCCGGCTGCACTACGTCCACAGCGGGATCTTCGCGGACAACTGGGACCAGCAGTACGACGGAGCGAGCAAGCACACGGCGTTCTACCTCCACACCCTCGGCCAGTACCTGAAGCACTTCGACGGCAGGCCCGTCGTCTTCACGGACATCCAGGCGCCGGCAACCTCGCAGGCCCCGGACGGCTTCGACCGGCTCAAGGAGGCCCTCGGCGTCGCCGGCTCCATCGCGGGCGACACCGTGGAGCGTGAGCTCGACGGCGTGGGGCGCCTCGCGGGTGAGGTGGACTTTGTGAACGAGAACTTCCTTGGCCTGCGCACCGCGGACGCGATGTACCGGTTCTTCGGGCGCAACGCCTTCGGCGCTCCGGTCGGCATGACCGTGCACGACTTCAGCGGCCACGGCAATTCCGAGGAAACGGCCCGGGCCTGGGGCAGCTTCTTCGCGAAGGTCTACGCGTAGGGAGCGTCTCCCGCCGTTTCGACGGTTCCCCGCCGGATAGACGTTGCTGAGCGTTGAATCCGCAGGGAACCGTCGAAACGGGCCGGGGCGGACCTCGAAACGGGCGCGGATGTCGAAGTTCGCGTCAGGCGATGGCGGCGGAGGGCCCGGCGGCCAGCGGCCGGCGCAGCTGCGGGGACCGATCCAGCCGGTCCTGGGCTTCGCGCAGGGAGAGGACCGCGGTCTCCAGCTGCTCCGGCGGCAGGGTGAAGGGCAGGCGGAGGAACTGGTCGAAGGCCCCGCCGACGCCGAAGCGCGGCCCGGCGGCCAGGCGGAGGCCGACGTCGGGCGCCACAACGGCGAGGCCCGTGCTGACCGGGGCCGGCAGCCGGCACCAGACGGACAGTCCGCCGACCGGCCGCTCCGCCCGCCAGTCGGGGAGGTGCCGGGAGATCAGATCCAGCAGGACGTCCCGGTTGGTGCGAAGCGACTCTAGGCGCACCGGGAGCGGCTCGTTCAGGTCCCGGACCAGGTGCGCGGCGGCGAGCTGCTCCACCACCGGGCCGCCCAGGTCCAGCGTGGTCCGGGCCGCGGCGAACCGCTGGATCAGCGGCTCCGAGGCGCGGATCCAGCCCACCCGGAGGCCCGCCCAGTGCGACTTGCTGAGCGAGCCGATAGTCACCACGGAGGGGCCGAACGCCGCCATTGGGGTTGAGGGCAGGCCGTCGAGGTTCAGTTCCCGGAGCGTCTCGTCGGCCACCAGCACCGTCCCGGCGGCTGCGGCGGCCGCGGCGAGCCGGCGCCGTTGCGCATCCGGCATCAGGCGGCCGGTCGGGTTGTGGAAATCGGGAACGACGTACGCCATCGCGGGGTGCTGCTGGAGTAACGCCGCCTCCATCGCCTCCAGGTCCCAGCCTGCGTTGCCCGGTGTGGCATCAGGTCCGCTGGCGCCCCGGGAATTGCCCTGGCCGCCCGGTTTTCCAGACCCGGCCGCGGCGCCGGCCGCGACGGGCATCGCCACCGGAACCGCCCGGCACCCGGCGGCGCGGATGGCGTCGAGGGCATTCGGGTAACTGGGGTGCTCCACCAGCACCTTTCCGGACCGGCCCGCGAGGGTGCGCAGCACAATGGTCAGCGCATGCTGCGCGCCCGACGTCACCAGTACCTGGTCCGCCGTCGTCGGCACCCCCGCGGCGGTGTAGCGGTCCGCGATCGCCTCGCGCAGCGGCGCCACGCCCAGCGCGTCGTAGCCGAAGCCGGGCAGCAGGGCCGGCAGTTCGGTGAGCGCGGCGGCGAAGGCGCGGTGCACCACCTCGCCGCTGGCCGGAAGCGAGGCGTATGCCAGGTCCAGGACACCCTCCGGCGCGGCGAGTCCGGGCGCGCCGCTGAGCCTCCGGCCGGTCTCCACCGGGTGCGCGCCCCGGGCGGGAATCCGGCTCCGGCTGCGGCTGCCCTGGCCCCCGCTGAGGTAGCCCTGCTCGCGGAGCAGCGCATACGCGGCGGTCACAGTGGTGCGGCTGATGCCGAGGCTTTCGGCCAGGGACCGCTCGCTGGGCAGTGCGACGTCCAGACCGATCCGCCCGTCGAGGATGAGCAAACGGACGACGTCGGCCAGCTCGCGGTAGGCGGGGGAGGCCCCGGGGTTCCAGCTTCCCAGCAGCCGGCCGAGGGATGCGGGCGTCAGCGATCCTGTCATAGGGCCAGTATTTCAAACTGGATATGGAATTCAATGCCAGTTCTGAGACAGGATGGGTCCATGATGACGCGCAGACTCACCCAGCTCCTGATTGGCCTCGTTCTCTACGGCATCTCCCTCGCCATGGTGATCCGCGCCAGCCTGGGTACTGCGCCGTGGGACGTGCTCCATCAGGGCCTGGCCGGGAAGACGGGGCTGAGCCTGGGCACGACGGTCATTATCGTCAGTTTCCTAGTGCTCCTGATCTGGATTCCCTTGCGGCAGTGGCCCGGGATCGGCACCCTGGGCAACGCCGTGCTGGTGGGTGTCTTCGCCGACATCGGCCTGGCCGTCATCCCGAAGTTTTCGCACCTGGGTGGCCAGGCGGCTCTCCTGGTCGCGGCCGTGCTGCTGAACGGGCTGGCCTCGGCCTTGTACATTGGGGCCGGGCTGGGCCCGGGCGCGCGGGACGGCCTGATGACCGGGCTCGCAAGGCGCACCGGCTGGCCCGTCCGCAGGACCCGTACCGGCATCGAGGTGGTGGTCCTCGGCGCGGGCTGGCTGCTGGGCGGTTCGGTGGGTCTGGGAACGGTGCTCTACGCGCTGGCCATCGGCCCGCTGGTGCAGCTGATGCTGCCCCGCTTCACCATCGCCGACCCTCAGAAGGGCACGGCCGAGGGCGCAGCGGACCTCGCCCGGACCGACCCGGAGGAAGCCGTCGCCGGCACCACCGCGCCGGCATCCTAACCGGCCTAAGCTCTGTCCGCCCGGTTCAGGTGCCCTCGGGTGGCGGCTGGCAGGTCGGGCAGAAGTAGATGTCCCGCTCCTCGGTCCCGGTGGCCTTGGCCAGTACGCCCCGGCGGATCGGGGTCCGGCATTTCAGGCAGGGCTGCCGTTCCCGGCCGTAGACCCAGTAGGGTGGCCGGCCTTCGCTGCGGCCCACGGGCACGCCGCGGGCGTTCAGGATGGTGACCCGCCGGCCGGGGCCGAGGTTGGCGCCCAGCATGAGCTTCGCGTCCATGATCATGGCCGCCAGGTCCGGGACGGCGGAGACCGGGGCGGCGGGGTGCACCTTGGACAGGAAACACGCCTCGCACCGGTAAATGTTGCCGATCCCCGCCAGGTTGCGCTGGTCCAGGAGGGCGACGCCGATCGGCACGTCGGGGGCCGCGAGCAGCCGGTTCTCGGCCTCCGCCAGGTCCCAGTCGGGGCCGAGCAGGTCCGGGCCGAGGTGCCCGACGACGCTGTCTTCCTCCGCGGTGGGCACCACCTCCAGAACGCCGAGGGAGAATCCGACCGCATCGGCGGTGGCGGTGCGGAGCACGCAGCGGGCGGTGAATCCGGGTTTCCGCCAGCGTCCGCCCGGCGGATAGACCTGCCAGGTGCCCTCCATCTTCAGATGCGAATGGATGGTCAGCCGGTCCTGGGGGCGCGGCCCGGCCACCCGCATCAACAGGTGCTTGCCGCGCGGGACCACCTCCTCCACGGTCCAGCCGCCGAGCTTGAGGGTGGCGAAGCGGGGCACCCGGAAGTCGGTGGCCAGCAGTTCCTTGCCGGCCAGGGCGGCGTGCAGCTGCGCGGCGGCACGGAAAACGGAATCTCCCTCAGGCACGGATTCTCAGTCCCTTCGGGGTGGAATAGGCGCCGGCCTGCGCCAGGGCGGCCGCCACCGGGGTGTCCAGGATGCCGTGGCCGTTGACCTTTTCCATGATGAGTTTGTCGACGGCGCCGCGCTTCACCACTCCCACCAGGGCAGCGCCGGCGGCGGCCAGCACCGCGGGATCGGCGCTGAAGGCCAGCAGCGTCTTGCCGCCGCGTTCGACGTAGAGCACCAGTGCGCCGTCGACCAGGACAACCAGCGCGCCGGCCTTCCGTCCGGGCCGGTGCCCGGTGCCGGCTTCGAGGTCCTGCGCCGGCCACGCCAGGGCGGCGCCGTAGGGGTTGGCCGGGTCCGTCGCGGCGAGGGCCAGGGCCACCGGCTCCGCCTTGTGCACCTCGGCATCCTCGACGTAGGAACGCAGCCGGTCCACGGTGGCCGGGACGGCGAACTGGGCGGCGCCGAGCTGTTCGATGAAGTAGCCGCGGCGGCAGCGGCCCGCTTCCTCCAGCCGGGCCAGCACCTTGTACATCAGGCCGAAGCCGCCCAGGATGTTCTCGGCCATGACCGAGCCGCGGGTGACCACGCCGTAGCGGTCCAGCAGGAGCTCGGCGGTGGCCCGGGCATGGATCGTGGCGTCCAGTTCGGGTTCCGGCAGCGCCGACCAGCGGCCGGCGGCCAGCGGCGGCGTCGGGGTCGCCGCCGAGGCGGACCCGTACCTGCCGCCCGTCAGACCCGGGGAGCCTAGCAGACCGGAGCCGTGCGAGCGGCCCAGCCGGTTGAGCCGCGGGGCGCGGGCCCGGGGCGCACGGCTGACCTGCCGGTGCGCGGTATGGCCGCCGGCGATCAGGGCCCGGACCGGGGCGAAGGTGTCGCCGGTGATCCTGCCCGCCCAGGCCAGGTCCCAAAGGGCGGAGACCACGTCCTTGTCGCTGAGGACGCTGTCCATCCCGCCGGCGATCTCGGTCAGCTGCCGGAAGAAGTAGCCGCCGCCGTTGGTCCGCAGATGGTCCAGCAGCCGCTGCTGGGCGTCCCCGGGTTCGAAATCGGCTGCCGGGTTGAGGGTCAGCTCGGCGGAGTCGGCCAGGTGCAGGCTGACCCAGCCGTCGTTGCCGGGCAGCGACCCGGCGCCGGACCAGAGCACCTCGCCGGCGGCCATGAGCTCGTCCAGCATGGCGGGCTGGTAGTTCGAGACCCGGCTGGCCAGGACCAGAGGCTCCCAGGCTGAGGCGGGAATCGGCACACCGGAGAGCTGGTCGATGGCGGTGATGATGCCGTCCAGGCCGCGCAGCGCCGACTGACCGCGGCTGCCGGGGACGCGGACATTCTGCCACGCGGGGAGGAACCGGCCGTAGGCGGACGGGTCCACGGGCTCCACCTCGGCGCGCAGCGCGGCGAGCGACCGGCGCCGCAGTTTCCGCAGCACCTCGGCGTCGCACCATTCACTGGTTCCCGCCAGGGACACCGTCTCCGCCGTCTGGCCGGCGTCGTCGGAGGCAGCGGGCGGGGCGTCGGGCGCGGTGACGTGCGGCCGGAATTCGCCCTCGACCACGCGGCCGTCGGCTCCCAGCCGTTTCAGCGCCGTCCCTACGACGGCGACGCCGAGCCCCAGCCTGGCGGCGGCTTCCGCTGCGGTGAAGGGACCGTGGGTGCGGGCGTAACGGGAGACCAGGTCACCCAGCGGGTCCGCGACGGGTTCGATGAAGGCCAGCGGCACGCCCATGGGCAGCGGCACCCCGAGGGCGTCGCGGAGCCGGGCGGCGTCTTCGACGGCGGCGAACTTTTCCGTCCCGCCGATGTTGACCTTGATGGCGCGGTTGGCCCGCTGCAGCGCCGCCAAGTGCGTCGCGGCCTCGGCTGTGGTGGCACTGGCAGCCCCCGCGGGTGCCGCCGATTCCCCGGCCGCGGCCCCGCCGTCGTCCGGAGTCCCGCCGCCGTTGGACCCGGCCCCGCCGCCGTCCGCGGGAGCTGCCGCGGCCGCGGAAACGTCGGTAGAGGCTTGGCCTGCCTCGGCGGTTTCCAGCCGGGCCGCCACTTCCTCCGGCGTGAGCGGACCGAGCAGCCGGAGCAGGTCGGCCACGCCCTCAACGCCGCGCATCCGCCGACCGGGAGCGAGGCGCTGCAGTTCGCGTTCGGTTTCGTCGATAACCTTGGCGTCGAGGAGTTCGCGCAGCTCCACCCGGCCCAGCAGCTCGTTGAGCAGGGTCGAATCGAGGGCCAGGGCGGCGGCGCGGCGCTCGGCCAGCGGCGAATCGCCCTCGTAGAGGAACTGGGCGACGTAGCCGAAAAGCAGGGACTTCGCGAACGGCGACGGCTGCTGCGTGGTGGTTTGCAGGATCCGGAGCTCCCGCCGCTCGATCGCGGTTGCGATGTCCTTGAGCGCGGGCAGGTCGTAGACATCCTGCAGGCATTCGCGGACCGTCTCCAGCACGATCGGGAAGGTCGCGTACTTGCGGGCCACGTCCAGGAGCTGGGCCGAGCGCTGCCGCTGCTGCCAGAGCGGCTGCCGCTTTCCGGGCGTCTGACGGGGCAACAGCAGGGCGCGGGCCGCGCACTCGCGGAACCGGGAGGCGAACAGGGCACTGCCGCCCACCTCCGCGGTGACGATCTGTTCCAGTTCCTCGGGGTCGAAGAGGAACAGGTCCGCGCCGGGCGGTTCGTCGTCCATCATCGGCACGCGCAGCACGATGCCGTCGTCGGCGGCCATCGCGGAGCCGTCCATGCCGTAGCGCTGGTGCAGCCGCTGCCCGACGGCCAGGGCCCACGGCGCGTGTACCGGCATGCCGAACGGGCTGTGCAGCACCACCCGCCAGTCGCCGAGTTCGTCGTGGAAGCGTTCCACCACCAGCGTGGTGTCGCTGGGGACCACCTCGGTGGCGGCCTTCTGCTCGGCGAGATACTGGATCAGGTTGTTCGCGGCGAAGTCGTCCAGGCCGCTGGCCTTGCAGCGTTCGGTGGCGGGGCCGACGTCGGACGCGGAGAGTTCGCGGATGAACGCGCCCAGGGCGCGGCCCAGGTCCACCGGCCGGCCGAGGGAGTCGCCGCGCCAGAACGGCAGTTTGCCGGGCTGGCCGAACGCGGGGGAGACCAGGACCCGGTCGTGGGTGATGTCCTCGATCTTCCAGCTGGTGGCGCCGAGGGCGAAGACGTCGCCGACGCGGGATTCGTAGACCATCTCCTCGTCCAGCTCGCCCACGCGGCGGCCGCCCTTGGCCGTGGACTTGGCACCGGATGCGCCCTCGCCGGAACCGCCGGAGGAGCCGGTGCCTTCGACCTCGGTGCCGATGATGTAGACGCCGAACATGCCGCGGTCCGGGATGGTGCCGCCGGAGGTGACGGCCAGCCGCTGCGCCCCGGGCCGGCCTTCAATGGTGCCGTTGTTGCGGTCCCAGACGATCCGGGGCCGGAGTTCGGCGAACTCGTCCGAGGGGTAGCGTCCGGCGAGCAGGTCCAGTGTCGCCTCGTACGCGGAGCGGGGGAGGGACGCGAACGGCGCGGACCGGCGCACCGTGGCGAACCATTCCTCCACGTCGATCGCGCCCAGGGCGGTGGCCGCGACGGTCTGCTGGGCGAGGATGTCCAGCGGGTTGGCCGGCACGTAGAGGCGTTCGATCTTGCCGTCCAGCATGCGTTCGACCGTGATGGCGGTGTGCACCAGGTCCGCGCGGTGTTTGGGGAAGAGAACGCCCTGGGAGATCTCGCCCACCTGGTGCCCGGCACGGCCCACGCGCTGCAGGCCGCTGGCCACCGACGGCGGGGATTCCACCTGGACCACCAGGTCCACGGCGCCCATGTCGATGCCCAGCTCCAGCGAGGAGGTGGCCACCACGCAGCGCAACCGGCCGGACTTCAAGTCGTCCTCGATCATGGCCCGCTGGTCCTTGGACACGGAGCCGTGGTGCGCGCGGGCCAGCACCGGATCCGCCCCGGCGGTGCTGCCGGCCTGGGCCATCATCTGCGCGGGGGTGTTGCCGGGTCCGGACGGCGCCGGGGTGCCCCGGCCACCGCCGGCAGCGGCGCCCGCAGAGTTGGTGCCGGGGCCGCCGTCGTCCCAGCCGCCACCCTCGGCCATCAGTTGCCGCTCCGCGTAAATCTCGTTCAGCCGGGCGGTGAGGCGTTCGGCGAGCCGGCGGGAGTTGGCGAAGACGATGGTGGACTGGTTGGCCAGCACCAAGTCCACGATCTTTTCCTCCACATGGGGCCAGATCGAGGCGTGCGGCTGCAGCCCGGACGCCGGCCCGGAGTCGAACGCCCCGGCCGCGCCCTGCAGGTCCGACATGTCCTCCACCGGGACGGAGACTGTCAGGTCCCAGGTCTTCTTCGAGGGCGGCGCCACGATTTCCACCGGCGCTGACCCGGCGAGGAACTGGGCCACCAGCTCCTTCGGCTCCACGGTGGCGGAGAGGCCGATCCGCTGCGCCGGCTTGGGCAGCAGGGCATCCAGCCGCTCCAGCGAGACGGCCAGGTGCGCGCCGCGCTTGGTCCCGGCGACGGCGTGCACCTCGTCGACGATGATGGTATCCACCTCGTCCAGGGTCTCCCGCGCCTTGGAGGTCAGCATCAGGAAGAGCGATTCCGGCGTGGTGATCAGGATGTCCGGAGGGCTGCTGAGCAGCGCCCGCCGGTCCGCGGCGGGGGTGTCGCCGGAGCGGACGCCCACGGTGGTCAGAGGCGCGGGCAGGCCGAGGCGTTTGGCCGTCTGGGTGATGCCGATCAGCGGGGCCCGGAGGTTCCTTTCGACGTCGACGCCCAGGGCCTTGAGCGGGGAGATATAGAGGACGCGGGTCTTGCGCTTCGGGGTCTTCCGGCGGCCCTTCTTCGCGGGTTCGACGGCGTCGGCAGGCTCAGCGTCGGTGGCACCGGCCGGGGCGGAGACCAACAGCCGGTCCAGCGCCCAGAGGAAGGCGGCGAGGGTCTTGCCCGACCCGGTGGGGGCCACCACCAGGGCGTGCGAGCCGGAGGAAATGGCGTTCCAGGCGCCGTTCTGCGCCGGGGTGGGCGCGGAAAAGGCCCCGAGGAACCACTCCCGGGTCGGCCGGCTGAACCGGTCCATTGCGTCGGCCGCGAGTGTGGTCGCGAGCTCCTGCCCCTTCATTCCTCCATCATGCCTTACGGCACCGACAGTATTGGGCGGGCCCCTAAGCCAGGGTTACATCGCGGTGAAGGCGCCGATGGTCAGCAGGTTGATGCCGGCGTTGCTGCAGGCATCCTTGGGCGCGGCGAGGAACAGGGAGGCCGTGTCCTCGGGCGGGTAGACCCGGAAACCGGCTGCGGGGGTGCGGGTGCAGTCGGGGTAGTTGCCGGCCTGGGTGTACCGGAGGGTGGCGCTGCCGGCCTGGCCCGGGGCGAGGAGCACGTCGGCGGCCGGGGTGGAGTCGTCGCGGGTGGCCGCGGCGCCGATGGGGTCGCCGTCGGCGCCGGCGGTGAGCGAGACGCCGGCGAAGCCCTTCAGGACGCACGGTTCGGCGCCGGTGTTGGTGAGGATGAGCTTGCTGTAGACGCTGCCGGCGGCCCCGCCGCCGGTGGAGTCGAGGGTGGCCTTGAGGTTGGCGGCCTTGCAGAGGCCGGGGCCCGCGGCGGCACCCGAGGCGGCCGGGGACGAGGAGGCTGGCGCGGACGACGCCGGTGCGCTGGGCGCTGCCGCGGAGGTGGCCGGTGCCGCCGTCGTGGACTGAGCGGATGACGGCGGTGCGCTGGCGCTCTGGGTCTGGGCCTGGCCGCAGCCGCTGAGCAGCAGGACCGCCGCAGCGGCCGCCGTTACGGAAGTGATTGCTGCTTTGCGATTCATCTGCTGAGGCCTCATGAGACCACTGTTATGCGGCGGGGTTCCCCTCGTCAACGGTGCCACGACGCGGAAACCCGATTGATGCCCGGATTGTGATTTCCGGGCATCAACCGGGGGTCACATGACGCTGCGGAGGCTACTTGGCGGCGGACCGCCGGCCGCGCAGCAGCGCCACGCCGCCCAGCAGCGCCACGCCGCCCAGCACCAGGCCGCCGATCCCGGCGACGAGGCCGGCCCAGCTGCGGGCCTGCGCGCCGCCGTCGTCGTTGCTGTGAGTATCCGCCGACGTCGTTTCCGCCGTCTGTGCCATGCCGTCCCCGGAGCCGGCCGCGCCGTGGCCCGCGTGCCCGTCACCGGACTTCGCCGCGGTGATGGTCACGGATGGGGCGGGGGTCTTGAGGGACTCCTCGTCCTGGCCGGCCTGCGGGATCTGCGACCAATCGGTCTGGCCCGTCTCGCAGCTCTGCAGTGTGGGGAAGTACAGGGTCTTCCCGGCCATGTCCGGCAGCTTTACAGAAAGCACCAGGGTGTCGCGGAGCTCGTGGCTCAGCGGCGCCTTGGCTGTGTAGACGATCTGGCTGGTCCGCGTGGTGATGGAGGTGCCGTCCGCCAGTTTCTTGGGCTGGGGGAGTTCCTCCGTGACCTTGGAGGCGGTCCAGTTGGGGTTGACCGTGGGCTGGGCGTCGTTGAGTTCCTCAGGCAGCGTGATGGTCATTTTGGTGGTGCCGGCCTGGTCGCAGCCGTGCGGGATGGCGAACGTGAGCAGCGAGTAGGAGTTGGCGGCGGTGTTGTTTGGCGTGGCCTCGACGTGGGCGGAGGCGGCGCTTACCCCGGTCAGCAGCAGTGCGGCGGTGCCGCCGGCCACGGCGGTGGCGGTGAAAGTGCGGCGCAGGGCGGAGGGGGTGGAAAGGGCGCGGGTCATCATCGTGTGGGTGCCTTTCGGGCGTGCGCGCATGAGGGCGCGCGGACGTGGGTGGCGCGGCACGGGTGCGGGATTGGGGCCCGGATGGTCCGGGGCAGGCCGGCAGGTTCGGCCGCGGCCGAAGAAGGGTGGGTTAGACGACGACGGCGAGCGGCGGCCCGCGGCGGCAGTCCCGCCGGAGGTTGCGCCAGGGCAGCGGCTGCGCGGGCTCGTCCCGGAAGGGTTGGACGGTGACGGCGGCGCGGGGTGCGGGTAGGGCTTCGGGCAGCCTGATCAGGGGACGCAACCAGGCGGCGAGCGCCCAGAGCGCGGCCTCACCGCGGGCCAGCAGTAGGGCGCAGATGAGGGTCGCCAGGGCGTGCCCGGCGATCATCCAGAGCGCCAGGCCGGAGTCCAGGTCGTGGTGCTCGAGGGTGCCCGCGGGGTGCGGGAGCAGCGTCGGGACCTGGTGGTGTGACCGGACGGGGGCGCCGCCGTCGGCGGTTGCGGCGGGCCCGCTGAGGGCGGAAAACGCCTCGTGCAGCACCACCTGACCGGTTCCCAGCAGCCCGGTCATGGCGGCGGCGTTCAGCTTGAGCCGGGTGGCGGCGGTGGCCGCGAGGCCGGTGAGTGCCAGGACGGCGCCGAAGATTCCCGGGATGGGGAGGTCCCCGCCGGCGATCACGTGTGCCGCGGCGGCGAGACCCACCATGGTGACGGACACCAGGGCGGAGCGAAGCGCGTGGAAAGGCGCCCCGGCACGGGTGTGGCGCACGGTGACCTCCCTGGCGGCATCTGGCGGGCTGCGGACGGGGCCAATTCTACCGTTCGTCGAACTTGCTGCCGTGCATCGGCGGGAAAGTCGGTCACATGGTGGGGCCGGTGCCGTTCGCCGCCCGGCCGTTGCGCGGCGCCACGGACAGGGACACCTCGACGTCGTCGCCCACCCTGAGCCGTTCGCCGAGCCGGACGTGCTTCCGTACGGGCAGCACGTACCCGCCGTCGCGGGGCAGGAGCGAGGTCTCCCACTCGGTGGCGCCGATGCAGACCGCCACCGGGATGGCACCCCAGCCGTAGCTGGCCTCGGCAGCGTCGGCGTGAATCTCGTCGGACGCGTCCGGCGGCAGGGCCAGCCAGTAGAAGGGTGCCGGCCCGCGCCACTCGAAAAGCTCTGCCCTGAAGGTCATGTCCACGGCTCAGCACCGTAGTGGCTGGCCCGGGTGTTGGCAATGGTTCTCCGCGGGTCCCAGGACTTCTGTGGCGCCGGATCCGCACTGGACAATCAAATAAAGCTAGATAGACTAGTGAAATTGCAAGCAAGCTTACTAAAGGGGTGATTCGAATGACGGCAGTCGCCAACCGGAGAATGGCGGGACCCGCAGGCGGAACGCACGCGGAGTCGCTGCGGAGGTTCCAGGAGCCGGTGCGCCCGGCCGTCCCTTCGAGTCAGCCCGCGGTGGATCCCCTCGACGCCGACGGGACGCCCATGCACTGCGGCGCGAAAATGACGTCCACGCCGAGTCCGACGACCGTGCTCCCGTGGGCACAGTTCCACACCGGCCAGGGCGAGTGGGTTTGCACCTGTGGATTCCGTCGGCCGGCAGATTCCTCATCCGACCCTTTGGCCGCGATTCGCGCAGCGGGGGCCCGGCTGGAGAGCCTGCAGTGGGAGATCGACGCCGCGGAGGCCGCCCTGGCCGCCGCCGTCCGAACCGCCACCGAGGCGGGGGTGGACGCGAAGTCGCTGATGTTGGAGACGGGCCTTACGTCGATCGAACTGCTGGAGCTGCAGCTGCGCTGAGGATGGTGCGGCACGGCTTAGGCGAAATGTGTCGTGATCTTGCCGCCCCCTGCCGACTCGACAATGGAGGCGGCTACGTCCCGAAGCTTGATGTTTCGGTGGTTCGAGGCTGACTTGATGATGGCAAAGGCCTCCTCCTGGGTGCAGCGGTTTTGAGCGATAACTATGCCCACCGCCATATCGATGATCGTCCGGGAGGTCATCGCCAGCTTCAGGTTCTCGGCGGCTCTGCTGTGTTCGCTCAGGAGAAGTGCGAGCCGGAGCCCCTTTGCGGCCTGGGCGACAAAGGTGCGGGCCCGCTCCACCGCTCCGCCGTCCAGAGCGTGGGCGGTCTCGGAATACAGGTTGAGACCCGCGCGCGCCGAGTTGTCCGGGAGATGAAACGGTACGGCGAGTACGGAGCGGACGCCGTGGGCCATCGCAATGTAGTTGTAGTCGGGGAACGTGGTGTCGCTGGCGAGGTCCGGTATGTGAACCACCAGCTGTCTCCTGCTGGCCATCAGGCAGGGGCCCTCATCCAGCTGGTATTGAAGCTCATCCAGCATCAGTGCCTTCTCACCGCTGCTGGCCACAGTCCCCGCCTCGCCGTGGCGTAGCAGGGTGATGCCGCAAAAAACCTCGCCCTTCTGGGAGGAGAGGGTAGCCGCGGCGTAACAAGCGAGTTCGTCGAGGAAATCGGCCACATCCTGGGTTTCCAGCAGCAGGTCCTGCAGATCCAGCGCTATGGGCTCGGTGCTGCCGGTGCCCGGCTCGGGATCTTTAACGGAGGTCATGTCTCATAGTTACGCCGATCCCCGGCCGGCGCTAGGGGCAGCCGGCAGGCCGATGGTTCCCTGCGGCCGTTGTGAACAGTCTGTCCTGTGATCTGCTTAGCGCCGGCTCGAAGGTCTCCGGGATAGGGCCGCCCCCCAATGAAGCGGCCCTATCCGGAGGTCGCGCCGACGGCGCAGGATCGCGGCTAGGGGCTCCGTCCTTCCGGTCGGGGAGCGCGCCGGTCCAGTTCCTTGTCGATGTGGTCGAGAAGGTCCAGCCATAGGGAGGGTGCTTCGCTGCCACCGCCGTTCAATGCCGCGCGGCGCAGTGCCCTGAGATCGGATGAAGGCACATCGGACCAGCTTGGATGCCGAAAAAACATCCGTGCCGGCGGCCCGGGGTGGCCGCTCACGCCGCCTGCGCCTGTGTTCGCCGGCCTGCCGTCCGAGAGGCGTGCCGCGGTCCGCTCATCGTCGAGGTCCTAACCCCGATGTCTTTCAGCACGGCCGGGGCTTCGTCCCATGCATAGGCGAGGAAGCTGTCGTCCAGGAACAGATCGCATTGTGGGAGGGCCCTCTGTGCCCTGTTGCATACCGCTTGAAGTGCCCGAACGTTATGCCGAGTGAGTACGCCTACGGGGCGAATCGTGACCGACGAGGCGTCAAGGTCAACCGAAACCGTGACGCCGATTTTTCCGGTGGTCATAGAAATAGATCTCTCTATGGAACACGAAGGGCCGCGTCTTGACCCACAAGCAGGGTACGGTGCTCCGCTATGAACGCGGAAGTAACTTAGCTCACTTTTTCGGAAGAAGGTCCCTGCGCCTACATCAAGCCTTTCGATCCTTGCCGGAGCGGGAAGGAGCCGCTACCGTCAACCCGCGAAGGGGGTTCTCATGGATTGGTTGACACGCCCGCTATTCGCGAGCCGGCCGGGTCCCGACGATCTGATCGCGGGCTCATTCGTCACCGACGGTAAGACCCACGACATGGAGTGGTCGGATGAGATGTACGCCATCCACGGCTACGCGCGCGGGGAAATTGTTCCGACCCTTGCGCTCACGCTTGCCCACAAGCATCCCGAGGATCTGCCCCGCATTTTGGAAGTCAACGAGGACCTCGTGCGGCGTGGAGGACATGTGGCCATTTATCACCGGGTCATCGACGCCGGCGGCCGGGAACGCAAGGTTCTCACCGCGGGAGAGGCCTTCCCCGACGGGTCAGGTGGGCTGCGGACCATCGCGGGCGTCATGCTGGACCTCACGACGACCGTCCACGACGAAACGGCGACGGCGGCGCGCGACGCCATCCAGGGGGCGCTCGGGACCCGGTGCGTCATCACCAAGGCCCAGGGCATCCTCATGGGCCGCGCTTCCATGACATCGTCCGAGGCGTTCACCGTGCTGCGCGCCTACAGCAACCACGTCAACGTCAAGCTGGCGGAGGTCGCAGCGACGCTGGTGGGGCTGGCCGACCGCGACGGGGACAGGATGCCCTTCGAGTGCTTTCTGGACGCGCTCCTCCGCGGCTCCCCAGACCCCGCGAAAGGGTCCCTCCTGCAATAGGAGCGGCCGGAATGACCCTAGGCCAGGCCCGCGGCCGCAGGGGGACCCGACCGTTCGTCCCGGGCCGCCTGTCCGGCGGCGCCAGCGATCCGCTTCCGCTGGGCCTCGATCTCCTTCTCGCCCTCATGCTCGGCGTCGTAGAGCTTGGCATTGCCGACCTGGAGCTCGAGCATCAGGGCGTCAAGCTTCACGTGCAGGGCGGCCGTGTCACGGTTCTGGGTGTTCTGGATGATGAAGACCATGAGGAACGTGACAATCGTGGTGCCTGTATTGATCACCAGCTGCCAGGTGTCGGAGAAACCGAGGAGCGGACCGGTGAAGGCCCAGATGATCAGAACGACCACCGCACCGACGAAAACCCAGGCATGGCCGAGGACCGCCGCCGTCCGGGTTGTAAACCGGGTAAAGATATCCGGGCGCTCCCGCCCCGCCTGCTGAACCATACCGTCACGCTTTCCCTTGCGGAGTGCCGGCCCGGCAGGAGTTGGACGGCCGGTTTTCCGGTTACCTTCAGTGTGGCACCAACCGGTCATTCCGCGCCGCAGTCCGTGCCTGACCGCAGCGAGGAATGACGGCAGCCTAGGAACCTGACTGGTCGTAGGCGCGCTTGGCGGCGGCCTGGGCGTCAGCAAGCGCCTTGCCCGGATCCTTGGTCCCGAGCAGGGCCGAGGCGATGGCGTTGTTCAGTTCCGTTTTGATGGTTTGACCCGCGGGGGAGGCGCCCAGCGTCTTACCGGCCGGGAGGACGTCGTAGTACGTCTTGATCGTTTCGTCGAAGCCGGCGTTGCCACTTGGCTTGACGAAGGTGTCCCTGATCAGCTTGTCGGCCGACGGGGAACCGGTGAACAGCCCGGTGTTGATGCCGCCCGGCGTCGATGCGATCTTCTGTGCCCGAGCCTCCCCGGCGGCCTTCCATGCGTCGTCGGTGACCAGGGAGGTCATCCACGCGCAGGCAGCGTTGGGATTCTTGGCGTTTGCGGGAATGACAAAGGACGTCCCCCCTGCCACGGTGAACGGCTTGCCGTCTTTGTCCTTGAAAGGAACGGCGGACAAGTCCAGGGATTGCGAGTAGGGGGCCAGGACGTTGACGTACCACTGGGCGTCAACCTGGGACCCCACCTGGTTTTTGACGAACTGGTTCTGCTTACCGAACGTGTCGAAGGAATCGGAGAAGCTCTTGGCCTTGGCATAGCCGCCCTGCGCGTCATAGATCTGCTTCAGGAAACTGATCGCGGCTGCGTTGGCCGGGTCGTCCAGGACGGGGGCTCCCTTGTCGTCCACCAACCGTCCGCCCTGGCCGAGGATCCACAGTTCGGCCTGCCCGGCGGCCACCGGGTCGAATCCGAGCGTTGAGGGGTTACCGCCGTCGGCCTTCGACGCTTTTCCGACGGCGTCCAGCAGCTTCGTCTTGTCTGAGGTGTCAATGTCCGCGGCCGCCACGCCGGCGCCCTGGAGAACCTTCTGGTTCAGGATGATGGCTGCCGGCTGATAGAACTGCGGCACTGCCCAGACCTTGTCCTGATAGGTCACCTGTTGGGTGACGGCAGGGTAGAACTGCTTTGCCGGGTCCATGCCGTGGGCCTTGAAGCAGCCGTCCAGTGGCTTGATCAGCCCCTGGGCGGCGTAGGTCGCGACGAACGCGCGGTCCATCTGGACGACGTCGGGTACCTCACCGCTGGCCGCGCGGGTCGTGAATTTCTGCGCATCGAACGGCGTCTGATCCATCGTGATCTTCACGTTCGAGAGCTGGGACGATGCGTAGCCCATGCGTGCCTTGCCGACGTCGTCGGCGTTATCGAAGGCCCATGCCGTGATCGTCCCCGAGGCGTCCTTGGAAAAGTCCGCGCTCGCCGCCGGGGCACTGGTGCCCCCGCCGCCGCAGGCAGTCAAAGCGGTCACCGCCAGGGCCAGCACTGCGGTGTTCGTCATCTTTCGAAAATGCATCTTTGCATCCTCCCCAATCGTCGATGGTGGTGGTCGCTGCCGCGAGACCCTCGGCTAAAAGCGATTCGGGTGCAACACTGTAAGCAAGCTTCCTATTTCGAAAGCTAGCCCACGCCGCGGTGTGACGCAAGGGACCGGCCCCGATGCCGGTGCGCGGCGGGGCAGAGACCGCCGTGGAACCACGGGAGAAAGGGTGATGCCACATGACAGCCGAATCAGCCGCGCGAATCCGGCGCCCCGGGGGCAAGCCCCGGAAGGCCCGGGCACACCGGGTGAAGTACAACCGCAGGGAGGCCCTGGCTGGCTATCTGTTCATCTCCCCGTGGATCGTGGGCTTCCTCGTTTTCATGCTCGGTGCGATGGTCTACAGCCTGGTCATCTCCTTCAGCCGCTACAACCTGGCGACTAACGTGGCCAAGCCCGCTGGCGTGACCAACTACCAGCTCCTGTTTCAGGATCCGAAGGTCGCCTCCTCACTGGCCAACACGCTCTTCTACGCGGTCATGGCCGTTCCCCTGGAGATCTGTGTCGCCCTGGGGCTGGCCCTGCTCCTGAACCGCGTGGGCCGAGGCGCCGGGATTTTTCGGACCATCTACTACCTGCCCAAGATGACGCCGTCGGTGGCGACCGCGGCGGTTTTTCTGCTGCTGCTCAACGGCAACACGGGGGCCATCAACCAGGCGTTGGCGTTCTTCGGCATCTCGGGACCGCAATGGTTGATCGACCCGGCGTGGGTCAAACCCTCGATCGTGCTGATGACGCTGTGGGGGGTCAGCGGCACCATGGTGATCTTCCTGGCCGCACTCAAGAACGTGCCGCGGGAACTCTACGAGGTCGCGGCCCTGGACGGTGCCGGGCCGGTGCGGAAATTCTTCTCCATCACCGTCCCGATGATCTCGGGGGCCATCTTCTTCAACGTGATCGTCCTGACGATCGCCGCACTGCAGGTTTTCGATCAGGCGTACCTGCTCTTCTGGCGGGACCAAACCAGCGCGTCGCCGGAGGCCTCGCTGTTCTACGGCATCTACCTGTTCCAGCAGGCCTTCCGGGAATTCAACTTCGGGTTCGCCTCTGCCATGGCCTGGGTGCTGTTCGTGCTGATCCTGTTGATCAGCCTGATCCAGGTCCGGTTGGGAAACCGGTTCGTCTACTACGAGGGGGAGAAACGCTGATGGCCACCACCAATACCGAAACCGGCGCGACGCCGGAGGCCGGCCCGCTGCTGGCGGAAGCTGGCCGTTCCGCCACTGCCACGCCTGCCCCGGCCCCGCGCCGTCGTGTCCGGCGTCCCCGCACCACGGCCGGCAAGGTGGTGCTTGGCGTCGTCCTGACGGTGATCAGTGCCGTGTTCCTGTATCCCCTCGTGTGGCTCATTGCCGCCAGCCTCAAGCCCCGCGGGGAGGTTTTCGACAACGCACTGATCCCCGCGACGTTTTCCCCGCAGAACTACGTCGAAGTCTGGGATCAGCTCCCGCTGGTGAACTGGGTGACCAACAGCTTCCTCATCGCGGTGCTGGCCGCCACCCTGGTGACGCTCTCCAGTTCCCTGGTCGCCTTCGGGTTTGCCTACTTCCGTTTCCCGGGCCGGAACATCCTTTTCGGTCTTGTGCTGGCGACGATGATGTTGCCGGGCGCCGTGACCATGGTGCCGCAGTACCTCATCTGGAAGAACTTGGGCGTGCTGGGCACCTGGATACCGCTCTTCGGGATGAATCTCTTTGGCTCGGCGTTCTATATCTTCCTGCAGCGGCAATTCTTCCTGGGACTGCCACGGGAGCTCTTCGAGGCCGCGCGGATCGACGGCGCCAGCTACTTCGGCTTGTTCCGCAGGATAGCCCTGCCGCTATCCGTGCCGTCGCTCGTAGTGATCTTCATCTTCGAGTTCCAAGCAAGCTGGAACAACCTGCAGTCCGCGCTCATCTACCTCAATGCCGGTTCTGTCCAGGGCTTCACCGCTCCGCTGGGGATCGCCTATGCCATGACCAAATACAGCCCCACTAACGGCGGTCAGGGCGACTACCAGTACGTCATGGTCGCAACACTTTTGATCACGCTCCCCATGCTCATCCTCTTCGCTTTCGGACAGCGTCACTTCATCGAGGGGGTTGCCACCGAAGGCAGGAAGGGGTAGCGGGACTGCCGTGAAAGTCGGGGGGACCGGCCCGCATGTTGACCTTCACATAACGGGGGAACACGATGGAGTGATCGGGGCGGCGCCCGGTCACCCTCATCGTCTCGCGCCGTCCCGGCAACCAAGCCTCGAAGCCTTAAGAAAGGACGCATCGTGAGTGAAACTCCGGAGTCCGGCGGCCGCCTCCACAGCGAAGATCCGGCCGAGGGTGTGGACCATGACGGCGCGGCGACACCCGCGGGTGGGCCGGATCAGGGAAGCCGCAGTCACGCTGAAGAGCCGTCAGAAGGGCCCGATGCCGGGGACGACGGCGCCCGGCCCAGTGCGCCTGACGCCGGGGCGGGAGAACCGGAAGTCCCGTAGCTCTCTTTCGTAGTGCTGGCGGGCCGAGGACTTCTTCCCGGGTACGGGCTCAGGCGCCCAGTACTTTGCTGCTGCGGAAGCCCAGTGCCGTCACCCTGACCAGAACCGCGGAGCCGGTGAGCATGGCGGCCAGCAGGGCACCGAGCATCGGCACTATCCATGAGGACTGCAAAAGAATCGCGGGCCCGATCAGCAATCCCGGGAGTACGGCCAGGAGGCGGATAGGGCCGCCATTCATCCCGGCCTTGGACTCCAGGCTGCCGGGGTACAGCAGCGCCCCGAGGAGTGTGGCTGCGGAAGACCAGAGGCCCATCGATAAGGGCACGACAATGAGCGCAGCGGTGTAGGCGCTAGTCACCCGGACACCAAGACCTCCTGCGAACGCGGCGAAGGCGGCTGCTCCCGCAAAGGTCACCGTCGCCACGGCCCAGGACGCCGCCGTCATCCACAATCCGGCGCCCAGGTAGGCGTCAAAGAGCCGGCGGCGCGGAATGGGGCTGGCCAAGAGCGCCTCGATGGCACCACCGCCGACGTCGTCTGCCACGACCCCGGGGATCGTCAGCGTGGCGATCAGCGCCACGAGCATTCCCAGGATGGCTGGAGTCATCGTCATCAGGTACGTCGTCATGGGCGCGAACGTCCCTGCGGCGTCGTGGACGGTGACTATCCCGGCCCCCGCGTCCGGCCCGGTTTCGCCCGGCCACGAGGCCCCTGCCAGATTCTGCGTGCCGGCGAACACCATGACCCCCAAGGCTGCCCCGGCGACGGCGGCAAGCCAGACGGCGGTACTTCGCTGCTGGCGCCAGGACCGCCTCGCAAAAGCGAGACTTCTCATGCGCATCAGAGTTGCCGGTGTCATGCGGCTGCCCCGAAAGCGGCAAGGATCTCAGTTTCGGTAACGGGTGTGCTGCCGGGTGAGAGTTTCACCAGGCTGAACCCATCAATAATGAGATAGGTTCGGGCAATCTGGAGCGCCTCCGGAACGCTGTGCGTCGAGTACAGCACGGTGCGGGTCTCTCCCCACTGTCGGAGCAGCTCCCGGGTCTGCGCCGCGTAGACCGGATCAAGCCCGCTGAGGGGCTCGTCGAGAACAATGAACGCCGGGTCGGTCATCGCGAGCCGGGCAAGGTCGGCGCGCTGACGCTGACCGCGGCTGAGCTGCTTTACCTTCAATTGCATCAAGGTTCCCAGATCGAACCGTTCGACCAGCTCCGCCACGCTAACGGTGGTGGCCCCGGGGTAGGTGGCCGTCATGTCCCTCCAGAATGAAAGATTCTGCTCAACAGTGAGTGCGGACGCCAGGGCTGACTCGTGTCCCAGATACCCGATCCGTGAGCGCACCGCCGCGCCATCTTCGACAGGGTGGCCGAGGACCGTGCAGCTGCCGCCAAGCGGCGGGATGATTCCGCACAGTGTGCGCATCAGGGTGGTTTTTCCGGCCCCGTTCCTGCCAAGAAGCGCCGTCACGCCGGGTTCGAGCTCAATGTCCATCGGCCCCACCTTGACGCTGCCCTCATAGCCAATGGTGAGGCCCGAGAGTTCCGCTGTCGCCCTCATTCCGGAGCACCGCCGTCGGTCGGGGGTACCGGTAACAGCACCGTCGTCAGCTTGTGCTTTCGCCGCCCGCCTCCCGGCCCGTTCGACCTCAAGGACACTAACTCCTTGAGGACCGTTTGGAGGAGGGTGTCCACCTCCTCCGGGGTGGCCCAAAAGTCGGCCTGAGCGAAGTTGACCCGGTCGGCCGGGAGGTCCGGCGGGGCACCGTGCACGTAAGCGCCAAAATCTCTGATCAGCCCGGTGCTGAAGACCGTGAAGACTGTCAGCAGTTCCTCGCTGCTCAGCGACATCAGTTCGTCCGCGGTGGGGTTCGCCACTCCCGGCGCTATCCGGTACGTCCTCTCGATGGCGCCGCGTATCTGTTCTTCAACAACGACGTCGATCAGGCCGTGACGCGCCAGGATGGCGATGTGGCGGTACAAGGTGGCGACGGGGACGTCGGGGATCCGCTCCCTGATGGCATGTGTGGTGAGGCCTTCCTCGCCGAGAAGGGCCTGGACAATACGCAGTCTCACTGGATGCAGCAGCTGGGATGAGTTCGCCATACGCCCACAGTATCATTATCGATATTGATACTGTTGGACTGGTGTTCCTCGTTCCGGTTACCCCGTGCGGTCCGAGGTCGATAGTGCGACGGGAGAGATGTCTTTGATGAGGGGCCTTATGAACGATCCGACCTTGCGTGCCGTCCGCGCCGCCAGCGCGTCCCGACGGCTCCGGATCGGATTTTCGGCTGCCCTGCTGGCCGGTGCCGCGATCTTCTCCGCGGGGGTGTTCCTTCGGGAGTCGGACGCCTTCAGCCCGCTGGTGGATGGGTTCCTGTCGCAGCTTACGGAGTGGCTGCCGGCGGCGGTTTGCTGGTTCATGGCCCTGCGGAGGCGCGGTCGGGGACCGGAGCTCGCCTTGGTCGCCGGGGCCCTGTCGTGCCAGGCCGCCGGCGACACGTACTACATGGTCCTTTCTGCCACCGGCCAGGTCGTTCCCGTCCCGTCCCCGGCGGACATTGGGTATATCGGCTTCTACATTCTGTTTCTCGCGGCACTGTGGTCGATCGTGCGGCGACGCCTTGCATCGATGGCGTGGCCCGTCGTCCTCGATGGCATCGTGGGAGGCCTTGGTGCTGCCGCTGTGCTGGCCGTACTCATGGACCCGGTGATGGCCGAAATCATGTCTTCCGGCCAGCGGTCGGCCACGGCGGTCATTGGGGCCGTCTACCCGCTCCTCGATCTGCTGCTGGCGGCGACCGTCCTGGGTATCGCCGCTACGCCCGGACGTGTCCTGGGGCGTGGATGGATCCTGCTGGTCACCGGGCTGCTGCTCTACACCGCTGCCGACGTCGTCTACATCGATCTCCAGCTCCGCGGCCTTTACGCGGTGGGGACACCCCTGGACCTTGCCTGGGCGGTCGGCACGGCGTTGATTGGGTGCTGGGCTGCTTTCCACGGCACCCCGCGGCGACGCTCGCTAAGGGACGTGTCGTGCGTGCCAGTCCAGGCAGTTCCGGGGCTGGCGACGCTGGCGGGGCTGGGTGTCCTCCTGCTGGGGACGCAGGTCCACATCATGCTGCTTGCGGTGGTGCTGGCCGGTCTGACTCTCGCCTCGGCGGCGTTGCCGTTGGTCTTCCGGCAACGCATCCGCCTGTTGGATGCGACCCGGCAAGCACGAACGGACGAACTCACTGGGCTTCCCAACCGGCGGGCTTTGTACTCCGATGTACCGGGCCGGCTTTCGGATGTCCACCGCAGCAGTGCAGTGCTCCTGCTGGACTTGGACAAGTTCAAGGAAGTCAACGACGGGCTGGGTCACCATGTGGGGGATGAGCTCTTGAAGCATGTTGCCGCCAGGCTTGTGGGGACCCTGCGGCCGGAAGACTTTCTGGCGCGTATGGGCGGGGATGAGTTCCTTGTCCATCTGGCCGACTGCGGGCCGAGGGCTGCGGAGACAGTTGCCCTGGCCCTGCGGGATGCGCTGGGCGAGGCGTTTGATCTGGGCGGTGTGGTGGTACAGGTCAACGCCAGCATCGGCATTGCGAGCTTCCCCGAGCACGGCACGGAACTGGGGTTGCTGATGCGAAAAGCGGATATGGCCATGTACGCGGCCAAGTCCACGCGCAGTGGCCACGCTCTCTACACCGGTGTCACGGGCGGCCCCGGAAAGACGCACTTCCACAGCGTGCAGTCCCTGAACGAGGCACTGAGCCAGGGTCAGCTGGTGCTGCATTTCCAGCCAAAGCTGGAGCTCGGAACGGGGGAGGTCCGCGGCGTGGAGGCTCTCGTTCGATGGGACCACCCGACATTGGGGCTGCTGCAACCCGACGCGTTCCTTGACCGCTTTGAGGAGGCCGGCTTGATGCCGGCCTTGACGGAGGTTGTCCTCGGCGCGGCCCTGGACCAGGCGGCACGCTGGGAAGCGCAAAAGCTCGGAATGTCGGTAGCAGTCAATCTTTCGGCCAGATCCATCATGGATTCACGCCTGCCTGCGAAGGTTGCCGCGATGGCGGACGCGCGCGGGCTCCCTGCCTCGGTGCTGGTTGTCGAAATCACCGAGGACGTCCTGGTGGCAGACAGGGCCCGCGCTACCGCTGTCCTGGCGGCGCTTCGCCGCATGGGGGTCAAGATTGCGGTCGATGATTTTGGCAAAGGCTTCAGCTCGCTGTCCTATCTGCGCGAACTGCCCCTCGACGAGCTGAAACTCGATAAGTCCTTCATTTTCACCATGCTGGACGACGCGCGTGCCACGGCCTTGGTTGTCTCGACCATAGATTTGGCGCATAGCCTCGGGTTCGAAATGACCGCTGAGGGCGTCGAAAGTGAGGAGGTGTACCGGGCGCTGGCGGACTTCGGCTGCGACCTCGCCCAGGGTTATTTCATCTCCAGACCGGTCCCGGCGGGGGAGCTGACCGCGTGGCTGGCGTCCCGCGGTTCTGACGAGATCGCGGGTTTTGCGATCGCCACAGACGTTGACTTCGCCGGATCGGCGAGGCCGTAGCCCTGCGTTCAGAGCGATGGCGGATTCGATTAGGCTTTCGCCATGATCCGCCAGTCTTTTCGTTCGATCGACTAGCTGCTGCTCGCGAGTCGCGCCAACCTGAAGCGCGTGTCTGCGTCAGAGCTCGACGGGGAAGTCGCGGCAGGTGCCCTCGTCGTCGACACGCGGCCGGTGGACCAGCGGGAGAGGGACGGCGCCCTTCCGGGTGCGGTCGTCATCGACCGAAATGTCCTTGAGCGGCGGCTCGATCCTTCCAGCGCCCACCGGCTCCCGATGGCACACGATTACGATCGGCGGATTGTGATTGTCTGTAATGAGGGCTACAGCTCCAGCCTGGCAGCAGACACCCTGCAACGACTGGGCCTTTTACGGGTGACCGACCTTATTGGAGGTTTCCAGGCCTGGGCTGCGTGGCGACAGGAAGCCGGCTAGCCCGCTGCGCTGTTTTCCGAGGTTCGCCAGCGCACAACGTTCGGCGCGGTTGGCTCCGGCCGGAGCGCCACTTCGCTCACCAGACTTCCCTCGAGGTGAGGGAGGGGCCGCCACACCGGACCCTCCCTCACCTCATGCATGCCTTGGCGGTCAACCCGCCTCGGGCCTTAGCCCGGGACGTTTCGTGGATCGTTGCCGTAGCTGTTCTTTTCGGAGATCACACCGTCCTGGTTCTTGATGATGTGCTCGACCTTGTCGCCCCGGGCGGCCTCCCGTCCTGCAACGACCGCGTCCTCTTTGGAGCTGTAGCCGGCGCCGAAAGCCCGCTGGGCACCATCGCGCTTGTTCTTCCACTGTCCGTCTTCGTAGTACGTCTCAATATCTCCCTGAGGCATGACACGCTCCTTCTGCCGTTCGGTTTTGCCCTACATTGGGTAGCGAAAAGCCCCGCGGCACTGGGGGACCACGGGGCATTTCCAAGGCTTCTCCGCCGCATGGGGGGACGGGCGGAGAAGCTGATACCAAACTAATAGAAAGTAGGCTTACGATTCAAGTCTCAGTGCCTTTCCGGCGCGGCGGAGGGTCGGGCGAACGGCGGTCGCTTTCAGTGCTGGCCCAGGCTGCCGCCAGCCGGGGGAAGAGTCCCCTCGACGCCATGGCCTCGTTCGTCCCGTTCGGCCTGGCTGGCGGTGTCGGCGGCGGCCGTGCCGTCCGAATCGCCGTCGTCGTCGATCAGTCCGTTGGTCTGGTCGAAGGGCTTGGCGACGGACCGTTCCGAAAGCCGCTCCGTGGCTGAGTCGCTGCCGGTTCCGGCGGGCGTGGTTGTCTCGGTGCCGCCGGGGAAGACGCTCCCGGTGGTTCCTGTCGGTGGAACGGCGTCGGCTGCCCGCGCCGTCGCCGTCCCGGAATCCGCCGTAGCCGCGGAGCCTGCGTCGGTACCTCCGCGCTGTGAGGAGTCTCCCCGACCCACGGCCGCGGCCACCCCTGCCGCTGCTGCGGCCAGCCCGACGCCGGCTATCACCTTTCCGGATACCCCGGCCGTGCCGCTGCTGCCCCGCGAGGCGGCGGCGTCCTCAACCCCCGGCGTGCCTGAGGCGCCGTGACCTTGGACGGTGCCGCGCCAAGCACCCGTGGCGTAACCCTCGTCCTCGATGAAGGCCTTGAACCGGTCCAGGTCGCTTTCGGCCTGCCTGGCGACGACGTTGAGTTTGTCGCCCACCGTTTCAACCATGCCCTCCGGTTCGTATTCGAGGGAGAGCTCCACGGAGGTCTGACCGCCGCCCAGGTCTTCAAAGGTCACCGCGCCGGCGTTGGTAGCTCCCTCCGTGGCAGCCCACGCTACTTTTTGATCAGGGATCTGCTCCAGGATTCTTGCCTGCCACTGGCGGCGCACCCCGGCAATCTCCGCCGTCCATTCCAGGCGGTCGTCGCTGAGCTGCTGCACGCTCTTCACCCCGGACAAGAAGTGCGGAAATTCCTCGAACTGAGTCCATTGGTTGTAGGCCACGCTCACGGGAACGTTCACCAGGATGCGTTTCTCGACTTTCGTGCTCACGGTGTCTCCTTCGACTCTGTAGGAACAAACCAGTGATCAACTGATCATCAGTATGCTTACTTTATCGAGGATTCCGCCTGGCGGCCAGAGCAGAGGTGACTCTCTGCGGCTAACCCGGTCGCGGCGCGGGAGCCAAGCCCGGGTCGTTTTTCACGGGACATCGCTGGGCCGCTGCAGTATGGTGGGCACCTTCCGACGCAAGGAGGAGCACGTGAACAGTCATCGAAGCAACGTCGCCGGGGAGGCCGGTATCACCGCGCTGGTGCTGATCCGGCACGGAGAAAGCGAGGGGAATGTTGCGGCGACGCGGGCCAGGGAGGCGGGCGCGCAGGTGATAGAGGTCCCGGCCCGTGACGCCGACGTCGATCTTTCCGAGACCGGGAGGGAGCAGGCGCTGGCCCTGGGCCGCCTGCTGGCAGGCGTCTCCGAGCAGTTCCCGGTGTGGTCCTCCCCCTACGCCAGGGCCCGGGAGACTGCCGAACTGGCGCTGGACGTCGCAGGGTGGGACCGATTGCCCCGCCTGGACGAACGGCTCCGGGACCGCGAGTTGGGAATCCTGGATCGGCTGACCTCTGCCGGCGTGGAGGCCAGGTTCCCTGAGGAAGGAGAACGCCGGCGCTGGCTCGGGAAGTTTTACTACCGGCCACCAGGCGGCGAGTCCTGGGCCGATGTGGTGCTTCGGCTGCGGTCGCTGCTTGCAGACCTGGACAGGGAGCACCCCGGCCAGGAGGTGCTGCTGGTCTGCCATGACGCCCTCATCCTGCTCTTCCGGTACGTTTTGCTGGGGCTCACCGAGGCGGACCTGCTGGACCTGGCCGCACGCACCACCATTCTCAACGCATCCGTCAGCCGGTTCGTCCGGGAGGGCGGCACCGGCCCATGGGAACTGGCCGGGTTCAATGAGGCTAACCATCTGCGGTCCTATGGCGCCCCCGTCACTGAGCACGCGGGAGAGTCCAATGTCCACCCGCGCTAAGCCGCCGATCCCGCTGACGCCCACGTTGCTGCGCGGCTGGCCGCTGCCCGGCGGGGGCTCCGGGAAGGCGGACCGCGGCTCGGTGCTGGTTATTGGGGGCGCGCGCAAGACCCCGGGGGCCGCGCTCCTGGCCGGTGTCGCGGCACTTCGTTCCGGCGCCGGTCGGCTGACGCTGGCGGTGGCCGAATCGACCGCCGTCCACGTGGCGGTGGCGCTGCCAGAGAGCGGCGTCCTGGGCCTGCCGGAAAGCGCCAGGGGCTCAGTGAAGGGTTCGTCCGCTTCGCTGCTCGTCGACGAATTCGCCGCGGCCGACGCCGTTCTGATCGGCCCCGGCCTGGACGACAAGGACGAGGCCCTGGCGCTTCTTCGCGGACTGCTCGTGCCGGCGCGGACGCCCCAGGGTAGCGGCCCCGCCGTCGTTCTGGATGCGTTCGCCCTCGGCTGTTTGCCCGAACTGGGTGCCGACCTGGGCCCGTGGGCGGGTCGGCTGATCTTGACCCCTAACCCCACCGAGGCGGCCATCCTCTTGCAGCGCGAGATCGGCGACCTTGGCCGCGATATCCGGACTATCGCGAGCCGGTTCCAGGCCGTGGTCAGCTGCCAGGGGTTGATTGCGGAACCCGACGGCGAGTCCTGGGAGGTCAGCACCGGGCACAGTGGGCTGGGGACCTCGGGCAGCGGCGACGTGTTGGCCGGTGCGGTCACGGGGCTGCGGGCCCGCGGTACGACGGGACCCCAGGCCGCCTGTTGGGGCTCTCACCTGCATGCCACCGCAGGGGACAGGTTGGCCAGCAGACTGGGCGGGCTGGGTTACCTTGCCCGGGAACTCTGCGATGAGTTGCCGCCGCTGATGGTGGAACTCAGCAGCTGATCAGCCGCCCGGTTGGGCTGGCTGCCCAAGCGGCCGGAAAGATCGATTCCGTAGCGCGGGAAGAGCCACAGCGCCTAGTATCCGTGGGAGAACCGGCTGTGGACTAACGGAAGGAAGACCATGGTGGACCGCATTGGCAACATTTGGGGAAGCCGCACCCCCTATCCCCGGGACGGTCTCTGGCCGGTACGGGTGGATCAGGCGCTCGCGGAGGGCGTTGCTGAAGACGACGTCGATCGCTGGGTCCAGTCCGCCTGCGTGCTCTGCAGCAACGGCTGCGCCTGCGACATTGCGGTCAAGGACGGTGCCATGGTGGGGATCCGTGGCCGGGCCGGGGACCTGGTCAATCACGGCCGGCTTGGCCCCAAGGGCCTCTTCGCCAGCTGGCAGGGCGTTTCCCACCGAGACCGGCTCACCAGCCCGCTGATCCGTGAGAACGGGCGCCTGGTCGAATGCGACTGGGACACCGCCATGAACCGCATCGTCGAACGCAGCCAACAGCTTTTGCGGGAGCGCGGTCCGCTGAGTCACGGCTTTTATACCAGCGGACAGCTTTTTCTTGAGGAGTATTACGCCCTCGCCATCATCGGGAAGGCGGGGATCGGGACTCCGCATATGGACGGCAACACCCGGCTGTGCACGGCCACCGCGGCGGCGTCGCTGAAGGAGACGTTCGGGGCCGACGGCCAGCCCGGGTCCTACACGGACATCGACAGCTGCGACGCCATATTCCTCTATGGCCACAACATGGCCGAGACTCAGACCGTGCTGTGGTCCCGGGTGCTGGACCGCATCGCCGGCCCGAACCCGCCCAAAGTCGTCTGCATTGATCCCCGCGAGACAGAGGTGGCCCGCCACGCCGACGTGCACCTCGCCGTGCGGCCGGGCACCAACCTCGCTCTGATGAACGCCCTCGTCCATGAGGTGCTGGCCCGCGGCTGGGTGGACGAGTACTACGTCAAGGCGCACACCGTGGGCTTCGATGAGCTGAAGGCCACCGTGGCGCCCTGGACACCGGAGGCTGCCGCCGCGGTCTGCGACGTCCCGGCGGCGGACATCCGGGAGGCTGCGCGGATTTTCGGTGCCTCGGAGCGGGTCCTGTCCACCGTGTTGCAGGGATTCTACCAGTCGGCGCAGGCGACAGCCTCGTCCTGCCAGGTTAACAACCTTCACCTTCTGCGGGGACTGTTGGGGAAGCCCGGCTGCGGAATCCTGCAGATGAACGGCCAGCCGACCGCGCAGAACAACCGGGAATGCGGTGCCGACGGTGACCTGCCGGGTTTCCGCAACTGGGAAAACCCGGCCCACATCGCCGAGCTCGCCGATCTCTGGGACGTCGACCCGCTGACCATCCCGCACTGGGCGCCGCCGACGCATGCGATGCAGATCTTCCGCTACGCCGAGCAGGGGTCCATCGGGTTCCTGTGGATCTCCGCCACCAACCCCGCCGTCTCCATGCCCGACCTCGCCCGGATCCGGAAGATCCTGGCCAAACCTGACCTCTTTGTGGTGGTGCAGGACCTGTACCTGACCGAAACGGCGCAGGCTGCCGACGTCGTCCTGCCGGCGGCCGCCTGGGGCGAGAAGACCGGGACCTTCACCAACGTCAACCGCACGGTCCACCTCTCGGATAAGGCTGTGGACCCGCCGGGATCCGCCCGCAGCGACCTCGACATCTTCCTGGATTACGCGCGGCGGATGGATTTCCGCACGCTTCAGGGCGGGCCGTTGCTGCCATGGGACGGTCCCGAGGACGGCTTCAACGCCTGGCGGGAGTGTTCGCGGGGCCGTCCCTGCGACTACAGCGGGATGAGCTACGGCCGGCTCCGCGGCGGCAGCGGCATCCCTTGGCCCTGCAACGAGGAAAACCCCGATGGCCGCGACCGGCTCTACGCGGACGGGGTTTTCCCCACCGACGCGGACTACTGCGAAAGTTACGGCCATGGCCTCTTAACCGGCGCCACCGTGGGGTCAGAGATGTTCCGTGCCACGGTACCCGGCGGCAAGGCGGTGCTGAAGACGGCCGACTACCTGCCCCCGCACGAAGAGCCCGACGGCCGGTTCCCTATGCGCTACACGACCGGACGCACTGCCTACCATTTCCACACCAGGACCAAGACCGGCAGGTCCCGGCCCCTGGACCGCGCCGCACCCTCCGCCTGGATCGAGCTTTCCCCGGAAGACGCCCAACGGTACGGCATCAGTGAGGGAGACCTCACCCGCGTCACGTCCCGCCGGGGCCGGATCGAGGTACCGGCCCGGATCAGCGACATCCGCCCGGGAACGGTTTTCGCCCCGTTCCACTACGGCTACTGGGACGACGGCGGCTCGCCCGGCGAGCACCCGAGCGCGGCCAACGAACTCACCATCACCGAGTGGGACCCGGTGTCCAAGCAGCCAGTGTTCAAGAACGCGGCGGTCAACGTCCAAAAGATCGCCGACGGCGCGGGGCCGGCCCCCGCCCCGACAACCACCGCGTCTCGGCCGGCCAGCGGCAGCCCGGCGGTTCCCGCGACCACCGGCGTGGGTGGCGAGGCGAGCGAGTCCGTGGGTGCGGCGCCGCCGCGGTTCCCCCAGGCGATCAAGGGAGCCCCGGCGCCAGCCGGAAAGGACGGCACGCGATGAACATGTCCCTGTACCTGGGCATGCTGCACCGGGCCGAGGCCACCCTGGCGGAGTCCTTTCGGCAAGTCGCCGACGGCCACGGCGCCGAACCGGACGTCCATTTCCTGTGCCACTCCCTGGCCAACCAGTGCGATGAGCACAGCCGGCTGTTGCATCCGCTGGTGGAGCGCTACGGTGAGGACCTCTCCGACACGGAGCCGGAGCGGTTGCACGCCGAGGGGCTCTCTGGCACCCGCAGTGGGCCGGTGGGCCTGCTCCGGGACCTTCAGGATCTCTATCTCCTGGCCAGCTTCGTCGATGTGACCTGGACCATGATCCAGCAGGCCGGGTCGGCGCTCCGGGACCGGGACATGCTGGAGGTGGTCTCACACTGTGAGGGAGAAACCGCGGTGCAGCTGCGCTGGCTGCAGACCAGGATGAAGCAGGCGGCGCCCCAGGCTCTCGTGGCCGCCAAATAGGGCGACGGCAGCTGCCGGAGCTTCCCCGCGTCGTCTATCTCGACCGTTGACGTGGAAAAGTCGCGGCGGTCAGGCTTGGGCGATCAGTTGCCAATGCGCTGCCGGGGGACAGTCCCGGGCAAAGCAAAAGCCCCTGCTTCCCTTGTAAACAAAGGGAAGCAGGGGCTTCGCTACGTGGCGGTGACGGTGGGATTTGAACCCACGTTGGCTTTTACACCAAACAACATTTCGAGTGTTGCACCTTCGGCCGCTCGGACACGTCACCAACCTGACTAGGGTACCGGAGCGCGGGGCCGAACCCCAAAACGGGACCCGCACACCGGGGCCGCCGCGCCCGGACTGCCCCGGGAAGCTTCCGGCGGCGACCGCGCGGCACTAGATTCGGAAGCACAATGACTATTTCGAACGCGCCCTCCGCCCGGACCGCCGGCACCGCCACCGCCTATTGGACCGTCGGCCCGGAACAGGGTGAGCTCCGCACCGAGGACCTGCCGGCACCCGGCCCGGGCGAGGCCCTGGTCCGCTCCCTCTACTCCGGCATCAGCAAGGGCACCGAGATGGTGGTGCACAACGCCCGGGTCCCCGACTGCGTCGCTGACGCCATGGCCGCCCCGCACCAGGAGGGCAGCTTCCCCGGCCCGGTGAAGTTCGGCTACCTCTCGGTGGGCGTTGTCGAGGACGGCCCGGAGGAGTGGCTGGGCAAAACCGTCTTCTGCCTGCACCCGCACCAGGACCGCTACATCGTGCCCGTTACCTCCCTCACCGAGGTCCCGGACGGCGTCCCCGCGCGCCGCGCCGTGCTCACCGGCACCGTGGAAACCGCCGTCAACGCACTCTGGGAAGCCGGTCCGCGGCTGGGGGACCGGGTGGCCGTGATCGGGGCCGGGCTGGTCGGCGGCATGGTGGCCAAGCTCCTCGCCGGCTTCCCGCTGGGGCGGCTGCAGCTGATCGACATCGACCCGGCCAAGCGCGCCTTCGCGGACACCCTCGGCGTGGAGTTCAGCCATCCGGACGACGCCGGCGGCGACTGCGACATCGTCATCCATTGCTCCGCCTCGCAGGCCGGACTGGAACGCGCACTGCAACTGGTCGGCGACGAGGGCGAGATCATCGAAATGTCCTGGTACGCGGACCGCAGCGTCAGCCTGCCTCTCGGCGAGGACTTCCACGCCCGGCGTCTCTCCATCCGCGCCAGCCAGGTGGGCGTCGTGGCGCGCGCCCGCCGGCACCGCCGCACCAACGCCGACCGGCTGACCCTCGCCGTATCCCTGCTCCGCGACCCCGTCTTCGAGGCCTTCCTCACCGGAACCTCCCGCTTCGAGGAACTGCCCGACGTCGTCCAGCGACTCTCCGACGGCACCCTCGACGCCCTCTGCCACGTCATCGAATACCCGCACACCACAGAAACCACGAGGTAATCCGTGTTCAGCCTGACCGTCCGCAGCAACTTCATGATCGCCCACAGCCTGCCCCGCCCGGCGTTCGGCCCCGCTCAGGGCATGCACGGCGCCACGTTCGTCACCGAGGTGACCTTCCGCCGCCGGAACCTGAACCAGGACGCGATCGTCCTGGACATCGGCGAGGCGGGCGAGGTGCTCGGCGCCGTCCTCGCCGGCCTGAACTACAAGAACCTGGACGAACACCCCGACTTCGCAGGCAAGCTGAGCACCACCGAAGCGCTGGCGCAATACATCGCCGACGCCGTCGCCGCGCAGATCCGCGAGGGCGACGACGGGCGCGCGCTCGCGGGCATCGACGTCACCCTGCGCGAGACCCCGGACGCGTGGGCCAGCTACTCCCTCGAGTTCGACGCCGACTAGCCTCCCCGTGCAGCCCTCCGCCGTCCGCCTGGTCCTGCCCGGCAACGTCCACCACAACTCCGGCGGCAACGCCTACAACGCGGCCCTGGTCCGCGCCCTCGACGCGCTCGGGGTGCCCGCCACGACCCGGACCGCCGACGGCGGCTGGCCGGTGGGCGGCCCTGCGGACCGGGCGGCGCTGGCGGAACCTGCCGGCACCGGGACCGTCACCCTGGTGGACGGGCTGGTGGCCTGCGGTGCCCCGGAGCAGCTGGAGGCCGCCGCCCGCGCCGGGACGCCGGTGTGGATCCTGCTCCACATGCCGCTCGACGGGTATGCCGACCTGGAAGGACGCGCGGTTGCCGCCGCGGCCGGGGTGATCTGCAGCAGCAGTTCCGCCGCGGCGGAACTGCGCGCCCGGCACGGCCTCGACGGCGCTGCAACCGGCGCTGATACCACCGTCGCCGTCGCGTTGCCCGGCACCGACCGCGCCGGGACGGCGGCTGGATCCACCCCACCGCACCTGGCGATGGTGGCCGCGCTGCTGCCGAACAAGAGCCAGCTGTTGTTCCTCCGGGCGCTCACAGCCCTGACCGACCTGGACTGGACCGCCGCCCTCGTCGGGGCGGACACCGCGGACCCGGATTACGCCGCCCTGCTCCGCGCCGAAACGGAACGGCTGGGGCTCGGTGCCCGCGTCCGGATCACGGGCGAGCTCCGCGGGGACGCCCTGGACGCCGAATGGGCCCGGACCGACCTCACGCTGCTGATCTCGCGCGCGGAAACCTTCGGCATGGCCGTCACCGAGTCCCTCGCCCGCGGCATCCCCGCGATCATCCGGCGCGGGACCGGGGCGCTGGAGGCCCTCACGGCCGGAACTCCGCAGGCCGGAACTCCGCAGGCAGGATCCGGGGCGGCCAGGGCAAAGGGCGGAGAGGCCGAAGGGGACGACGCAGGGCTGCCGGGCGCCGCCGTCGCGCTCGCCGACGATCCCGCACCCCTGACGGAGCTGTTGCGCCGCTGGCTCACCGAGCCGGAGCTCCGGGCACGCTGGCACGCCGCTGCACTGGACGCCCGGCAGCACCTGCCCGGGTGGGATGCGACGGCCCGCACGGTGCTGGAAATCCTGGGCCGGTAACCGGCCGCCCCACCCCGCCGCCGCAGTCGTCGCGGGGCAGCCCCGTATCGCCGTCCGCGGCATGGATGGACAATGGGCGCATGAGCACCCAGCCAGCCACGGTCAGCCTTCCGCCCCAGAGCCTCACGGCCGCAAACCTCCGCGCCTGGTCCTGGCACCGGCAGGGCCTGGACGGGTCGCTGGCCGGCTGCACCGCCGGGCAGGTGCTCGCACGGGCGGGCTGGGCCCGGTCCGTCGGCGGCGCCAACCCCTACCTCTCCCTGTTCGCCCGTGCCGGCCTCCGCCGCGGCCCGGTGGACGCCGACGTCGACGCCCAGCGGATCCTGGAACTTCCCACGGCACGCGGCTGCACCTACGTCCTGGGCAGCGACGACTTTGCCTGGGCGCTGCGCCTGGGCCGCCCCGCCGCGGAGGCCGCCGTCTCGGTTCTGACCCGGCTCGGCGTGGACCGCGGCGAAATCACCCTGCTCGAGGAACAGGTCCGGCACGTCCTGGCCGAGGCCGGTACCCCGCTGGACCCGCGGCAGCTCAAGGAGGAACTCGGCGACGCGGTCCAAAGCCTGGGTGAGGAAGGGAAGAAGAAGGGTGCCGCCACCACGCTGCCGGCGGCGCTGGGCATCCTGCAGGCGGAGGGCCGCATCCGCAGGGTGCCTGCCGACGGCCGCCTGGACCGGCAGCGCTACGCCTACGAGGCCTGGGACCTGCCCACCAGCGATCTCACCGACGAGGAGGTCCGCGCCCTGCTGATGCGCCGCTACCTCGGCTGGACCGGCGGCGCCACCGCTAAACAGTCCCAGTGGTTCACGGGCTTCACCGTGGCGCAGACCCGCGCGGCACTGGCGGAAGCCGGCGCCGTCGACGTCCCGCTCCCCGGGGACGCGGGCAAGGACAGTGCCGTGCTGTGGATCCTGCCCGACGACGTCGACCGCCTCGCCGCCTTCACCGCCCCCGCGGAGGAACAGATCCAGCTGCTCGCCGGGACCGATTCGCTGGTGCTGCTGCGGCGGAACGCGGCCGAGCTGCTGGACGAGGCGGACCACCGCAAGGCCGGGCTCAGCTCGCTGGCACTGCAGGCAGACCTGCCGGACCACCCGATCCTGGACCGTGGCCGGATCATCGGACTCTGGCAGTACGACCCGGAGACCGGGAAGATCGCCGCCTGGGTGTTCGGCTACCTGACGCCCGCGGTGAGCCGGCGGATCGCGGAGGTGGAGGTTTGGATCCGGGAGGATCTGGGCGACTTCCGGGCCTTCAGCCTCGATTCCCCGGCCTCCCGCCGGAAGCGCATCGACGCGCTGCGGGCGTCGACGACGGCCACCGCCGAACGCTAAGCAGGATCAGGGGAGGGGCCGGGACGAAGAACCGGAATCAGGCGCCGCGGTGCTCGGCGAAGAAGTCCCGCAGCAGGTCCCCGCACTCGTCCTCCCGCACGCCGCCGTAGACCTCCACCCAGTGGTTTAGCCGGCGCTCGCGGAGAATGTCGAAGACGGACCCCGCGGCGCCCGCCTTCTCGTCCCAGGCGCCGAACACCACGCGGGGAATGCGGGCCAGCACCACGGCGCCGGCGCACATCGCACACGGCTCCAGCGTCACCACCAGGGTGCAGTCCGCCAGCCGCCAGCCGTCGTCGCGCGCCCCCTCGTCGGCACGGCGCTCGCGAAGCCGCGCGGCCGCTTCCCGGATGGCGACCATCTCGGCGTGCGCCGTCGGGTCCCCGAGAGCCTCCCGCTCGTTCCGGCCGGTGCCCAGCACCGTGCCGTCCGGGCCGATCACCACGGCCCCGATCGGCACGTCCGCGGTGGCGAGGGCCTGCCGCGCCTCGCTCAGGGCGAGGCCCATCCACTCGGCATGGCGGGGCTCGGGCGATGTCATGGCTCAATGGTAGTTTCGATCCTAAGCAAGCTGTGCACCGTGGGTGCACCGGACGTCGGGAGAACGCAGTGAGCACCAGGACTGAGAGCTGGCTGATGCGGCGCTGGGGCAAATGGGTGGTGCCCTACGCCGCGCTCTGGATCACCATGCTGCTGGGCGGCATCGCGGTGGTGGCGCTGGCCCTGACCAGCGCCGAGGTTTACGACAACGTAGTGGACGACGCCGGCCTGGCCAACCTGGACAAGCCCATGCTCGCCGCCATGGAACGGCTCCGCAGCCCCGGTCTGGATGCGTTCGTTACTGGGTTCACCAACATTGGCGGTGGCATCGGCATGCCGATCCTGGCCAGCATCCTCACCGCGCTGTTGATCTGGCGGACCCGGACCTGGCGCCCGCTGATCCTGATCGGCGGGGCGGCCGCAGTCTCCGTCACCGCTACCTCCCTGGGCAAGAAGCTCATCGGACGCACCCGCCCCGACCACGCCGATGCCGTCCCGCCCTACGAAAACTCGCCGTCGTTCCCCAGCGGCCACACCCTGAACACCACCGTGGTGATCTCACTGGTGGTCTACCTCACCTGCCTGCAGGTCCAGCGCACTATCGCCCGGGTGGGATTGATCACGGCCGGGGCGCTCTTCATCATCGCGATGGGCATGAGCCGGGTGTTCCTGGGCCATCACTGGATGACCGACGTGATCTTCGGCTGGGCGCTGGGCCTGGGCTGGGTGGGGATCGTGATCCTGGCGCATCGGCTGTTCCACGTGATCAGGCACCGGGAACGGACCGGCCCGGCACCCACCTTCGACAACGGCCAGCGCCTGCGCGAGAAGGCGCCGGACGGGCACCACGACGCCGAAACGGCGCATGGTCGCGGGGTGGCCGACGACGCCGGGACCCCCGGCGGGCGGGGTCGGTCCGAAGCGTCCGGATGATAGTTTTGACCCATGCGCACTCTCGTTGTCGACCACCCGCTGGTGGCCCATAAGCTCACCGTTCTGCGGGACAAGAACACCCCGTCACCCGTCTTCCGCCAGCTCACCGAAGAGCTGGTCACGCTGCTGGCGTACGAGGCAACCCGCGACGTCCGTACCGAACCGGTCACCATCGAGACGCCGGTCAGCACCACCATCGGCACGGCCTTCACCAAGCCCACCCCGCTGGTGGTCCCGATCCTCCGCGCCGGCCTTGGCATGCTCGAGGGCATGACCAAGCTGGTCCCCACCGCGGAGGTCGGCTTCCTGGGCATGGCCCGCGACGAGGAAACCCTGGACATCATCACCTACGCCGAGCGGCTCCCCGAGGACCTGACCGACCGTCAGATCTTCGTCCTGGACCCGATGCTGGCCACCGGCGGCACCCTGCGCGAGGCGATCAAGTTCCTCTTCAAGCGCGGCGCCTCCGACGTCACCTGCATCTGCCTGCTGGCCGCCCCCGAGGGCCTGGCCAAGCTGGAGGAAGAGCTCTCCGACGCCAACGTCACGATCGTGCTGGCCTCCATCGACGAGAAGCTGAACGAGAAGTCCTACATCGTCCCCGGCCTGGGCGACGCCGGCGACCGGCTCTACGGCATCGCCGGGTAGCGCGTCCGCTTTCCCTCGGGCCGCTGAACGGGCCGCCCGGGGATACAGCAAAGGCACCGGATCTGAGAAGATCCGGTGCCTTTGTTGTCTCTGCGCGGGGTGGCGTCAGCCTTGGCGGCTTAGTACCAGTTGTTCGCGTAGTGGAAGTTCAGGGCGCCGCAGGGGGAGCCGTACCGCTCCTGCACGTACTGCAGGCCCCAGTTGATCTGGGTGCGGTAGTTGGTCATGTAGTCCGCGCCGGCGCTGGCCATCTTCTCGGCCGGGAGGGACTGGACCACGCCGTAGGCACCGCTGGACGGGTTGGTGGCCGTGGTCTTCCAGTCCGATTCGCGGGTCCAGAGCTTCATCAGGCACTGCATCTCGCTCGGGGCCCAGCCGTGGGCCGGCAGCTGCGAGGCGGCGTAGGCCTGGGCACCGGCGGGATCGTCGACCGCCACCGGCTGCGGGGCCGGGGCGGGTGCCGCCGCGGGAGCCGGAGCAGCCGGTGCGGGGGCCGGGGTGGACGGCGCCGGGGTCTCGGGCATGACCTTGGAGGCCTGGGCTTCGACGCTGGCCGGTGCCGTGGCCGGGGTGTAGCTGCCGAGCCGTTCCAGGTCGGAGAGCTGCAGGGCCGGTGCCTGGGTGGCGGTCGCGGCCGGGGCAGTAGTGCCGGTGGCCTGGCCTGCGGCGCCGGCGCCCAGCAGTACTGCGGCCGCGGTCAGTGCGACGGCGGTGAGCTTGCCCTTGGAGCCAAAGCTGGCGCGGCCTCGGGTGGCCGAGCCCTGGGCCGGGTCGGCGCGGTGGCGCGCGACGTCGGCCGAGGAGGTGCGTTTAGCGCCTTTTAGGCGCACGGGTGCCTTGTGTTCAGTCATGTTCGCCTCTCAACGCCTACGGAGTTAGCTGTCGGGTTCGGATGAGAAATCCGGCCGCTCGGATGATCAACGAGTCGGCTTTACCCCAAGGGGTGCATGGATGCAGGTGCCCGGGAACTCTGGGTTCCCCGTCTCTGCCTCAATCCATGGAATCCGGGAAGCGGCAGAGTTTGGCGTCAGACCCGGATATGCGGCCAGATCGATGGCCGCACCATAAAAACGGTACCGGACTTTCTCCCTCATGTCACATTTAGGTAACGCCGCGGTGTGGCTGGTTGCCGATTCGCGGTGGGCTGGCCCCGCTTTTCGGGCCGTTTCGACGGTTCCCCGCACGCCCGACGCTTGGAGACGTCTATTCGGCAGGGAACCGTCGAAACGGCGGACCGTCCGGAGCGGCTACTTCGCCAGCAGGTACACCGTGGTGCCGCCGACGCTCTGGGCGGGGTAGGTGGCCGCCACCCAGTCGGCGATCCTGGCGGCGTCGTCGGATCCGCTTTCGCCCTGCATGGTGCGGCCGGCGATGAAGTAGTGGATCCGGCCGTCGGCGACGTACTGCTGGAACTGCTCGAGCGTGGGTGCGGGGTCGGTGCCGTTGAACCCGCCCACGGCCATCACGGGCAGCTGCGTGGCGAGCTGGTAACCGGCGGCGTTGTTGGACCCGACGACGGCGGCCGCCCAGGTGTAGCGGCCGGCGTCCGTTTCGAGGGCATCCACCAGGGCAGACGACGGGGTGGTCGCGCCGAGGAGCCCGCCCATACCCCCGCCCATGCCCCCGCCCTGGCTGCGGACGGTGCCGTTGGTCCCGTTGCTGTTGGCCCCGGCGCCGTTGGTCGGGCCGAAGGGATTGCCCTGCGCGGTGCCCATGGTTCCGCCCGTGCCGCCGAACATGGCCGGCAGGCCCGCCCGGCCGCCCACCGCAGGCCCCGCGCTGACGATCGAGCCGGAATGCGCGGTGGCGGCGGTGGACAGCGAGTACGCCAAGGGACCGGCGAGGGCCGCGACGACGGCGAGCCCCGCCGTCGTACGTCCCAACAGCGCCGCCGTCGTACCGCCCGGGGACAGTGGCCCAATGGTCCCGGCGGCTACAGCGCCGGCGGCCCGGGCCCGAATGGCCGGAACCATCACGCCGACGGCCGCGGCCAGCGCCACGGCGAGAACCAGCCAGCGCAGCCACGGAACGAACGCGGGCGTGCGGCCCAGCAGCTCGAAAGCCATGAAACCGGCCGCGGCCACCGCGGCGGCGAGCGTCCCGGCGGCAACGGGTTGATCCCGCCGCTGCCACAGCAGCACCGACCCCAGACCGGCCAGCCCGGCGACCCCCGGGGCCAGCGCCACCATGTAATACGGATGGATGATGCCGGCCATCAGGCTGAACGTCAGCCCGGTGACCAGCACCCAGCCGCCCCAGACCACCACGGAGGCGCGGACGGCGTCGGTCCGTGGTGCCCGCCGGCCCAGCCACAGCAGCCCGGCCGCCAGCAGCAGCACCGACGGCAGCAGCCACGCGATCTGCCCGCCGAACTCGCTGTTGAAAAGCCGGAGCAGGCCGGGGGTGCCCCAGCCGTTGCCGCCGCCGACGCTCCCGGTCTCGTCCCCGCTGAGCCGGCCCAGGCCGTTGTAGCCCAAGGTAAGTTCCAGGATGGAGTTGCCCTGCGAGCCGCCGATGTAGGGCCGGTCCGCCGCAGGGGTGAGCTCGACGGCGGCCAGCCACCAGCCGGCCGCCACCACCATCGCCGCGCCCGTCGCCAGCAGGTGCAGCAGCCGCCGGCCCAGGCCGGCGCGCCCGGCGAGCAGGTAGGCCGCGGCGAAGCCCGGGACCACCAGCAGCACCTGCAGCTGCTTGGTCAGGAACCCGAAGCCCAGCAGCACCCCGGCCAGCAGCAGCCAGCGCAGCCGGCCGTCCTGGATGGCGCGCAGCACCGCGTAGGCTGCAGCCGTCATCAGCAGGACCAGCAGGGCATCCGGGTTGTTGAAGCGGAACATCAGCACGGCCACCGGGGTCAGGGCCATCACGGCACCGGCGATCAGTCCGGCGCGGTGGGCCAGCCGAGCGTCTTCCGTCGCGGGGGCGGCGGCCCGGCGGACGGCCAGGTAGACCAGCCAGACCGTCGCGACGCCCATCAGAGCCTCGGGCACCAGGACGCTCCAGGAGCTCAGCCCGAAAAGCCGCACGGACAGGCCCATCACCCAGAGCGACGCCGGCGGCTTGTCCACCGTGATGGCGTTTGCCGCGTCGGACGAGCCAAAGAACCAGGCCGTCCAGTCCTGCGAGCCGGCCTGCGCCGCCGCGGAGTAGAAGGCGTTCGCCCAGCCGGAGGAACCGAGGTTCCAGAGGTAGAGCATCGCGGTTCCGATCAGCAGGACGGCCAGTTCCGCCCGCTGCGCCATGGCCCGGCGCCGGGGCAGCGCAGTGTGCGGGAGTCCGGACGCCTGCGGCCGGAGGTGCCGACGGCGGCCGCCGCGCCACCCTGGGTGGCGCCGGCCGGAGCCGGCAGCCTCAGTCGCCGGGCTTGCTCCGGGCCCGGGCCCGGCGGGCGAAGTGACGGCGGACCCGGTGCTTGTGAGCTCGGTGGAAGCAGTCATGGCCTAGCCCGCCAGCTTGTAGACGGTGGTGGAGCCGACGGTCTGTGCCTGGTAGTTGGCGGCAACCCAGGCCGCGACCTCGGAGTTTCCGCTCCGGCCGCCGCCCATACCGCCCATGCCGCCGCCGGCGATGAAGTAGCCGATCTCCCCGCGGTCCACCATGGCCTGGAAGTGGGCCAGGGTGGGATAGGGGTCGCCGCCGTTCCAGCCGCCGAGGGCAATCACGTTGGTGCCGGTGGCGAGCTCCAGGTCAGCGGCGGAGGTGGCGCCGGAGACGACTCCCGACCATTTCGCCGTCGAGGTTTTCAACAGTGCGGCGAGCTCAGCTGAGGCGGTGGCGCCTCCCGGGCCGCCAGCGCCTCCCGCGGTGAGGCCAGCCGCGTTCTGTGCCGCCGTGTCCTGGCCGCCGGGGAAGCCGGTGCCGTCGGTGGCTCCCGTCCCGGTGCCGCGCGTCCGGCCGGCCGCCCCGAAGCCGCCCGTCGCGGAGCCCGTGGGCCCGGCGGTCGGGATCGAACCCGAGTGCGGCTGGGCCGCCGTCGCGAACGTCCACGCCGCCGTGCCCAGGCCGCCGGCCAGCAGGGTGAGGATGACGACGCCGGCGGTGGCCGCCTTGCGGAGCGCGGCGGGAATGGCCCGCAGCCGGTCAAGCTGCAACATCAGCGCCGCCGCGGCGAGGACACCGAGGATCACCACGGCCACCCGCAGCCCGGGCAGCCACGACGGATCCCGGCCCAGCAGCACCGCGGACCAGATCGAGGTCGCCAGCACCGTGACCGCCAGGACCAGCCGCGCCGGCCAGAAGGCCCGGCCGCGCCACAGCTGCACGCCGCCCAGGCCCACAAGGGCCGCGACCGCGGGGGCCAGCGCCACCGCGTAATACGGGTGCACGATGCCGCTCATGAAGCTGAAGATGCCCGCGGTGACCACCAGCCAGCCGCCCCAGAGCAGCAGGGCCGCGCGGGTCGCGGAGGTCCGGGCCTCGCGCCGGGTGAACCACAGACCGGCCAGCAGGAGAATCAGCGCCGCGGGCAACAGCCAGGACACCTCGCCGCCGAAACTGGTGCCGAACATCCGGGCGATCCCGGCGGCCCCGCCGAAGCTGGCGTTCCCGCCAAAGCCACCCGCGCCGGCGCCGCCGGCTGCCCCGGCGGCGCCGGCCGCGCTGCCAAGGTCAGATGCCCCGCCAAAGACCGCAGACCCGCCCGGCCTGCCCTCGCCAGACCCGGTGATCCGGCCCAGGCCGTTGTAGCCAAAGGTCAGTTCGAGGAAGCTGTTGGTCGTGGAGCCGGCCATGTACGGACGGGCCGACGCCGGGGTCAACTGGAAGAGCGCCACGTAGCTGCCGGCCACCACCAGGATTCCGGCGGCCGCGCCCAGCAGGTGCAGGAGCCGGCGCCGAAGGCTGACCGGGGCGGCCCAAAGGTAGGCCAGGCCCAGGCCCGGAACGATCAGGAAGCCCTGCAGCATCTTGGTCAGGAACGCCAGGCCGATCACCGCGCCGGCCGCGGCGAGCCAGCCCCAGCCGGCCTTCTCGATCGCCCGGGTGGTGAGGTACGCCGCGAGCACCAGGCAGAGGGTCAGCATGGCGTCGGGGTTGTTGAAGCGGAACATCAGGGCGGCCACCGGCGTGAGCGCCAAGGCCCCGCCGGCCAGCAGGCCCGCGGCCGGACCGGAGACCCGCTTCAGGGTCAGGTACAGGAGTCCGACGGCGGCCACGCCCATGAGGGCCTGCGGCACCAGCATGCTGAGCGGGGAGAAGCCAAAGATTCGTCCGGCCAGGGCCGGGATCCAGAGCGCGGCCGGGGGCTTGTCCACGGTGATGGCGTTGCCGGCGTCAAGGGAGCCGAACAGCAGGGCGGTCCAGTCCTTGGTGCCGGCCTGGATAGCCGCGGCGTAGAAGGTGTTGCCGTAGCCGGTGGCCGCGAGGTTCCACAGGTAGAGCACGGCGGTCCCGATGAGCAGCAGGGCGGCCGAGGGCCGGACCCAGCGCGGCTGGTCACCGAACAGCGGGCGCCGGCGGCGCGAAGCGGAGGAATCGGACGAGGCGGCCGGCATCGGCGAGTCGGTGCGGGGGAGCGGGCCGGAGGGCCGGGTCCCGTCGGCGGGGCTGAGGGTGGCGGTCATTTATCGGGCCGTTTCTGTGGGGAGGGATGCTGTGGCGGCGGACTGCGCCGGGGTGCCATGCGCGGGGACCGGGGTGCCGGGCGCGGGCGGGGCTGCGGTTCCGGGGCGGGCCCGGAACACCACCAGCCGGAAGAGCAGGAATTTCACGGCGGTGGCCGCGAGGTTGGCCGCGGTGACCGTGGCCAGTTCCACCCAGCGGTCGGGGGTACCGCCGGAGGCGCCGTGCACCAGCAGCAGCGCCCCGGACGTCAGGCCGAGCCCCAGCCCGAAGACCAGCAGGCCCTCGAAGTGGTGGCGCGCCGCATAACTGCTGCCTTGGATGCCGAAGGTGAAGCGCCGGTTGGCCGCGGTGTTGGCCACGGCGGTGATCAGCAGCGCCAGGAAGTTCGCCAGCTGCGGGTCCATGACGCCGCGGCAGGCCAGGAAGATCAGCAGGTAGGCCAGCGTGGAGGCGACGCCGATGCTGCCGAACCGGACCAGTTGCCCGAAGAGGCTGCCGCCGGGGCTTTGTTCCGGTCCGCGGGAGGACGCGGGCAGCGGGCCGCGGGCCAGCGCGGCGCGCAGTTCCGGGACGGGGATCTTGCCGGACACCAGGTCGCGGCTGAGGCGGGCCATGCCGCGCAGGTCCGCGGCCGCCGTCTGGACGATGTCGACGCTGGAGTCCGGATCGTCGGTCCAGTCCACCGGGACCTCATGCACCCGGAGCCCGCAGCGTTCGGCGAGCACCAGCAGTTCGGTGTCGAAGAACCAGGCGTTGTCCAGGGTGTGCGGCAGCAGTTCCCGGGCGATGTCGGCCCGGATGGCCTTGAACCCGCACTGGGCATCGCTGAAATGCGCGCCGAGGAGCGAGTGCAGCAGGAAGTTGTAGCTGCGCGAGATGAATTCCCGCTTCGGGCCCCGGATGACGCGGGAGTTGCGGGTCAGGCGCGTGCCGATCGCCAGGTCCGAGTGGCCGGAGATCAGCGGGGCAAGCAGTGGTCCCAGCGCGGCCAGGTCCGTTGAGAGGTCCACGTCCATGTACGCCAGGACGGGCGACGGCGACGCGAGCCAGACCCGGCGCAGCGCATTGCCGCGGCCCTTTTCGGCCATGTGCACGACGGCGACCTCCGGCAATTCGCGGGCCACGCGCTCGGCGGTCTGCAGCGTCGAATCGGTGCTGGCGTTGTCCGCCACGGTGATCCGGAACGTGTGCGGGAAGGAGCCCAGCAGGTAGGCGTGGAGCCGGCGCAGGCAGGCTTCGAGGTCGCGTTCCTCGTTGAAGACGGGGATGGTGACGTCCAGTACCGGCACCGCTGACCGGGTGTCGATCGGCGATCGGCGGCGGCCGACGCCGGTCAGCGCCGCCGGGAGCGGCGCTGCCGTGGCCAAAGCTGCCGGGCCGACGCTGGTGATGGATGCCGGCGCGTCAGACTGGGTGCCGGCGGGGGCGGGCCCGGAACGGGACAGGGTACCTGGTGCCTGGTCTGTGGAAGTCATGCCTCCACTGTCCCGGCCCCCGGTATGAGGGGATTGGGGGAATGCTGTGTGCCTGCTGTGGAAGTCCGCGCGCGGGCGGCCGAGGTGTCAGGCGGACGGTGCCGCCGGCAGCCGGACCGCGAATTCGGTCCGGCCCGGACGCGAGCTGACCTCCACGGTCCCGCCGTGCGCCGCCACGATAGACTGCACGATCGACAGGCCCAGCCCGCTAGTGCCCTGCACCGCCGTCGCGGTCGCGATTGCCCCCGGCGCCGCACCCGCGCCCGCCGAGCCCCGAGCCCCCGCACGTTCGGCGGGGTTGGCGCGGGAGGCATCGGCGCGGGCGAACCGGGCGAAGACCTTGCCCAGGAATTCGGGGGCGATCCCTGCGCCGTCGTCGGTCACGGACACCACGGCGCTGCCGTCGGCGGACCGCATCACCCGGGTGACCACGGTGGTGCCGGGATCAGTGTGTTTGCGGGCGTTGGAGAGCAGGTTCGCGAGGACCTGGTGCAGGGCCGTGGTGTCGCCGCGCACCACCACGGGCTCCTCCGGCAGGTCCAGCTTCCAGCTCCGGTCCGGGGCCATGACCTTCTCGTCGCTGACCGTTTCGACGGCCAGCTGGGTGAGGTCGACGTCGGCCATCTTCAGCGGCTGCCCCTCGTCCAGCCGGGCCAGCAGCAGCAGGTCCTCCACCAGGGCGGTCATCCGCTCCGACTGGCTCTGCACCCGGGCCAGCGACTTCTCGCCGTCGGGGGTGAAGTGCTCGGTCATCCGCATCAGCTCCGTGTAGCCGCGGATGGCGGTCAGCGGGGTGCGCAGCTCGTGCGAGGCATCCGCGACGAACTGGCGCACCTTCATCTCGCTCTCCTGCCGGGCCTGCAGCGCGTTCGAGACGTTGTCCAGCATCTGGTTCAGCGCGTGGCCCACGCTGCCCACCTCGGTACCCGGGTGCGCGGCCGACGCCGGGACGCGCACGCCCAGCGCCACCTCGCCGGCGTCGAGCGGCAGGCGCGAAACCTTCGTTGCCACTTCGGAGAGCTTCTCCAGCGGCTCCATGGTGCGCCGGATCAGCGCGGTGCCAATCAGGCCGATCAGCACCAGGCCGCCGGCGGACACCGCGGCGAGGGTGCCGACGAGGGACCCGAGCGTGTTCTGCTTTTCCTCCAAGGGCAGGCCGGTGACGATGATGTCCCCGTACTGCGTCTGGGTGGCGATCAGCCGGTAGGCTCCGGCGGAGAGCGTGCGGTCGACCGGCGCGGAGTTGGGGGTGAGGCCCAGCAGCACCGCGTTGTCGTCCGCGGAGAGGCTCTTGCGGGTGGCATCGCCGGCGAGGAACCCGGCGCTGGCAATCCTGCCGTTCTGCTCCCGGGCATTCAATGTGCCGATGCCCTGCCCCTTTGCCTCCAGCGGGTCCGGACGCCCGCCCGGGCTGCCGGAGTCCGGGCGGCCGAATTCGTTGGAACGGTGGGCGGCAGCGCCGAGTTGTTCGTCCAGCTGATGGGTCAGGAACGAGTCCATGGACACGTAGCTGAAGACGCCTACCGCGCCGCAGATGGTCACCAGCAGGGCCATGGCCACCAGCACCAAACGGGTGCGCAGGTGCCAGGTGGAGGGGTTGCGCCAGTCACGCCCGGGGGCCGGCGTGACACCGGAGAGAGTGGGCACGGATCAGTCCGCCGGTTTCAGGACGTAGCCCGCGCCGCGGACGGTGTGGATCATCGGGGCGTGGTTGGCGTCGATCTTCTTGCGCAGGTAGGAGATGTAAAGCTCCACGATGTTGGCCTGACCGCCGAAGTCGTAGTCCCAGACGCGGTCCAGGATCTGGGCCTTGCTGATGACCCGCTTCGGGTTCTCCATCAGGTAGCGCAGCAGCTCGAACTGGGTGCCCGTCAGGTGCAGTTCCTCGCCGGCGCGGGTCACGTCCCGGGTGTCCACGTTCAGGACCAGGTCCCCGACGACGAGCTCCGCGGTGTCCATGGCGGCCACGCCGGAGCGCTGGACCAGGCGGTGCAGGCGCAGCAGGACTTCCTCCATGCTGAAGGGCTTGGTGACGTAGTCGTCCCCGCCGGCGGCGAGGCCGGTGATGCGGTCCTGCACGGCGTCTTTGGCGGTGAGGAACAGCGCCGGGACCTCGGGCGCGAAGGTGCGGATCCGGCTCAGGAGTTCGACGCCGTCGAATCCGGGGAGCATGACGTCCAGTACCAGCACGTCGGGCCGGAAGTCCTTGGCCAGCTTGACCGCCTCCGGGCCGTCCGCGGCCACCGCCACGGACCAGCCGGCCATCCGCAGGCCCATGCTCATCAGCTCGGAGAGGCTGGGTTCGTCATCCACCACCAGGGCGCGGATGGGGGAGCCGTCCGGGTGGGTCAGCTGCGGAAGGTTATTGGTCATGGAGTGCGACGAGGCCATGGTTCGACTCTCCGTTCTGCCGGTTAGGTGCGGCTTTGGGGATCCTGTGCGGCACCTGTGAATCCCAGCCTACCCAGCTGGGCGCTGCCGGGGCAGGCCGGGGCTTCGAGCGGATCACAGGCGGGGCTGGAAGACCTCACAGCCCCGGCACAGCCTGCCTGCCCACGCTGGTGGAAACAGCCCCACCTTCCGAGCCAGGAGAACAGCATGAACCACCAGCAGCCCGAAGAGATCCCGCAGCCTGCCGACGGCGCCGGCCACAACCCGGCCACCACCCCGCTGCCGGGGACCACGCCGCGTCCGGTCTCGGCCCCGCAGCCGGTGACGGCGCCGGAGCAGGAATCTGCGCCCCGGCAGTCCGCGCCGCAGCCGGAAGCCGCGCCGGGGTGGGGCGCGCCGTCGTACCCCGACACAGCCGCCCATTCCGGAGCAGCGCATCCCGGCCAACCGGACCAGCCTGCCCAGCCGGGTCCTGCGGGGTACCCGGCCCAGGCGGCTCCGGCCCAGTCGGCCCCCGGCTGGGGCGCGCCTGCCGGCCGGGCCGCGGGCTCGCAGCCGGATAAGCCCTGGACCGTCCGGCGCGGCCTCGCCGCCGGCGGGGTGGCTGCCGTTATCGCCGTCGGCGTCGGCGCCGGTGTCTACGCGCTGACGTCCAGCTCGGCCGCGGCCAGCGGGGACGGCGCAGCGGCGGGCGGCCCGCAGTTCAACGGCCAGGGGATGCCCGGCGGCCAGCAGGGCGGCCAAACCGGGGGCTCGGCGTCGGGCCGCGGCGGCTTCGGCCCGGACGGGTTGGGCGGAATGGCCGGGGGCCTCTCCGCGGCCGTGCACGCCGAATACGTCGTCCTCGACGGCACCACCTACACCACCATGGCCGAACAGCTGGGCACGGTGACCGAGGTCAGCTCGACGTCGGTCACGGTCAAGAGCGCCGACGGCTTCACCCGCAGCTATGTCCTGGGGGACGGGGTGACGGTGAGCAATATGCAGCAGCGCCGCCAGCAGTCCGGCGGTACCGGTTCAACCGGGACCCAGCTCAGTGTGGCGGACATCGTCTCCGGGGCGACCGTGAGGCTGACCGCCACCAAGGACGGGTCCGGCTACTCGGCGAAGTCCGTGATGCTGGTGGCGGCGACGGCCACCGGCACGGGGCAGCCGGGGGACGGCCAAGCAGGCGGCGGCCAGCCGGGAGGCCAGGACGGCGGCCAAGCCGACTCCGGACAGTCGAACTAGGAGGTCCGGCCCGCAGAAGAGCCCCTTCGAGGGTGACCACTCTGTGGACATTTCGACCGGAGGGCCTGCCGTGGGCGGAATTCCATCCGCGGCCATCAACCCGAACGCAATCACTGAATGAGAGCCTGTATTCGAAGAATATTCGAATGCAGGCTCTCATTTAGTTCATCGAGGGCTCAGGAGTCGCGAATTCGTCGCCCCGTAGAATTGTGATATGCGCGACAATGGCCGCATTCGTCTCACTATGCGGACTTTCAGGTCCATTGTTACTTGCTAGTTCGCTTTGTTACGTTGCACACTTCAACTGTGAACAAGAACTCAACAGCACCTGCAGCCGCAGTTTCCGGGATCAGCGCACCAGCTGGTACTGAGATGCGCTGTTGTCGAATGCACGCCTAACTTCTCCACCCCAGAACGTTTATAGGCATTCGCCCCCAGCCCAGAGTCGGGCGCCCTCCCCAGTTTCATTGCGGGGACCCAGCATTCGAGCCGCGATGACGGCCATTCACATTGAGGTAAGCATTCCATGTCAGTTGCATCCGGATACGTCCACATCTCCGTTCGAAACGCCGCCAAGGCCGGCCAGGCCTCCGGTATCCGCCAGGGCTTCGGCGGCCGCCCCAGCTTCGGCCCGGCGGGATCCGGCACCAGCTACCCCGCCCCCGGCTACGCGGCGCAGGGCTACAACCCCACCTCGTACGGACAGCTGCGAGCTGTCCCCGCGGCCGACTCCGCACCCGCCACCGCCCCCACCCCGGTCATCGCCGCCGGTGAGGCCCCCGTCCGCCCGGTGCCCTCCGACAACGTCGCCCGCGGATTCGTCCTCTACATGGGCATCGACGAGGAGACCGCCGCCGCCGCCGGGACCTCCATCGCCAAGCTGGCCCAGGAAATCCGCGCCTACGCCCAGTCCTTGGTGGCCGGCGCGGAGAGCTACGCCGCCGTCGCCGTCGCCCCGGCCTCCGCTCCGGGGTCCGCGCTCGACGTCGTCCGCTCCACTTTCGGTGACCCCACCGCCGGTGCCGCCCGCCAGCGCGCCGAAACCGCCCGCCTGCAGCAGGCCCAGGAACCGCGCCCGTCCGGCGTCCTGATCGACCTGGCCCGCCGCGAGGTGGCGCTCGACGGTGAATCGCTGAACCTGACGTTCAAGGAATTCGAACTGCTGAACTACCTGGTGGAAAACGGCACCCGCACCGTCGGCCGCGACGAACTCCTCGAGGGCCTGTGGCGGAACGCCGAAGAGGTCCCCAACGAGCGCACCATCGACGTGCACATCCGCCGTCTCCGCTCGAAGCTCGGCCGCCTGGCGAACACGGTCCGCACGGTCCGCGGCCAGGGCTACCGCTTCTACGAGCACCCCGAGGTCGTCGTCTGGGCCGCTCCGGAATACTCCATCTAGTGCCCCGGAGGCACCGCCGCGGCGGTGCCTCCGGCTAGGCTTGGCCCATGAGCCAGCACCACCTCCGACGCCTCGTGATCATGCGCCACGCCAAGGCCGACTGGCCGGGCGGCGTGGCGGACCACGACCGGCCGCTGGAAGAGCGCGGCCACCGGGACGCGCCCGTGGCCGGCGCCTGGTTGCTGAAGCACGGCGTCGTCCCCGACTTCATCCTCTGCTCCAGTGCCCTGCGTACCCGGCAGACCTGCACCTGGGTGTGCAGCGAACTGGGCGACAAGGCCCCCACCCCCAAACTCGAACCGGGCCTGTATGGGGCATCCGCTCTGGCCATGCTCTCGGTGATCAACCACGTCCCGGACACCGTTTCCACGCTGATGGTCATCTCCCACATGCCCGGCGTGCAGGACCTGGCCATGCACCTGGCCTCCCGCGACTCGAACCACGACGCCTACATGGACGCGGCCACCCGCTACCCCACCAGCGGCCTGACGGTGCTGGAGACCGAGAAGCCCTGGGCCGAACTGGACGGCCAGGACGCCCGGCTGACCCACTTCACGGTGCCGCGCGCCCGCTGACTGTCGGTGCGCCGTGCCATAGTCAGGCATCAGGTGGTGGTGTTTACTGGGCCTGTCGGGGCAGTCGCACTGCGGCCGGCAGGCAAGGCAACCGAGGAAAGGTGGATCAACGTGGATTCAGGACAGCTCGTGGGGATTATCGTCGGCATTGTTGTCGTGCTGGCGATCATTGCGGTGGCGGTCAGCATCAGCCGGAAGCGCCGGACGGAAGCGGACCGCAACCGTGCGGCAGAGATGCGCGAGAAGGCGGAAGCGGATCAGCTCGCCGCGAAGGAACATGAGGCCATGGCCGCACGCGCGGAGGCGGATGCCAAGGCCGCCGAGGTCGAGGCAGAGCGCCTCCGCCAGCAGGCGCGCGGCACCCAGGAACAGGCCGCGTCCGTGCGTGCCGACGCCGAGGAGCAGCTGCGCAAGGCGGACGAGGTGGACCCCGACGTCGACTCCTCCCGCCGCGGGCACGAGCCTGCCCCGGACACCGGCCAACTCCGCCGGGACCGGAGCCACCGCGGGACCGCCGATGACCGGCACGAAGCCGGTACGCACCCGAACGGCGCGCACGCGGCTGCCGAACGTGCCGCGGGGGAGCGGGCCACGGGGGAGCGCACGGTCGGGGAGCGCCTCGACGGCGACGCCGCCGGGGTCGACGCCGCGCGCGCTCCAGCGCCCGATGTCCGTCACGACGCCGGTCCGGCGCACGGCGAGCGGCCACGCAATCTCTGAGGCCACCCCGGGCGCCACCGTCATCAAGGCGGCCCGATGAGCCCCCGGCACTCGGCCCTTGCCCTGCTGGTGGCCCTTCTCTGGGGAGTCAACTTCGTCGCCATCGACCTCGGGCTGCACCCGCCCGGGGGAACCATGCCGCCGCTGCTCTTCGTCGCGATGCGCTTCGCCCTGGTGGTGTTCCCCTGCATCTTCTTCATCCGGAAACCCGACGTCAGCTGGCGGGTGATCATCGTTGTCGGGCTGCTGATGAGCGCCGGCCAGTTCGGCCTGCTCTACCTGGGGATGGCCCTCGGCATGCCCGCCGGCCTGGCCTCCCTGGTCATCCAGGCACAGGTCCTGATGACCGTTTTGCTGGCCGCCGGCATTCTGTCCGAGCGGCCCACCCGGCGGCAGCTCGCCGGCGTGATCCTGGGCATCGTGGGCCTGGCGGTGGTGGCGGTGGGCCGCAGCCTGGTGGCCCCGCTGCTGCCCCTGCTGATCGTGCTCGCGGCCGCGCTCTCCTGGGCCGGCGGCAACGTGGTGGTGCGGCGGGCGAAGGCCGCCTCCGGCCTGGGCCTGGTGGTCTGGTCCGGGGCGGTGGTGCCGCTGCCGCTGGCCGGCCTTTCGCTCCTCCTGGACGGCCCGGCCGCCGTGTCCGACTCGCTGCTCCAGGTCCAGCCGGTCACCCTGATCACTGCTCTGTACACCGCGGTCTTCGGCTCGCTGATCGGGTACGGCATCTGGAACCGGCTGCTGGGTCTCTATCCCTCCTCCGCGGTGGTGCCCTTCACCCTGCTGGTACCGGTGGTGGGAATGACCGCCGCCTGGCTGGTGCTGTCGGAGCGACCGTCAGCCGCGGAGATCGCCGGCGGGCTGCTGCTGCTGGCCGGGGTGGCGACGGCGGTGCTGCGCGGACGGAACGGTCCGGCTCAGCGCCGGGTGGCGGACCGGCCCGGAGCGGACGCTGACCCCGGGCGCGGGGCTGCCGTGCCGGCGCCTTTCGCCGCGGAGGGCGCCTTGGCCCCGGCCTTGGCTCCCGAAGCCCTGGGTACCGACGCTGGGGAACCGGACGATGTGGAACGTGAGGACGTGGAGCCGGAGGACTTGGACCCGGCAGACTTCTGCGCCGACGGTTTGGCGGCGGGACGGGCAGCGGGCCGGGCGGTCGACTGACGGGAGGACGTCGCCTGGCGTGCGGCGGGCTGCCGGGCCGGTTGCCGTGCGCCGCCTTGTCCCGCCGACGCCGGACGCGCCGTACCCTGGCGGGCGGGTGCCTGCCGCGGAACCGCCGTCGAAGGCCGTGACGGACGCGCCGCGGGCCGGCGCTGGGCCGTTCCCGCACGGCCGCCGGTCCCTGAAGCATTCCGCGCGGCGGGCCGGCCGCCGGCCCGGATTCCCGGAGCCGGGCGCCGCCCGGGCAGCACCGTGCCGGCGATCAGCAGCAGCAGCGTCACCGCTCCGGAGAGGGCCGAGAGGTAGAAATACAGGTCCGGGTGGTCGGCGTCGACCTTCGTGGAGATGGCCTCCGGGTCCGGGTTGAACGCGAGCCCCCATTGGCGCAGGAAGGCGATGCCGAACGCGATGAAGAGTACACTGCCCACGCCGCTGGCCAGCAGAGTCTTGTGCCGGCGCCGGACCAGCACCTCGGTCACGCATGCCACGTAGGCCAGCGCTGCGGCCGCAAGGAACCACAGCGCCACCGTCCCGTTGAGGGTGGATCCGGCCAGCACCAGCAGGGCCAGCGCCGCGAGGGCGGCTCCGATGGCGGTCTTCCCGCTTCTCCCCATGTGGCGCATGGAATCCATCATCCCCGAGCGGGGCTACTTCAGGACGTAGCCACGCATGCTGGCCATGATCGCGGCGACGCTCTGTTCCCGGGTCCGCTCCGGGTTGTAGGTCTGCCGGTCCAGCCCTACGACGAAGCAGGCGCCGAAGATCGCGGTCTCCAGGCTGCCGCGGGAGATGTCCGGATCGACGGGGTAGCGGGCGGCCACGGCCTCGATCGAGGCCCGGATCACGCCCAGGAGGCGGCCGCGGAGCTCGGCGAAGGTGTCCTGCCACTCGCTGGGGGTGCGCCAGTTCTCACTGACCCAGAGGCGGGCGAAGGAGGGGTAATCGGCCATGAAGTCCATCGCCTGGCCGATCATCGCGTCCATCGCCAGCAGCGGGTCGTCGGCCTCGTCCTTGACGCTGAGCAGCCGCGTCATGAGGATGTCCACGCCGTACCGCAGCAGCTGCGCGATCAGGTCCGACTTGCTGCCGAAGTTGTAGTACACCGTGCCCTTGGACACCCCCGCGGCGGCGGCGATCTCATCCACCGTCACGCCGGCCGCTCCGCGTTCGCCGATCAGCTCCATGGAGGCCTCGAACAGCTTCTGCTTGGTGGCCCCGGTGCGACCGGGCCGGAGCTTCTTGTCCCCGGCCTCGGTGGCATTGCTGGTCATACCGCGATCTCCGGTTTCAGGGTCTTGAGCGTCCAGAACTTGTGTTTGTGGACGGCGACGGCGGACATCGCCAGTCCCAGCACAGTGTAGCCAACCAGCCCCAGCATCACGGGCACGATCCCGGCCAGGTCGGCGCCGTAGATCAAGTGGCGCATGCCGCCCACCACGTAGCCCATCGGCAGGACCTGGTGCACCACGTGCAGCGGCTCGGGGGTGGTCTGCCACGGGAACGTGCCGCCGGAGGAGACCAGTTGCAGGACCAGCAGGATCAGGACCACCAGCTTGCCGGGGGTGCCCAGCAGCGCCACGATGCCCTGGATGATGGCGCTGAAGGCCATCGCCGCGGCCAGCATCAGCACCCACATCAGCACCGGGTGGACCGGGTTCAGGCCCAGTCCCACGTCCACCACCAGGGTGAGCAGGCTGGCCTGGACGGCCGCGACCGTCAGGAACGGCAGCCAGCCGCCGGCGGCGATCTTCCACGACGGCGCGTTGGAGGCCAGGGCGCGCTGCGTGATCGGGCGCATGGCCTGGACCAGCATGAAGATGCCGATCCAGAGGGCCAGGGTGAGGAAGAACGGGGCGAGCCCTGCACCGTAGGAGCCGGCCTTGGCCTGGGAGACGTTGCTGACGGCTACGGGATCGGCGATGACCTTGGCCAGGCTGTTCTTCTGGGAGTCGTCCGGGTTCGGGACCTGCCCCGCGCCCTTGGCGATTTCCCCGGCCAGGGTGCCGGCGCCGTCGGCCGCCTGGGCGGAGCCGCTGTCCAGCTGCGCAGCGCCGTCGTCGAGCTGTGCCGCGCCCTCGGAGAGCTTGTCCGCTCCGGCCGCGGCGTTCTGTTCCCCGCTGGCCAGGGCGGCGGAGCCGCTGGCGAGCTGGTCGGCGCCGGCGGATGCCTTCCCGACGGCGCCGGTGAGGGCCGGCGTCGCCCCGGCCAGCTTTGCGGCGCCCGCACTGACGGCGGCCGAACCATCGGCAAGCTGCTGGATCTGCCCGGCGGCGCCCTTCAGGGCGGCGGCCGCGCCGGAAGGGGCCCGGGTGTTATGGGCGTCGTAGTCGGCCATCAGCGCGTCGGCCTGGGGCTGGAGCATCAACCCGGAGGCCACCATGCGGGCCGTCGACTCCGCCACCTTGGCGCGCTCGGCCTGGGCGGCGGCCTGGTCGGCGGCGGCCATCTGCCCGGCCAGGCCCTGGACCTTGGCGTTGAGCGCTGCGTTTCCGGCGGCCACCTGGGCGGCACCGTCGGCCAGTTGCCGCGAGTCCTGCGGCAGGGTGGCGGTCTTGTCTTTGAGCTGCCCCAGCCCGGAGGAGAGCTGCCCGGCGCCGCTGTTGAGGGCGTTCGCACCGTCGAGCAGCTTGTGCTGCCCGGCCGCCAGTTCGGCGGCCCCGCTCCGGAGGGATCCGGTGCCCTCGTGCAGGGAGGCCGCGCCGGTGTGCAGCGAGGAGACACCGTCGGCGAGGCTGTGCGCGCCGTCGGAGGCCTTGAGCATCTGCGAGTGGATGGTGCCGAAACCGGTCAGCAGCTTGTTGGCGGTCTCCTCACCCACCTCCTTGGCGACCGTGCTGTGAACCGCCGTCGTCAGCTTGTCGACGATGGTGCTGAGCAGGTAGTTGTTCGCGTCGTTGGTGGTGACGTTCAGCATGGCCTGGTTCGCCGCGTCGAAGCTGCCGGGGGAAGCCAGATTGGCCGAGAAGTCGCGGGGAATCTTCAGGGCGAACGCGTACTTGCCGCTGCTGACACCCTCGTCCGCGTCCGCCGAGCTGGAGACCTGCTGCCAGTTGAAATTGTGGGCCTCCAGCAGGCTGTCCGCCACCTTGTGCCCGGCGTCCAGGCGGGAGCCGTCGGAGGTGGCGGCGCCGGTGTCCTCGACCACCAGGGCGGCGTCGATCTGGTTCAGCTTCCCGTAGGGGTCCCAGTTTGCGTAGAGGTACACCGCGCCGTAGAGCAGCGGCACCAGGGTGAGGGCCAGGATGGTCAGCTTGGGGAGCAGGCCACCGGTCATGCGCTTGAGTTCGGAGCGGGCCAGCCGCAAGACGGTCATCGGATGTCCTCGGTTTCAACGATGTGTTCGGCGGGGGCCGGCGCTGCGGCGGGGTCCCCGGCGGGGAAAGGTGTCTGGGGGTCTTCGGGTTGTTCGGCACCCTCTGCGGCTTCGACGGCGGGAGCGACGTTGCCGATCGCGCTGACTGGACCGGTCCAGCCGGCGGGGACGGCGGCGACGGTGGCGACGACGGCGAGCGGCCGGCCGGCGTCGTACGCCAGCTCCTCGAGCCGGGGCAGCCAGTCCGCGGGATCGCCGCTGTGGCGGTCGGGGGAGTCCACCACCAGCAGGTCCGTCCGCGGGTTAGCCAGCGCCAGCGCGGTCAGCAGCTCCAGCCGGCGGTCGGCGGCCAGGTCATCGGCCCAGGCGCCGGCGATGTCCTCGAACCGGTTGACCTTGAGCCACGGCGTGCTGAGCAGCGCTCCGCGGTACCGGCGGGGGATCAGGGCAAGGTCCTCGGTCACCAGGTCGCGGACGCTCAGGTGCGGCTCGGGTTCGTTCACGCCCGGGGCGTCGACGACGGCGGCACGCTGCCGCAGCTGCTTGATCCGGCCGTGGCGGTCCCACTCGACGGTGCCCGCTGAGGGCTTCATCCGCCCGGAGAGGGTCAGGGCCAAGGCGGTGCGCTGGTCCTGGCGGTCGCCCGTGACGAGCAGCAGCTCGCCGCGGGAGGCCTGCAGTGAGGTGGGCGGGAGCAGCGGGACGCGCCGGCCCTTGACGGAGAGCTGGTGAACGCTGAGCACGGAAAGGAGCCTTTCGCAGAAGTTGTCTGCTTCAAGGCTAACTAAACTGACCGGTCAGTTCAAATAGATGTGGGGAACGGAACAGGCCCGGTTCCCCAGGCGGCTACAGCCCGTAACTCTCAAGCAGCCGCAGCCACACCTCACTGACGGTCGGGTAGGAGGGGACGGCGTGCCACAGCCGGTCCAGCGGCACCTCGCCCACGACGGCGATCGTGGCGGCGTGCAGCAGCTCCGCCACGTCCGGCCCGGCGAAGGTGGCTCCGAGGAGGACGCGGCGGTCCTCGTCCACCACCAGCTGCGCCCAGCCTTTGTAGTGTTCCGAGTGCAGGGAGGAACCCGCCACCTCGATCGGCAGCTCCACCGAGGTCGCCGTGTAGCCGTCCTTCTTCGCCTGCGCCAGGCTCCGGCCAACGCTGGCCAGTTCCGGGTCGGTGAAGACCACGTTGGGAACGGCATGCTCGTCGGCGGTCTGGGCGTAGCGGCTCCACGGGGCCGGGGCACCGGTCAGGGAGCCGTCGGCGCGGGCGGCGATCGCGTCGCCGGTGGCGCGGGCCTCGTACTTGCCCTGGTGGGTCAGCATCACCTTGCCGGCGGCGTCGCCCACGGCGTAAAGCCAGGGTCCGGCGGCGTTGCCCTGCGCGTCGTGCACCAGGCCGGTTGCGTCGGTGCGCAGTGTCAGGTCCTTGCCGTCTTCGGCGGCCAGGCCCACGCTCTCCAGGCCGAGCCCCTCCAATGCGGGGTGGCGGCCGGTGGCCACGAGGAGCTTGTCCACGGTGACGGTGCCGCCGCCGGTCTCCAGGGTGAGGGAGCCGTCGTCGTTGGTGGCGACGCTCTTGGTAGCTGTGTTGACGTGGATCTCGACGCCGTCGGCCCGTAGGCCGGCCTTGACCAGGTCCGCCGCCTCCTCCGGGTAGGTCCCGAGCAGGGCGCCGCGGGCCACCACGGTCACGGAGGAGCCAAGCCGGGCGAAGGCCTGCGCCAGTTCGGTGCCGGCCACGCCGCCGCCCAGGACGCCCAGGCGGTCGGGGATCTCGTGGGTGGAGGTGGCCTCCCGCGTGGTCCAGAAGTCGACGTCGTCCAGGCCCTCGATCGGCGGAATGCTGGGCCGTGACCCGGTGGCGATGACGACGGCGCGGGTGGCGGACAGGGCGTAGCTGTTGCCGTCGAGGCCGGCCACCTCCACCCGGCGCTCGCCGGTGAGCCAGCCGTGGCCGCGGATCAGCTCGATGCCGGTGTTCTCCACCCACTCGACCTGGCTGTCGTCCTGCCAGTTGGAGGTGAAGTAGTCGCGGCGTTTCAGGACGGCGTCGGTGTCCAGGACCCGGGTGACCGCCTCTTCGGCGCCGGGGACGCTCTGGGCTCCGTGCAGTGCGGTGCCCGGCCGCAGCAGGGCCTTTGACGGCATGCAGGCCCAGTAAGAGCACTCGCCGCCCACCAGTTCCGCCTCGATCAGGACCGCGGTGAGGCCGCCCTTGACCACCCGCTCCGCTACGTTCTCGCCCACGGCGCCAGCGCCGATCACGATGACATCGAATTCCCGTTCAATCTGCGCCGTCATGGCAACAGCCTAGCCCCGCGCCAGCCCCGTGCGGTCCGCGCTACGGTTCCGGACTGGCGCGCCGCGGGCCCGGGGTGCGCCGGTCCGAATCCGCCGCGGATTTCCGGAACCCCGGCGCCCGGTACTGCGCCCGCCCCGTCCGGAACTCTGCGCCCGGCCCTGTGGAGGCCCAGCGGTCCGCGGGCATAAAAAAATCCGCACCGGCGGACCGGTGCGGATTTTTTCTCTGTGCGCCCAAAGGGATTCGAACCCCTGACCTTCTGTTCCGTAGACAGACGCTCTATCCAGCTGAGCTATGGGCGCATCTTCGGCTCTTCGGAGTTTCTCGCTCCCCCGAACCTCGAATTACTTTACGCGAGGTGGGCCGCGAGAACCAAATCGAAGGCGCTGTAATCTCCGCGACTAGACCGGTCTATGTGACCTTGATCACAAATAAACCATCGCTTGGACTTACTATTCCGCGGAATGTCGCGGATTTTGCTTTTGCCCGGCGCCGTCAAGACGCAATAAGTCCCGAATCTGAATCTACGCCGACCCCTAGCATTTAGGACACACCACTGAACCCGAAGAAGGGAACCGTAATGGGCGATCTGGCGAACATGCCGCTGCTTGAGAAAGCACCCACCACGCATGCCGGTCTACTGGCGTGGGTTGAAGAGGTAGCCGAACTGACCCAGCCGGATCGGATCCACTGGGTTGATGGTTCGGAAGAGGAGAACACGCGGCTCACCGACGAGCTCGTTGCCGCCGGCACCCTGACCCGGCTGAACGAAAAGCTGTTCCCCAACTCCTTCGCGGCATTCTCCGATCCCGCCGACGTTGCCCGGGTCGAGGAACAGACCTTCATCTGCTCGGAGAACGAGCGCGACGCCGGCTTCACCAATAACTGGATGGAACCGTCGCAGATGAAGGAGAAGCTGCGCGGCCTGTTCAGCGGCTCCATGCGCGGCCGCACCATGTACGTCATTCCCTTCGTGATGGGACACCTCGACGCCGAGGATCCCAAGTTCGGCGTCGAGATCACCGACAGCGCCTACGTCGTCGCCTCCATGCGGATCATGGCGACCATCGGCACCAAGGTACTGGACAAGATCACCGCCACCAACGCCTTCTACGTCCCCGCCCTGCACTCCCTGGGCGCGCCGCTGGAAGAGGGCGAGGCCGACGTCGCCTGGCCGTGCAACCCGGAAAAGTGGATCGTGCACTTCCCCGAGGAGCGCTCCATCTGGTCCTACGGCTCCGGCTACGGCGGCAACGCCCTGCTGGGCAAGAAGTGCTACGCCCTGCGCATTGCCTCGGTGATGGCCCGGGACGAGGACTGGCTGGCCGAGCACATGCTCATCCTCAAGCTCACCTCCCCGGAGAAGAAGTCGTACTACGTCTCCGCGGCGTTCCCGTCCGCCTGCGGCAAGACCAACCTCGCCCTCCTCGACCCCACCATCGAGGGGTGGGAGGTCGAGACCCTCGGCGACGACATCACCTGGATGCGGATCGGCAAGGAGGGTGAGCTGCGCGCCACCAACCCGGAGGCCGGGCTCTTCGGCGTCGCCCCCGGCACCGGCTGGGGCACCAATCCGAACGCCATGCGCGCCATCGCCAAGGGCCACAGCATCTTCACCAACGTTGCGCTCACCGACGACGGCGGTGTGTGGTGGGAGGGCATGACCGACGAGGTGCCCGCGCACCTGACCGACTGGCAGGGCAACGACTGGACCCCGGACTCGGACAAGCCGGCCGCACACCCGAATTCGCGCTTCTGCACCCCGATCTCCCAGGTCGACATGCTCGCCGAGGAGTACTACAACCCCGAGGGTGTCGAAATCTCCGCGATCCTCTTCGGCGGCCGCCGCAAGACCACGGTGCCGCTGGTGACCGAGGCCCGCGACTGGACCAATGGCATCTTCATGGGGTCAACCCTTTCCTCCGAGACCACGGCGGCCGCCTCCGGCCAGGTGGGCGTGCTGCGCCGCGACCCGATGGCCATGCTGCCGTTCATGGGCTACGACGCCGGTGACTACCTCAAGCACTGGATCAGCGTCTCGGGCAAGGCCAACCCGGAGCGACTGCCGCACATCTTCTTGGTGAACTGGTTCCGCCGCACCGCCGACGGCGGCTTCGCCTGGCCCGGCTTCGGCGACAACGCCCGTGTCCTCAAGTGGGCCATCGAGCGGATCGAGGGCAAGGCCGACGCCGTCGAGACCCCCATCGGCTACGTCCCCACCGGCGATGCCCTGGACCTGACTGGCCTGGACCTGACCCACGCCCACGTCGAAGACGCCGTCCGCGTGGACCGCGAGGAATGGGACACCGAGCTGGCCTCGATCGAGGAATGGTACGCCCGCTTCGGCGACTCGCTGCCGGACGCCCTGCGCGCCGAACTCGAGTCGCTCAAGGCCCGGATGGCTTCGCACTCCTAGCCCTACCGCACCACGACGGCGGCCCGCACCTTTACGGGTGCGGGGCCGCCGTCTGTTTAACGTTGGGCTGCCGGTACGGCCGGGCCCTAATTGGCGAGCCAGATGTCCGGGCCGAAGACCTCGTAGTGGATCTTCGTGGCGGGGATCCCGGCATTGATTGCCTCGTTGCGGATGTTCTTCATGAAGGGAAGCGGACCGCACAGGTACAGGGATGCGTCCGCGGGCAGGTCCACCTCGCGCAGGCTCATGAATCCTTCGCGGGCAGGGGTTCCCGCCGCCGGACGTTCGAGCCAGAGCTGCAGTTCGGCGCCGTCGAGGCGCTCGACGTCGTCGGTCATCTGGGAGCGCAGCGCCCAGCTCTCCAGGGTGCTTTCGGCGTGCAGCACCAGCACCCGGCGGTCCGAGCCGGCGGCGGCGAGCGAGCGCAGGATCGAGGCCGACGGCGTGCAGCCGATGCCGGCCGAGGCCAGCACCACCGGGCCGTCGCCCTCCTTGAGGGTGATCTCGCCGTAAGGGTTCGAGATCTCGAGGATGTCGCCGACCTGGACGTGCCCGTGCAGGACGGGGGAGACCTCACCGCCGTCGTCGATCTTGGTGGTGAAGGTGCGGCTGGTCCCGGCGTCGCCGGAGAGGGAGTACTGCCGGACCTGGCGCAGGCCGTCCGGAAGGGTGACCTTGACGCTGACGTATTGGCCGGGCAGCGCGGCCGTGACCGGGGTGCTGTCCGCGGGTTCCAGGACAAAGGTCATGGAGCCGGTGCCGGCGGGGCGCTTGGCTGCTACCCGCCACGGGGTCCACATCGCGTCGTTGGCCTGCGCGGCGTAGAGGCCCTTCTCCAGCTTGATCAGCGCGTCGGCCATCAGCCAGTACACCTCGGTCCATGCCTCCGCGATCTCGGGGGTGATGACCCCGGCCAGGTCCTCGGCGATGGCGGCGAAGAGGTGCTCGTAGATCACCTGGTATTGCGGTTCGGTGATGCCGAGGGATGCGTGCCGGTGGGCGATGCGGGAGAGGACGGTTTCCGGCAGGGTGCCCGGGTGGGCCACCAAGTGGCTGGCGAAGGCGGCGATGCTCCCGGCGAGGGCCTGCTGCTGGTTGCCGTTGCTCTGGTTGGACCGGCTGAAGAGGCCGTCGAGCAGCTCCGGGTGTGCGCCGAAGAGCCGGGCGTAGAACTTGGGGGTGATCTCTCCGATGCGGGATCCGACCAGCGGCAGGGTGGCCTCGATGACGGGGAAGGACTTGTCCGAGAGCATGTGCTGACTCCTGAAGTAGTGGTCCGGCGTCTTCAGACGGACCCTGTGCGTCGATACTTGCATTTCAAATACAAGTATTTACATGTTCTTTTCTACATCTCGTAGAAGTTCGGTGCAAATCGTGACCGGGCGGCGGGTCATTCGGCGTTTGGGGTGCGGGCGAAGGCCGCCGAGTTCGGGCGGCGGGAGCGCGTGAAAAGAGCGGTGGGCGCGGCGCCGGGCGATGCTCCTCGGTGCTCGGGGGCGCGGGGCTTTGCCGCTTAGAGGTCGGGGCGCAGGCCGATCGAAGCGAAGACGGGGTTCATCTGCCGTTCGGTGGGCAGCGAGGCGATGACGATGTCGTCGAGTTCGCGGTAGAAGGCCTCGCGGGCACGGTGCAGGGCGCCCCGGAGGTGGCATTCGGCGATCAGTGGACAGGTCCCGCCGGGAACCTCGCAGTCGGCGGGGTCCTGACGGGTGTCGAGGGCGCGCAGCAGCTCACCCACGGTGGCGCGGCGGCCGGCGGCGCTGAGCCGGGATCCGCCGTGTCTGCCGCGTTCGACGTCAATCAGCCCCATCACCCGCAGGTTGGCCATGGCCTTGCTGACGTGGTTGTACGGGGTGCCGACGGCATCGGCGACGGCCTGCGTGGTGAGCAGGCCGCCGCCGGGGGCTGCCGCCAGGACCATCATGGCGCGCAGGCTGACGTCGGCGAATGCGTTGATCCTCATGATCTGCTGTTGGTCTAGTCCACCCAGACGGTGGGTTCGTTGGAGTCCGCCGCGAGATCCCCGAAGTGGAGGTCCCCGCTGTCGTCGCCCGAGTAGGGCAGGACGGCGGCGAAGACGCTGCCGTCGCGGTGTTCGGCCGCGACGTGGATGGCGTCGGAGTCTTCCTCCACCAGCGTGATGTCGCAGACGATCGCGGCGGCGCGGAACTCGTCCCGGTGCTGGCGGAGGAGTTCCGTCAGGTCGGCGATCATGGCGTCGGCGTCGAAGTCACCGTCCGTGCCGTCGGCGGCGTCGGCCGGTGTGACCGCCACCAGCCGCACCTCGTCGTCGTTCTGGACCACCAGGGCGAAGGGCAGGAATCCGCCGTTGCGCTCAAGCTGCTCCTGGGCCGCGCCGACGCCGGTGCCCAGCAGGTTTTCCAGGTCGGTGGCGCTGGCCTCGGGCACGGAGCTGCGCCAGGAACCGGTGGCCGGGCTGCTCACCCGGTTAGCCCCGGACCACGGACAGCACCCGGTCGCGGATGCGTTCCATGGTTTCCTGGTCTGTGGCCTCGACGTTCAGGCGGAGGAAGGGCTCGGTGTTGGACGGGCGCAGGTTGAACCAGTAGCTGCCGTCGGCGGCGACGAAGGTGCTGCCGTCCAGGTAGTCGATCTCGACATCCTCGGTGTGGAAGTCCTGCCGGACCCGCTCCACGGCGGCGGCCTTGTCCTCGATCTCGGAGTTGATCTCGCCGGAGGACCGGTACGGCTCGTATTCGCGGCCCAGGTCGGAGAGCGGGCCGTCCTGTTCGCCCAGCGCGGCCAGGACGTGCATGGCGGCCAGCATGCCGGTGTCAGCGTTCCAGAAGTCGCGGAAGTAGAAGTGCGCGGAGTGTTCGCCGCCGAAGATGGCGCCCTCCGCGGCCATCACGGCCTTGATGAAGGAATGGCCCACCCGGGTGCGGACGGCGCGGCCGCCGTCGGTGGCGACGAGTTCCGGAACCGCGCGGGAGGTCAGGAGGTTGTGGATGATCGTCGGGTTGTCCTCGCCGTTGGCCTTGGCGCGGGCGATCTCGCGGCGGGCCACCATGCCCGTGACGGCCGAGGGGGAGACCGGTTCGCCCTTCTCGTCGATCACGAAGCAGCGGTCGGCGTCGCCGTCGAACGCCAGGCCGATGTCGGCGCCGTGCTCCACGACGGCGGCCTGCAGGTCGCGCAGGTTTTCCGGTTCCAGCGGGTTGGCCGGGTGGTTCGGGAACGAGCCGTCCAGTTCGAAGTACAGCGGCACGATCTCCAGCGGCAGCTTGGGAAGCAGCGTGTCGCCGAGGACTGCGGGGGTGGTCATGCCTGCCATGCCGTTGCCGGCGTCGACCACGACCTTCAGCGGGCGGGAGCCGCTGAGGTCCACGAGGCTGCGCAGGTACTCGGAGTAGTCCTTGAGGACATCGCGGACGCTGATCAGGCCCCGGGTGCCCTGGGCGGGGATGGTGCCGGCGTTGAGGTATTCCTCGGCGCGGGCCTGGATCTCCTTGAGTCCGGTCTCGGAGGAGATCGGGACGGCGCCGGCCTTGGCCATTTTGATGCCGTTGTATTCGGCGGGGTTGTGGCTGGCGGTGAAGGTGGCGCCAGCGGCGTTGAGCTTGCCGCAGGCGAAGTAGAGCTCGTCGGTGGAGATGAGATCCAGCAGCTGGACGTTGGCCCCGCGGGTGGCGGCGCCGTTGGCGAAGGCGCGGCTGAACTCGGGGGAGGAGGGGCGCATGTCGCCGCCGACCAGGACCGTTTGTCCGCTCAGTTCGAGGACGTCGACGAAGGCGGCACCAACCGCCTCGACGATCTCGACGGTGATCGAGTCGCCGACGATGCCGCGCACGTCGTAGGCCTTGAAGGAGGCCGAGAGGTCATAGGTCCTGGTCTGTTCGCTAGTCACGGGCACCATCTTACGGTGAAGGGTCCGCCGCGCAGCCGAAACGGGTCCGCTTATGTGGATTTCCCGGGAGACGTTGTCCACATAGGTGCGGGCGGGCTTCGTCGCTGTCGGAGGGGGCTGGGATACTGAAGCAATGGCTACTCCCCAGAACGCACCAGTCATGACCCCTGACCCGATGACCCCTGACTCGACGACCCCTGAATCTACGACGCGGGTCCAGGCGCAGGACGTGCTGCGCGAGCTCGTCGGAAACTCGGGAGCGGACTTCCACGAGGGACAGTTCGAAGCCATCGAGGCGTTGGTCGACGGCGGCCGGCGGGCCCTCGTGGTCCAGCGCACCGGTTGGGGCAAGTCCGCGGTGTACTTCGTCGCCTCCCTGCTGCTGCGCCGCCGCGGTGCCGGCCCCACCCTGATCGTGTCGCCTCTGCTGGCCCTCATGCGGGACCAGGTCGCCGCCGCAGCCCGGGCCGGGGTCCGGGCCGTGGCCATCAACTCGGCCAACCAGCTCGAATGGGACACCGTCCGGGAGCAGCTCGCGGCCGACGAGGTGGACGTCCTCCTCGTGTCCCCGGAACGGCTCACCAACCCCTCTTTCCGCGAGAACCAGCTCCCCGAACTGGTCCGGCGGACCGGGCTCCTGGTCATCGATGAGGCGCACTGCATCTCCGACTGGGGCCACGACTTCCGGCCTGATTACCGCCGCATCGCCGACCTGATCACCCAGCTGCCGGACAGCGTTCCCGTCCTGGCCACCACGGCCACCGCCAATTCCCGCGTGGTCCACGATATTGAGGAACAGCTCGGCGAGGGTGTCCTGACCATCCGCGGTGCCCTGGGCCGGGACTCCCTCCGGCTGGGCGTCCTTCGGCTGCCGGATTCCCGCGAGCGGTTGGGCTGGCTGCTGACCCACCTGCGGGACCTGCCCGGCAGCGGCATCATCTACACCCTGACCGTCTCCGCGGCCGAGGACACCGCCCGGCTGCTGGCCGAGGCCGGGCATAACGTGCTCTCCTACACCGGCAGGACCGACCCGGCGGACCGGGAACGGGCGGAGCAGTTGCTCAAGGACAACGAGGTGAAGGCGCTGGTGGCCACCTCGGCCCTCGGGATGGGCTTCGACAAGCCCGACCTCGGCTTCGTGGTGCACCTGGGCGCCCCGTCCTCGCCCGTGGCGTACTACCAGCAGGTGGGTCGTGCGGGCCGCGGCGCCGCGAACGCTGACGTCCTGCTGCTGCCCGGCTCAGAGGACCGGGACATCTGGCAGTACTTCGCCACGGCGTCCATGCCATCGGAGGAGAAGGCTGCGGCGGTGCTGACCGCCCTGGCCGAGGCCGGAACCGCCGTCTCCACCGTCGCCCTGGAAGCACGCGTGGATCTGCGCCGGACGCCGCTGGAACTGCTCCTCAAGGTCCTGGCCGTCGACGGGGCCGTGGAGCGGGTCGGCGGCGGCTGGCGCTCCACCGGCATGCCCTGGGCCTACGACGCCGAACGGTACCGCCGGATCGCCGAGGCCCGCGTGGACGAGCAGGATTCGATGGTGATCTATCAGGACACCGCCGGGTGCCGGATGGAGTACATCACCTCCGTCCTCGACGACGAGACCGCCCACCCCTGCGGGCGGTGCGACAACTGCGCCGGCCGGTGGTTCCCGGCCGACATCGCCGCCGACGCCACCCAGACCGCCGACGCCACGCTGAGCCGCGCCGGGATCGTCCTGGAACCCCGTCTGCAGTGGCCCAGCGGCATGGACCGCCTGGGCGTGGCCGTCAAGGGCAAGATCAAGCCCGAGGAGAGTGTGGCCAACGGCCGGGCACTCGCACGCCTGACCGACCTCGGCTGGGGCGGCGCGCTGCGCGAGACGTTCGCCGCCGGCGCCCCGGACCGTGCCGTGGACCCGGCGATGCTGCGGGCCTGCGTCCAGGTGCTGCGCGAGTGGGGCCAGGGCGATTCGCGGACCCCCGGCTGGAGCGGGGCAGGCCGGCCGGCGGGAATCGTCAGCGTCCCGTCCCGGAGCAAGCCGGAACTGGTGGACTCGCTGGCCCGCGGCATCTCGGAGATCGGCCGCATTCCATACCTCGGCGCGCTGCAGCTGGCCCACGGCGGACCCACGGGCGGCCGCGGCGGCAACAGCGCGTACCGGCTCGCGGGGGTCTGGGAGCGCCTGGTGGTGGGCCCGGAATTGGAGGCTGCCCTCGCCGGGATTCAGGGCCAGAGCGTGATGCTGATCGATGACCTGGTGGACAGCCGCTGGAGCGTCACTGTGGCGGGCCGGGCCCTGCGCCAGGCCGGCGCGGGAGCCGTGCTGCCCCTGGTGCTGGGCCAGGCCGGCTAGGCACGGGGCACGGCCGGGCCGGCCAGCCCCCGGGTATGCAAAAGGCCCCGGTCCAGGACCGGGGCCAAACGCGGAGACGGGGGGATTTGAACCCCCGGTGGAGTTGTGCCCCACACTTCATTAGCAGTGAAGCCCATTCGGCCGCTCTGGCACGTCTCCATCCGCTATCACTAGCCCACCAAGGATACGCAGAAGCGGCCATGCAGCGCAAAACGGTTGGCGGGCCGCCGGGTCAGGCGCCGCTGCCCGCCAGCGCCCGCCAGAGGAAGTGCTGGCTGCGGCTCTGCAGCGCCGCGGCCTGCCGGTTGTCCGAGGCGCCGGCGTGGCCGCCCTCGAGCGCCTCGTGGAACCACACGTTCGGGATCCCCATCGCCTGCATCCGCGCCGCCATCTTGCGCGCCTGCACCGGCCCCACCCGGTCGTCCGAGGTGGCGGTCCAGATCAGCGTCTCCGGGTACTCAACCCCGTCCCGGAGCAGGTGGTAGGGCGAGAACGTCCGGATGAACTCCCACTGGCCGGCGTCGTCCGGGTCGCCGTACTCGCCGATCCAGGAGTAGCCGGCCGAGAGTTTGCTGTACCGGCGCATGTCCAGCAGCGGCACACCGCAGGAGACGGCGCCGAAAAGCTCCGGGTACTGGGTGAGCATGTTGCCCACCAGCAGGCCGCCGTTGGAGCCGCCCACGCAGCCCAGCCGCTCCCGCGAGGTCACGCCGCGGGAGATCAGGTCCCTGGCCACCGCGGCGAAGTCCTCGTAGGCGCGGTGCCGGTTTTCCTGCAGGGCGGCGCGGTGCCAGGCGGGCCCGTATTCGCCGCCGCCGCGGATGTTGGCCACCACGTAGACGCCGCCGCGGCTGTGCGGGGCGCCGCCGTCGGCCCCGGCCATCTCCTCGGTCCGGCGTTCCAGCCAGGCACGGCCCACCACGCCGCTGTAGGCGGGGGTGCGGGAGACCTCGAATCCGCCGTAGCCGGAAAGCTGGGTGGGGTTCTGGCCGTCGAGAACCAGGCCGCGCGCCGCGATCTGGAAGTAGGGGACGCGGGTCCCGTCCTGCGAGACGGCGAAGTGCTGCTGCACCTCGTACGCGTCCTCCTCGAAGAACGACGGCGCGGTGCGCACCACCTCGTGGTTGCTGACCACCCCGTCGACGCCGGCGCGGGTGAGCGTGCCGCGGGTGAGGGCGGTGGGCGTGGTGAAGCCGGTAGCCACCAGCCAGAAGTCGTTGCCCCCGGCGGCACCGGCGTCCACGGAACCGTCCGCGCCCTCGACGGAGTCCTCGTCGTCGACGGCGTAGGCGTTCACGTCGTGCAGCGGCGGGCAGGCGTCCAGGACCTTGACCGCCCAGGCCGAGTCGGTGCCGGGCCGCTGCGGGTCCAGCACCCGGATCTCGGAGGACACGTCGCGCAGCAGGTTCAGCAGCAGGAAGTCCCGGGTCCAGCTCCAGGACTGCAGCGAGGTGTGCTCATCCGGGGTGAACAGCACGGCCAGGTCGCGGCCGCCGGCCAGGAAGGACTCGAAGTTCACGGCCAGCAGGGAGCCCGCGGGGTAGCTGGTGCCCTCCAGTGTCCAGTCTTTCTGCGGCCGGAACAGCAGCCAGTCCCGGTGCGAGCTGACGTTCACCTCCGCGGGCACATCGATCTCCACCCACTGGCCGTCCACCAGCACCGAGGTGCGGGTCTCGAAGAAGCTGACCCAGTCCACGGCGAAGGTCCGCTCGTAGCCGGGCGTCGAATCGTGCACCACCAGGGCCATCATGTGCTCTTCGGGGATCTCGAACAGCGTCTCGGCGTCGGCCAGGGTCCCGCCGCGGCGCAGCACGACGCCGGTACGGGCGTAGGAGGACGTGGTCCGCGGCAGCCCCCCGGCGGTGCTGGAGACCAGCAGCGTGTCCTCGTCCAGCCAGGACGCGTTGCCCTTGGCGGTGGGCAGGTCGAAGCCGCCCTCGGCCGGGTCAACGAAGGCGCGGCGTTCGACGTCGAACTCGCGGTACCGGTTGGCGTCGCCGCCGTCGGGGGAGAGTGCCAGCAGCGCCCGGCGGTGGTCGCCGCCGTCGGCCGGACGGAGGAAGTTGGCTCCGTGGAAGACCCATTCCTGGCCCTCCTCCGCGGCCAGGGCGTCAACGTCCAGCAGGACCTCCCACGCGGGCGATCCCGCCCGGTAGCTGTCCCAGTCGGTGCGCCGCCACAGGCCCTTGGGGTTGGTGCCGTCCTTCCAGAAGTTGTAGTACCAGCGGCCGTGCTTGCCGACCATGGCGATCCGGTCGGTGGAGTCCAGGACTTCCAGGATGCGCTCCTGCAGTTCCGCGTACTCCGCGTCCTCTAGCAGTTCCTCGGTGCGGGCGTTCTGCTCGCGGACCCAGGCCAGCTGTTCCTCGCCGTAGATCTCCTCCAGCCAGATGTTCTCGTCAACGGGTTCGGGCGCGGATCCCGGGGCGGCACCGGACACGGGGAATTGCTCAGCAGCAGTGGTGGTCATGGGCCCATCCAAGCAACTGCCTCGCCGGGCAGGCAAGTCAAGCCGCCGGGCCCGATGCCGATACTCTGGATGCCGTGGCACTAACGCAAAGCATCCGGACGGCACTGATCGGCGCCGGTCCCCGGGGCACCAGCGTGCTGGAACGGTTGCTCGCCAACTGGGCGCCCGCGGCCCCTGGCGCCACCCTGCAGATCGACGTCATCGACCCCTACCCGGCCGGCCCGGGGCACGTCTGGCGGCCGGAGCAGTCGCGGCTCTACCTGATGAACACCCAGTCGTTCTACCCCACCGTGGTGCCCCAGGACCCCGGTCTCGCGCCTCCGCTGGCCGGCGGGACCTTCGAGCAGTGGCGGCAACGGCAGCGCCAGGACCCGGACGCGGCGCTCAGCGGCGCCGAACGCGAGGAACTCGCCGCCCTGGAGGCCACCGGATTCCCCAGCCGTGCGCTGTACGGCCGCTACCTGCGGCACACCCTCGAGGAACTGGTCGCCGCGGCGCCCGAAGGCGTGACCGTCACCTTCCACCGGACGTCCGCGACGGCGGTCCGCCCCGTCACACGTGAGGACGACGCCGACGGCGGGTTCGACGTTAAGCTCGCCGACGGCACCTCCCTGCGGGCCGGGTCGGTGGTGCTGGCCCTTGGCCACCTGGAATCCCGGCTGAACCCCGAACAGCGCGAGCTGCAGGCGGCCGCCGGCGAACTCGGCCTGACCTACCTTCCGCCGGCCGTCCCGGCCGACGTCGACTGGTCCGCCATCCCGGCCGTGCAGCCGGTGCTGGTGCGCGGCATGGGGCTGAACTTCTTCGACGTGATGGGCCAGCTGACCGAGGGCCGGGGCGGGACGTTCCTGCCCGCGGACGACGGCGCCGGGCTCAGCTACCTGCCCTCGGGCCGGGAACCGTTCATCATCGCCGCGTCCCGCCGGGGCACCCCGTACCGGGCCAAGGCCACCCTCTCCGGCTACTACCCGGCCTCGGTCAGCCTCCGGTACCTCACGGAGGAGGCGGTGGGCCGGTTCGCCGTCGCCGGCGTGGTGCCCGCCTTCGACCACGACCTGTGGCCGCTGCTGCACCGCGACGCAGTCTGGGCCTACTACTCCACCCTGGCGCGCTCGCAGCCGGACGCCGTCGGACCCGGCCCGGAACGCTTCCTGGCCCTGCTGGAGGAGGCGCTGCACCCGCACGCGCACTCCACCGCCAAGTGGGAGGATGCCGTCACCGAAGTCATCGAGGCGCACGTGGACCCCGCCTGCCGGCTGGACCTGCTGGGCCTGGCCGCGCCACTGGCCGGGCGCAGCTTCGCCTCCCGGGCGGAGCTGGACGCGGCGGTGACGGACTACCTGCTGGACGACGCCCGGCGCTCCGCCCTGGGCGAGGACGACCCGGTGAAAATGACCATTGGCGCACTGCACCATGGACGCGCCGTGTTGAAGTCCGTGGTGGCCGACGGCGGCATCACCGACGAGTCCTGGGTGGCCGGGCTGCGCGGCTGGTTCGAGGCCTTCGTGGAGGGCCTGGCCAGCGGGCCGCCCGCCCTGCGCGCCGAGCAACTCGCGGCGCTGGTCCGCGCCGGTGTGGTCAGCTTTGTCGGCCCCGACCCGAAGTTCGGGGTGGACCGCAAGGCCGGCGTGTTCACGGCCGCCTCCCCGTGGGTGGGCGGCCCGGGAGAGACTCCGGGCTCAGCCACGGGCATCGCGCCGGCGGAAACCCCGGCCCGGGTCGAGGCATCCGTCCTGGTGGAGGCCCTGGCCCCGGCGAACCGGGTGGGCGTCAACGCCTCGCCCCTCCTCGAACAGCTGCTGGCCGACGGCCTGGTCCGGCCGCGCCTGACAATGACCGCCGAGGGCATCCCGCTGCAGAGCACCGGCCTGGACGTCGTCCCGCACCCGTACCGCCCGGTGGCCGCGAACGGTGCCGTGACGGAGGGGATCTACGTCCTCGGGCTGCAGCTCTCCGCCGCGCAGTGGGGCACCGCAATCGCCGCGGAGGCCCGGCAGGCGCAGGGCCCGGTCTACCGCAGCGGGCAACGGACCCTGCGCGACGCGGACGAGATCGCCAGGGACATCCTCGGCGGCTGAGCCCGGGTCAACCAGAACAGGCCCCCCAACGAGAACAGGCACGCCCCGACCCCGGACCGGCCGGCGGACCCACCGCACTGGTGGTCCTCCGTTCCGGCCGGGGCGGGGCGTGCCCGTTCCCGCCTGTCAGGGCATCAGCCCCGCAGGCACTTCTGGTACTTCACCCAGGCGATGCCGTACTTGACCCAGCCGGCCAGGTCGTACCACTTGGTCGGCGGCACCGGGGCGGTGCAGACCGGTGCCGGCGGGGCGCTGGCCGCCACCTGCACCGCGGTCTTCACCACGGTGCCGGACTCGACGGCGGTGAGCACCAGGGTGCCGGTGCCCGCTGCCGCGGCCGCGGGCACGGCGAGGTTGACCGAGGCTGAGCCGGCCGAAACCGGGACGGTGCCCAGCGCGGTGACCTTCCCGGCGGCGTCGGTGAACTCGGCCCGCAGCGAGGTATTGGCCGGGCTGCCGAGCGAGGTGAGGTCCAGCTTCGAGACCGCCAGGGTGATGGCCCCGCCGCCCTTGACCTCGGCCGCGGTGGTGTTGACCAGGGCCACGGAACGGCGTGCGAAGTCCGGCGAGACGGGGTTGTGGGCCTTCAGGTAGGCGATCCACGCGTCCCGGTCAACCAGCCCGGAGTCCTTCGTGCCGGCGCCGGACGTGAAGATCCGGAAGTTGTCGCCGCCGGTTGCCAGGAAGCTGAAGGTGCCGATCCGGTACGACTTCGCCGGGTCGATCAGCGCACCGTTGACCCGGATCGCGGTGATCCGGTCACCCGCGGCGCGGGCGGCGTCGTAGGTGTAGTTGACGTTCTTGGACAGGCCCAGCTGCTGGTAGGCGCGGCTGGGGACCGTGCCGTCCGGGTTGGTCTGCCACTGCTGCTCCAGCAGCGTCTTGAACTGCGCGCCCGTCAGGGTCGTGGTCCAGAGGTTGTTCACGAACGGCAGGACCGCGTTGGCCTCGGCGTAGGTGATGGTGCCGTCCGGGGCGTAGTACAGCTCGTTGCGCAGGCCGCCCGGGTTCACGACGCCGATCTCGGCGCCGCCCAGCTCGGGGGCCTTCAGTGCGTCCACCAGCGAGTCGGCCACGAGGTTGCCCAGGGTGGACTCGCTGCTGCGGTCATCGCGGACGGCGGGGGAGCCGCCGAATGCCGTGGTGATATCCGCGGTGACCTTGCCGACCGGCTGGTTGCCGATCACGGCGGCGTCCGCGACGGCCTTGTCCACGATGGCCTTGACCGCGGCGACGCGCGGGTAGGCGGCGATCAGGTCAGCCGCCGGATCCGTGCTGCGCTTGACGTTGGCCGCCTTGTAACCGGTGACGGACATGGTCTTGGTGTCGATGGTGAGCTGGATCTGGCCGATGAACTCGCCGTAGTTGCCGGTCTGGACGATCGGGCGGGTCTTGCCGGTTGGCTGTCCCGCTCCGTCCAGGACCGGTGCGTCCCAGGCGTACTGCTTGTGGGTGTGGCCGTTGAAGATCGCGGCCACGTCGGGGCTGACCTCCTGGACCATCGCCGCGAAGGGGCCGCCGGCGGCGACTTCCTGCTCCAGGGTGGCGCCTTCGGGCGCTCCGGACCCGGCGCCGTCGTGGTTTTCGACCACGATCACGTCGGCCAGCTTGTCCGCCTTGATCTTCGCGGCGGCCCGGTTGATCGCCTCGACCGGATCGCCGAACTCGAGGTCCGCGATGCCGGCGGGGGTGACCAGCGCCGGGACTTCCTGCGTGACGGTGCCGATCACGGCCACCTTGATGCCGTTCAGCTCCAGCACGGTGTACTCGGGCAGCACCGGCTCGGTGGTGCCCTTCGTGTAGACGTTGGCACCCAGGTACGGGAATTTGGCGTTCGCGCCGCCGGCGATCACGCGGTCACGCAGGTCGGCCCAGCCGCCGTCGAACTCGTGGTTGCCCACGGCCGAGGTACGCAGTTCCAGGGTGTTGAGCACGTCGATGGTCGGCTGGTCCTTTGCCACCGCGGAGGCGAACAGGGAGGCGCCGATGTTGTCGCCCGCGGAGAGGAACGCGGTGGCGCCCGGGGCGGCGGCAGCGCGGAGCTTCTCGATGGTGCCGGCGAACTGCACGGTGTTGGAGTCGATCCGGCCGTGGAAGTCGTTGATTCCCAGCAGGTTGAGGTCGACGCTGGCCGGAAGGGGAGGGCCGACCTTCAGGTCCAGGCCCACCACCACGGGGTCGTGGTCGCTGGCGCGGAACTGGTCCGGGGCGTAGTAGTCGGTGACGTTGTTGTTGTAGCGGCTGTACTCCAGCGCCACGGATTCCACCGAGTTGATGTTCCAGATGTCCGCGCCGGTGACGGCCGCGTTGGCCGCCGGGGAGGCGAGGATGTGGTCCAGGGAGCCCACCAGGCCGCCGAAGAGGTAGGAGTGCTTGGCGGAGCCGTTGGCGTTCCGGGCCTTCTCGTCCTGGTTGACGTACCCGGCGCCGGTGAGGACGTTGATCGGGTCCTCCTTGGCGTAGGAGTTGAAGTCGCCGATCAGGAAGACCTTGTCCGTGCCCTTGGACTTCTGCAGCTCGTCGGCGAAAGCCAGCAGGGACTGCGCCTGGGCGGTGCGGGCGAGGTTGGAGTTGCCCTGGCCCTTGTCCGTGTCGTCCGGGGTCGCGGCGGAGCCCTTGGACTTGAAGTGGTTGGCGATCGCGATGAACTTCTTGTCATCGGAGGCACCGGCCGGCTTGAAGACCTGGGCCAGCGGCTTGCGGGCGCTGGCGAAGGCCACGGTGTCGTTGAGGATGATGGACTCGCCCACCGGTTCGGCGGCGGCCTTCTTGAAGATGAACGCGGTGCGGATCATGTCCTCATCGGACAGCGGGGGCGCGTTGGCGGGGGTGCGGACGTAGTCCCAGATGCCGGGGGTGGCAACGTTCAGGGCGTCCACCAGGGTGGACAGGGCGGCGTCGCGGCTCTTGCCGAACTGGGCCGAGTTCTCGACCTCCATGAGGGTGACGACGTCGGCGCCGGACTTGGTGATCGCGGCAACGATCTTGTCCTGCTGGCGCTTGAAGTTCTCCGCGTTCGCGGCGCCGCGGACGTTGCAGCCGCCCTGGACGGTGATCGGGTTGCCGGCGCGGTCCTTGTAGAACGTGCAGCCGGACAGCTGGTCCCCGGTGGTGGGGAAGTAGTTCAGCACGTTGAAGGAGGCGAGCTTGAGGCTGCCGCCCACGGCCGCGGGGGCATCGGCGCGGGTGGCGCCGAAGCGGGCCGGCTGGACAGTGGCGGCGTTCGCCGGGGTCAGCTGGGTCAGCGGCTGGAACTTCCAGGCGTTGTTGGCGTAGCCCAGGACCACGTTGGTCGTGAACGTCACGGGGGAGCCGACGCGGACCGGGTCTGTGCCGGTCAGGTAGGGCAGCGGCTGCGCCTTGGCGGCGGCGTCCTTGAGGAAGTTGGTGGTGGCGCCGTCGTCGAGCTTGATGCCGCGTTCCGCGTTGGCCGCCACCGTGGCGGTGTACTCGGCGGAGCCGTAGGGTGCGACGGCGGTGGGCTGTTCAAGCGGGGTGGTGCCCCCGGCTAGGCCGATCTCGCCGTACTGGTTCAGCGAGAAGTTGTCCGCCACCGTGACGGGGCCCTGCGGGGTCAGGAGCATGCCCTCGAGGGATTCGCGGAACGCCTCGCTGGCAGGAAGGCTGAAGCCGGTGGCCTTGACCTCCGGGGCGGCCTCGGCCAGCGCGGCGATCCCGGTGGTGCCGGTGACGTTGAGCTGGGTCATGCCGTAGTACTCGGCGACCTCGCCGGTCACCTCGAGGTAGTCGCCGATCTTCACGGAGGCGACGGCGGCGGGTGCATAGACGAAGATGCCGTCGGAGGCGGTGTGGTTGGCCGGGGTCAGGTCGCCGCCGGTACCGGGGGTCTGAAGGTAAAAGCCGGAGATCCCGCCGGTGGGGTAGGCGGCGGTGACCTTGCCCCGGGTGGTGGCGGTGGTGCCGGTGAACGGGCTGGCGGCGCCGGTGCCCTGGATCTCGGCGATGGTGCGGTTCACCGGGGGAGTGCCGGGGGCCGGGTCGACGGGAGCGGCGGTGCCGTTGGCCGCGCCGGGGGTGATGACGGTGTTGAGGCCGAAGTCCATCGCGTTGTTGTTGCTGTCCACACCGTTGGCGCGGTTGAGGCTGCGGACGTCGCCGGTGCCCGACGGGGCGGCCGCGGCCTGGGTCTCGAAGGTGTTCGAGCTGCCGTAGCCGAGGATGTCCGCGACGTTAGCGGGCTCGATAACCGAGCCGGTGCCCAGCGGATTCAGGGCCGCCGGCTGCTTGGCAAGGATGATGGTGCCGCCGCCGACGGCCGGGTTGAACCCGGTGGCCGTGGCGTCCGCCGCGGGCAGGTCCTGGCCGGTGGCGCCGTTGCTTCCGGCCTTGAGCAGGTAGAACCCCTTGGCCGCGATGGTGCCGGTGAGCGGCGCCGTCGAGCTGGGCGCCCCGGTGCCGGTCGCGGAGCGGTACTGGATGGACCAGCCCTCCAGGGATACGGGTGCGTCAGAGGAGTTGTACAGCTCCACGAACTTGTTCTTGAAGGCGGCTCCGGCGCTGCCGCCGCTGAGGTACGCCTCGTTGATGGTCACCGGCGATGTTCCGGCGGCTGCCGGCGAGACCTCCAGTGCTGCGGCCGGAACGGCTGTCAGCGGGGCGGCGATGAGCCCCGCTGACAGCGCGGCGCCCAGCGCTGTCTTCCATGGTGTGATTTTCATTCGCTCTGACTCTCATGAAGGTGCCCGGGTAAGGGCTGGGTGCGATGTCCGGGGTTGTGGCCCCGCGGACGGGCCGGGCTGCTCCTGGTCAAGCAGGTCCCGGCACAGCAAAACAGGGGTGAATGAACACGGAGTGAATGACGTGAACACTCGGCGGGGCGTTCCCCAGCGAAACGCCCAGCAGCCGGCGCGGAAACCCCACCAAAGGGTGCCTCCGGCGACGGGTGGTGGTTGGTACTACGGTGCGTCCCGGCCTTTCCCCTGGCCCGAACACCCCAAAAGAGTACCGACCAAATTCCGCCGAATCAGCGGGTGGCCGGTGCTGGTTAACGCAATTTTTCCAAAAGATTTACTTAGGGTTGGGGTGCCGGGGCGCGCCGAGGGACCGGCGCTCGCGGTGTGGCGGTCCGGGTTCGGGGGTGTGGTGTAGCTGGGGAAGGGTCAGTGCCGGCCGGGGTTCAGGCGGGCGATCGCGGCGGACAGGACCGTGGCGAAGCCGCACCAGAGCGGGTAAGGGACCAGGGCGACGCCGGCGGTGCGGTTGAGCGCGTAAGTGCGTCGGGCGAGGTCCGCGCTGCTGAGCGCCAGTACCCCGGCCTCGGCCGCGGCCAGCCAAGGCTTCCGGGAGCGCCAGAAGAGCCAGCTCCACCCGGCGTTCAGTGCGAGGTTGGCGGCCAGGGCGGCGCGGTAGGCGCGGATTGCCTTCTGCCGCTCCACGGCTGTGGGGGCGCCGGACGTCCGGGCCGCGCCCGCCGTGGCCTCGTTGCCGTGCGCGCCGGCCGGGCCGTCGCTGTCGAGGGCGACGGCGGAGGTCACCGCGATGTCGGCGTAGAGCGCGGTCCAGACGATCGGGAACGCCAGGGTGGGAGGCTGCCACTCGGGCTTCCGGAGCGTCGTGTACCAGCGGCTTTCCGGGTCCGTGGCCAGCCCGCCCAGGGCGGCAGTTGCGGCGGTGGCGGCGGCGGTCCACACCAGGGTGAGCGCTTTCATTGCGGTTCCTCGATCCGTTGCTGGCGGCGTGGGACCAGACTAACGCCGCCGCGACGACGGTCAAAGGGAGGGCGCGGGACGACCGGCGTGGCCCCGGCCGGCTCTCCCGCAGCTCCGGGCGGTACCGCCGTCGGGAGCTCAAAGATCCGTTTTAAACCCTTGGGCTGGGCGGTCCATTTTGTTATGGTGTGAGAGGTCATGCAGGCGGCCGCTACCCAATGACGGGAGGGTCTGCCTGATGAGCCTAAACTCGCCGCGGGCCGCCGTCGTCCGCCCCTCTTTCGCCAGCGTCAGGTGCCGTCACGGCCCCTGACCCCTCACTGGAATTCCCCGGACCTGCCGCGCCGTCCGCCCGGCGTCGGGCGTGTTTCGGATATGGGTGCGCCCCGATGCTATTGGGGGATGCATCGGGGCGCTGGTCGAAAGCATATCCCGGGGCGCATTGCAAGTCAAATGACCCGCCGAAGGCCGGTGGAGGAGAGCGGAGTGTGGCCCGCAGTTATTGGGGGCGGGCCACACACCCTCCCCGGGCAGGCTGTCGCGCCGGCTGCGCATTGCGGATTCGCGGCATGCGACGAGAAGGAGGAAGGCTATGACCGAAACTCCCGGCCCCGCCTATGCCAGCGGGGTGAACGCCTCGATTCTGCCGGCCGGAACCTTTGTGATGGACGGGGCCACCCGGTGCATGGCCTGGTCCGATGAGCTGTACGCCATCCACGGCTACAAGCGCGGCGAGGTTGTGCCCACCTTGGCCCTGACCTTGGCACACAAGCACCCGGGGGACCTGCCCCGGATCGAGGCGATCAGCGCCGAACTCTTCGCGCACGGCGGCCACGTGGCCATCTACCACCGCATCATCGACGCCCGATCCCACGAACACCGGGTCCTGACGGCCGGGGAGGCCGTGCTCGACGACGCCGGACGGCTGGCCAGCGTCTCGGGCGTCATGCTGGACCTCACGTCCACCATCCAGTGGGAGACCGAACTTACCGCGCGCGACGCCGTGCGCCGCGCCATGGCGACCAGGGGGACCATCGCCAAGGCCGAGGGGCTCCTGATGGGCCGGCTGGGCATCGGTTCCGACGAGGCCTTCAGGCTGCTGACCTCCTTCAGTAACAACCGCAACGTCAAGCTCGCCGGGGTGGCGCAGGCGCTGGTGGCCCTGGCGGACAATCCGGCCGAGGCGCCCGCGCTGGGGGCGATGATCGACGAGCTCAGGCGGCAGGAGCCGGTTCCTGCGGCGAAAGCCGGGCGCCCAGACCGGACAAAAGGATCGTGAGCCCCTCGTCTAGTTCCGCCTTGCCGTCGTAGTCTACGAGGACGTCGGCCAGGTTCCGGATGTGCGGGAATTCCCGGGCAGGGAGCTGGTGGAGACCCAGCCGCAGCAAAGCCTCGCTCTCTTCGGGGTCCACCACGAACTCTTGCAACTCGTTGAGGATGTGGCCATAAAGGTAGCCGTAGTAGGCCCGGTACACGTGCAGGGCGTCGCTTGGCGCAAACCCCGCCCCGATCAGCAGGGACAGGATCAGCTCCAGCGGCCGGAGCGTTCCCCGCGGCCGCAGGCCCAGCGGCGTGGACAGCGGCCGGGTCACCAGCAGGGGGACCACATTGGGGTGGCGCAGCGCCACCTCGCGGAGGCTGTGGGCGATGCGCCTGAGGTGGAGTTGCCAGTCCGCGGTATCGGGGAACACGTCCAGCTCCTCGAACACCAGCTCCGTCACGCCGTCCAGCAGTGCCGCGCGGTTCTCCGCGTAGCGGTAGAGGCCCATGGGATCGCGGCCCAGCGCCTGGCCCAGGCGCCGCATGGTGAGCGCGTCCAGCCCCTCCTCGTCGACCAGCCGGAGGGCCGCGGTCAGGACCAGTTCCCGGCTCAGCCTCGGCTTGGCGGCGGAGGTCGACGGCGGGGCGGTATGTTCCGCGGGGGTCATGGCGATCCGATCGAGAGGAGCGGGAAGCCGGGGGCCACATCGGTCCCCGGTGCTGTACCGGCAGGCTTGCTTCGACTCCAGTCTACGCGTACCGTCTACAGTGTAGAGAGGTTGACGCCTTTCACCCGGGCGCCCCGTGCACGGCGGCCCGGTTCAGCCGCTGCAGCCCTCGGCGGCACCACAGCACCCCAGCGGAAATGAGCCAACAATGGCAGATTCGCAGTTTGACCAGTTCCTCCTCGAAGCAACCACTTCTGACAACGCCGCAACGGTCGGCATTGGCCGCGACTGCCTTTACGGCGTCTACACCAGCTGGTGCTTCCTGACCCAGTCCGTTCCGAAGCCCGAAGACGCCTTCTGGGCCGCGATGAAACAAAAACGCATCCGTCCCGGCCGAACGCCGCTCCGCATCAAGGGCCCGGCAGCCGCGGATTACATCATGTCCACCTATCCCGGGATGATCTAGACGCCAGCCGATCGATCACAGCGGTAAAGACAGAGCATCAGAAGAAGAGGGCCGGGGGGGGGGGGGGGGGGGGGGGGGGGGGGGGGGGGGGGGGGGGGGGGGGGGGGGGGGGGGGGGGGGGGGGGGGGGTC